>CP007494.1:2724918-3049837 GCA_000612485.1 Bordetella holmesii ATCC 51541
TTGCCACAGCAGCACCAGCAGTAGCCAGGTTGCGATCAGGCCGCCGGCCGATAAAACGGTGCCGCGCCAAAGAGCGGCAGGTTTGACACGCAGGCGCCAGATGACCAGTAAGGCCCAGGCTGCCGTGACCAGGACGGCCAGCCCGAAGGCGAACCACGAGATGACGGGCTCATAGCCCGTGGTTTGCCGAGCAATATTGCGGGCGATCTGAGCGGGCCAGCCGAAATGCAGCGCCACCCATCCCAGCCATGCCGTGGCCACGGTGAGCGAAAAACACATCACCGCAAACCAGTCCAAGGTATTGACCACGCCGCGACGCAGCGTGGGAAGCGAGAACGCGCCCAGTACCGCGCAGGGCACCGCCAGCAGGACGTACTCCGCGTCGTTCGGATCTTCGAGGAAGAAGAGCATCAGGCATGACGTCGCCAGCAGCATCAGGGCCAGCCAGATGTGCGGTGCGAATAGCCAATTGCGCCAGCGCCAGATCGCCAGCAAGGCCAGCGGCCAGGTCGGCCAGAGATACCAGGGCAGGTCACGCAGCGTGCGTGCGGACAGCCGCAGATCCGGCATCGAAAAGGAGGAGATGTTCCAGACCTTCCAGTTGCGTATCCAGTAGTCGCTTCCCTGCGAGGCGGGGATCCACCACGCCAGAATCAGTGCGGCGGCCAAGAGTGCGGCCCAGGGCAGCCAGCGCACCCTTTGCCACAGCGCGCTGCGGGGAACGAAGGCAAGCAGCGCGGCCAGCATGATGGGCGCGCCCCCATCCAGCCGCGCGTCAGAAAAGCGCCGGCCAGGGCCAGGCCCAGCGTGCTGGTGCCCAGCAGGGGGCGATCCAGCGTGCGCGCCATAGCGTAGAACGTCAACGCCTGCCAGGCCAGGATGGCAGGCACGACGGAGGTCTCATGCACACGTTGCAAAATACCGACGGTCGCCACCAGCAACAGCAGGGCCGCGTCGGCCAGCATGCGGCCATAATCGCGCGGCGGCGGTTCGCCGCCAAAAGGCAGCGCCAGCGGCTGCGCTTCAGGACGGCGGCCCACCAGATAGGTGCCGTACCAGACGCTGATGGCAGCCATGGCAAACCAGAGCAGATTAGGCAGGCGTGCCGCCGTGATGTCGCCAAACAGGGGGCCGAAAATCCAGATGCAGATGGCCCCGACCCAGGTGATCATCGGGGCTTCTTCGGCATGGGCCAACTGGCCCACCTGCGGCAGCAGCCAGGTCATGCCGCCTTCGCGCAAGGCGGTGACCATGGTCGCCATGCCGACGGCGTCGTCCGTTTTCCAGGGGTCGCGCATGAACAGCCCGGCCACGATATAGGCGAGCGACAAGCCAAGCAGCACCAGGCGGGGCAGCTTGGATGTGGCTGAGATGGTCAGCCGAGCGGGAGTGGAGCGCGTTACTGGGGACACGGACGTAATGTAACCGACCGGCGCGATACCGGGGGCTGAAGCTGAGGATTCACCGCAAGCGACGCCGCATGGCTGGTCGACTTTGCGAATAGAGGAAAAAAAAGCAGCCCGCAGGCTGCTTTTTGTCGCGCGACCTGGGGTGGCGCAAAAGGCGTCCGATCAGGAAGCCTTGACCGTGCCAGCGGTACGGGCAAAACGGGCGCGGAACTTCTCCACACGGCCAGTTTCAACGATACGGGTCTGGGCGCCGGTGTAAAACGGATGCGACTCGGAAGTCACGTCGCATTTAAAGAGCGGGTAGGTCTTGCCGTCGAGTTCGACGGTTTCGCGGGTGTTGATGGTCGAACGGGTCACGAATTTATTGCCCGTCTGAACGTCCATGAACACCACTTCGCGGTATTCGGGGTGAATGCCTTCTTTCATGATGAGTTCCCTGGTTTGCGGGTCGCCAACAAGATTACGGTCGCAGCCATAAGGCCCAAACCCAAGTTCTTGCCACGTATCCAAAAAGTAACCACACATTCTAGCATACCAACAAGGGTGTGGATAGATGCAGCCGGTGGGGCTAGAGATCCGTGCGGAGCGTCCAGATTTCGGGAAAAAGCACCACGTCAAGCATCTTGCGCAGATAACCCACCCCGGAAGTGCCGCCGGTACCCTTTTTGAAGCCAATCACGCGCTCGACCGTTGTGACGTGGCGAAAACGCCAAAGTCGGAAGGCGTCCTCCAGGTCCGTCAGTTTCTCTCCGAGCTGATAGAGATTCCAGTAGTGCTGCGGGTTGCGGTAGACCGTCAACCAGGCGGCCTCGACCTCGGGGCTGGCCTGGTAGGGCTGCGTCCAGTCCCGTTGCAGATAGTCCTGTGGCACCGGCAACCCGTGGCGTGCCAGCAAACGCAGGCTTTCGTCGTAGAGCGATGGGGCCTCATAGGCCGCCTGCACCTGCGCCAGCAGCTCCGGGCGATGGGCATGAGGACGCAGCATGGCCGCGTTCTTGTTGCCCAGCATGAACTCGATTTCTCGGTACTGATAACTCTGAAATCCGCTTGAGCGCGCCAGGCAGGGACGCAGCGCCGAGTACTCGGGTGGCGTCATGGTGGCCAATACGTCCCAGGCGTGGACGAGTTGCTCCATGATTTTGCTCACGCGCGCCAGCATTTTGAACGCGGGCGGCAGGTTGTCGCTGCGTATCTGCCCTAGCGCGGCGCGCAGTTCATGCAGCATCAACTTCATCCAGAGTTCGCTGCTCTGGTGCTGAATGATGAACAGCATTTCATTGTGTTCGGGCGACAGGGGGTGCTGGGCGCTCAAGAGCGCGTCCAGACAGAGATAGTCGCCATAGGTCATGTCCGTGCGGAAATCGAGCTGGGCGTTTTCGGTGCGGACAATATCTTCGGGGTTGCTCATGGCCGAGCCTCATGATCGGGCGGCGGGCCGCCTTTGCAGCCTGCCGCCTTCGGGATCGTAAAGCGCCACTCGAAAGCGGCGTATCAGCCCAGCTCGCGCAGGATCGCACGCACCGGGCTGGCGTCAGCCTGGACCAACGCGAGCGGCAGAGCGATCAGTTCGTAATCGCCCGGCGCGACCGCGTCCAGCACCAGATTCTCCAGCGCGCGGATATCGCGGCGCAGGATGGTATGGTGGCTACCCAGGGTCTTGCTGCTGGCGGGGTCGATGCTGGGCGTATCGATGCCGATCAGCGTCACCCCGCGGCCGGCCAGCCATTCGATGGTCTGGGGCGCATAGGCCGAAAAATCGTCGGTCCACCAATGCACGGCGGCATGCTGCGCCGTGCGCACTAGCACCCGGGCTGGCAGGTCATCGGCGGCGTGGGCCAAGTGTTCAGGCAGGATGAGCGGCCCGCAGTCCAGCGCATGGATGACGCGGCAGGGGCCCAGAAATGGCTCCAGCGGCAGGCTGCCGATGGCGGCTGCGCCGTCGGCATAGTGCAACGGTGCATCGGCATGGGCGCCGATGTGCGGCGACATGGCGATTTCGCTCACATTGACCGGGCACTGGGGCGAAATCTGCCACTTCCAGTGCTGGCTATAGGGCGTGTCACCCGGGAAAACGGGAGACTGGGCCGATATCGGCGGCGAAATGTCCCAGATGCGCTTCATGACAACCTGACGAAGAATGGCCGTCTAGTCTAACGAAGCGCGCGGCGCCAGCCTAGAGCTGGCCGTGCTCGGCCATGGAATAGACCTGATCGCGAGCCACGATCAGATGGTCGACGAGTTGAATGTCGACCAGGGCCAGTGCCTGGCGCAGTTGGCGTGTGAACAGGCAGTCCGAGCTACTGGGACGTGTGCTGACGGAAGGATGGTTGTGGGCCAGGATGAGGGCTGCGGCATGGTGGCGCAGTGCCTCCTTGACGACCTCGCGGGGGAAAACCGATGCTCGCGCCAGTGTGCCCTGGGCTAATTCGCCGCAGGCCAGCAGTTGCAATTGCTGATCCAGATAAAGGGCGATGCAATGCTCGATGGGGCGGTGGCTCAGCGCAGTGCGGCAGTATCGTTTGACCTCTTCGGGGTGGTTCATGGCCCGGCGGCCGCGCAGCGTTTCTTCGATGGCGCGCCGTGACAGCTCCGGAATCACGGATAGCGCGCAGGCCTTGGCCGAGCCCAGGCCAGGATGATCGCAAAGCTCTTGCGCGGTGGTGGCAAATACTCCACGCAAGCCGCCGTGGCGCACCAGCAGTTTTTGCGCCAGTTCGAGCGCATTGCACCCGCGCTGGCCGGTGCGCAAGGCCAGCGCCAGAAGCTCGGCGTCGTTCAATGGAGTGGTCCCAAGGCGCAGCAGGCGCTCCCGGGGGCGCTGGCAGGGAAGCAGGGAATCAGGCAGGTTCATGCGGGAGGCTCTAAAATGTCGGATTCTCGGTTGCTGAAATGATGGCGCCTTACTGCGTCCAATTCCCCCCACTATGACTGTTTCCATCCATCCGGACTCCTACCTGACTCTGCACTATCGTGTTGTCCTGGCCTCGGGTCCGGCCGAAGGATCTGTGTTCACCGACACCTTTGACGGCCGTCCGGCTACGCTGCAAATGGGCGGCGGCCAGTGGGCGCCCGGCATGGAGGCCGGATTGCTGGGCCACCAGGAGGATGAGCGTTTCAGCTTTACGCTTGAGCCGGCCGAGGCTTATGGCGACCGCAATCCCGAACTCATCCAGAAAGTCACGCGCCGCATGCTGGCCGAGCACGCCGGTGCCGACACGAGTTTCAGCCCGGGCGATCTGGTCGAGTTTGCCGCTCCCAATGGCGGGCGCTACTCGGGCGTGCTGAAAGAAATCAACGACGATTGGGCGATGTTCGATTTCAACCATCCGCTGGCTGGGATTCGTCTGCGGGTCGATGTCCACATTCTCGGAGTTCTCTGATGAGCGAGCTCGTCAAGCCCGTGACGGCGGCCGACGCCGAAGTTTTGCTGGCCCAGCCGCGCGGTTTCTGTGCCGGTGTCGATCGTGCCATCGAAATTGTCGAGCGTGCCCTCGAGCTGCACGGCGCGCCCATTTATGTGCGCCACGAAATTGTCCATAACCGCTACGTGGTCGAGGACCTGCGCGCCAAAGGTGCCATCTTCATCTATGAACTCGATCAGGCCCCTGAAGGAGCCATCGTGGTCTTCTCGGCGCACGGGGTCTCCAAAGCCGTGCGTGCGGAAGCCGAAGAACGCGGGTTGCGAGTGTTTGATGCGACCTGCCCGTTGGTCACCAAGGTGCATATCGAGGTGGCCCGCATGCGCGCGGCCGGCCGCGAAATCATCATGATTGGTCACAAGGGGCATCCCGAAGTCGAAGGCACATTGGGTCAGGCCCAGGGCGGCATGTATCTGGTCGAGACGGTCGAAGACGTTGATGCGCTGCAGGTCACCGATCCGGATAACCTGGCTTACGTCACGCAGACGACCCTCTCCGTGGACGATGCGACGGCCGTTTCACGCGCGCTCAAATCCCGTTTTCCAACCATAGTCGAGCCCAAGAAAAGCGACATTTGTTACGCCACGCAGAACCGCCAGGATGCCGTCAAGGTGCTCGCACCCGAGTGCGATCTCGTACTCGTGGTGGGCAGCCCCAACAGTTCGAACTCCAACCGGCTACGTGAAGTCGCAGAACGCATCGGGGTTCAGGCGCATCTGGTCGACGGTGCTGGCGCCATCGATCCGGCCTGGTTGATTGGCCGGCACCGTGTGGGCATCACCGCCGGCGCCTCGGCGCCTGAGGTGCTGGTGCGGCAGGTCATCGACAGGGTCCGCGAGCTGGGCGCCGTGTCGGTGCGCACCATGCCTGGGCTGGAAGAAAACGTCGCCTTCCCGCTGCCCAAGGGCCTGTCCCGAAAAATCGCGCAGGTCGAAAACCTCGACTGATTATTCTTATAAAACCAACCTATCAGGCGGCTGGACCGCCTGCAGGAGACATCATGCAGTTGTACAGCTACTTTCGCAGCTCGGCCGCTTATCGCGTGCGCATCGCCCTCAATATCAAAGGGCTGTCGTATGCATACTCCCCTGTGCATCTGCTCAAAGAGGACGGTCAACAACTCTCCGAGGATTATCTTGCCCTGAACCCGAGCGCGCTGGTGCCCACGCTGGTCGACGGCGATCAGGCCATCGGGCAGTCGCTGGCCATCATCGAGTATCTGGATGAAACGCATCCCCAGCCGGCCCTTTTGCCGGCCACGCCAGCGGCGCGGGCGCGTGTGCGGGCGATTGCTTTGAATATCGCGTGCGACATTCATCCGCTGAACAACCTGCGAGTGCTGAAATACCTCAAGCATGATCTGAAGGTCGAGGAAGAGGCCAAGAATGCCTGGTATCGACATTGGGTGGATACCGGCTTGACCGCCTTGGAGAGTATGCTGTCGCAATCCGCCGAGACGGGACGCTTCTGCCATGGCGATACGCCCACGCTGGCTGACATCTGCCTGGTCCCTCAAGTGTTCAACGCCCGCCGGTTTGGTTGTGATCTGAGTGCCATGCCGACGATTCTGCGCATCGATGAAGCCTGCAATACGTTGCCGGCCTTCCAGAAAGCGGCGCCAGAGAATCAACCTGACGCTGAATAAGCGCGGATTAGCCGAGCGCACTTGCGCAGTTAAAAATTTTTCTGCTATTATCGCGGTCTTCTTTCTTTGGCAGCTTTTTTGGGCTGCCAGGCAACGTAAGTCCAGAGACTCGCGCTTGGCCTAAAACGGAAAGAAGGCTTGCAGGTAGTCAGATCTGTGAGTTGCAAGAATATTGCCGGCATAGCTCAGTTGGTAGAGCAGCGCATTCGTAATGCGAAGGTCGGGGGTTCGACTCCTCTTGCCGGCACCAAAATTGAAAGGGCAGCTCTCGACGGGCTGCCCTTTTTGCATTGGCGCGGCGCCAAACGCGTTGGCTTGCGTCCTTTAAAAAAATGCTTCATAATCTCGTTTCTTAGCAGTTCCCCGATAGCTCAGTCGGTAGAGCGACGGACTGTTAATCCGCAGGTCGCTGGTTCGAGCCCAGCTCGGGGAGCCAAAGAATTCAGGGCCATCCACTTACGTGGATGGCCCTTTTGGTTTTTGCCGGCAGGCTGCGCTCATCCTGCTATTGGGGCGCGCGATTGAGGCAAAGCGTGACCAAAACGGCGCAATCGGTAATGGCTGTCAAGTGATGGGGCACACCTGCTGCCAGCAAAACCAGCGTGCCTGCGCTTAGCGGCTGACTGACCCCATAGGCTGTCAGGCTCACCTCACCTTCGAGGCAGTGCAGGGTGATCGCGCTGGCGGCGATGTCATGACTGGGTTGGCTGTGTCCAGCTTTCAGTATCAACCTGAGCACTTCAATCTGGTTGGAGCGCACCAAGGCCTGCGAGGCAGTGTCGCGCAGCGCCGCGCCCAAAGGCTTGAGATTGATCAGCTCGCCAGGGCTAGCATGGTGCAAAGACATGTCGATCTCCGATATGGCTTCTATCGTTGGACTACTATTCGGCACGCGCCAGTCGGCGCGAGAGTGGATTGCGGCACCGGCCGCAGGGACCTGGGCGCGCACATGGAAACGCTAAACGCTAGCCGGACAGACACTCGTATCGGGGTGACCGTTCTGACCGGTTTTCTCGGCAGCGGCAAGACGACGCTGTTGAACCGTCTCTTGAGCGACCCAGGCTACGCCGATGCGTTGGTCATCGTCAATGAGTTGGGTGAGATCGGTGTCGATCATGTGCTGGTGCGCTCGGTCGACGATCGAGTCGTGTTGCTCGAAGGCGGTTGTATCTGCTGCACGGTGGCGGGGGGGCTGGTCAACACCTTGTGCGAAATGTTCATGCTCGCGTTGCAGAGACGTGTCCCACGCTTTCAACGCGTAGTCATCGAAACGACCGGCATGGCTTCGCCAGCTCCGATACTTTTTACTCTGCGCAACGACCTTTTTTGGCTGCCCGTTATGTTTACCGTGGCGCCATTGCCGTGGTCGACGCACAGCATCTGCTCGAGCAGTTGGCAGTGGCGGCGCCCAGTGCCGCACAGCCGGAGGCGGCCTCGCAATTGGCGCTGGCCGATGTTGTGGCCGTCAGCAAGGCAGATCTGGTGGGCGCGCCGCAACTCGAGGCCGTGCGGGAAGCGGTCGCCGCGGTGCATCCGGGGGTCAGGACGGTTGCCTTGGCGCGGCAGGGGGCGGTTCCGGCTGAGTTGACCGATATCGCACTGCAGGCCGAACGCAGCGAGGCGGCATCTGTGGGGCGCTGGCTGTCTGCCTACGGTGCGCATCGCCGTTTGGGGCGCCATGCGGGCGTTTCCCCGTTTGTCCTCGAGCTGGTGATGCCGCCGAGCAGAGGGCAATTCTCTGCCGCAATGCACGATATCCAGGCGCGTTACGATCGGGGTTTGTTGCGTATCAAAGGTCTGGTCTGTTTTGTGGGCGAGGCCGCGCCTTGCGTGGTGCACGGCGTACACCGCCAGTTATACCCGCTCGAACCTCTGGCGCAATGGCCTGACGAATGCCGCAACTCGCGTCTGGTGTTCATTGTGCGTGGCCTCGATCCTGATGAGGTCGCTGATTTCGCGAGCCAGGCGCTGGGTCAACGTCAAGCCCACCGCCCGCTTTCCAAGTGAATGGCGACACAATCGGTTATAAAACTGTCTTGTCTGATGCATAAATCGAGACAAACATGGACAGGCTCAAAGCTATGCAGGTCTTTGTTGAGGTCGCTGATCGTGGCAGTCTGTCGGCAGCGGCAACCCAGCTGGATATGTCGCGCGCCATGGTGTCGCGTTATCTGGCGGAGCTGGAGGAGTGGGTCGGGGTGCGGTTATTGCATCGGACGACCCGGCGTCTGAGCTTGACCCCTGCTGGGGCGGAGACGCTGCCGCGTTGCCGGCGCATGCTCGACATGGTGGGCGATATGCGGGATGCCGTGGCGACTCCCGAAGCAATGCCCAGGGGCATGCTGCGCATGAGCGCCTCGCCGTCGTTCGGCAATAGCCAGTTGGTGCCGGTGGTGGCCGATTTTGTCAGGCGCTATCCCGGTACGGCGGTGGACCTCCTGTTGGTGGATCGATTGGTCGACTTGGTGGAGGAGCGGGTGGATCTGGCCGTGCGCATCACGAATGAGGTGGATCCGAATCTCATTGCCCGCCGTCTGGCGGATTGTCGGTCGGTCGTCTGCGGCAGTGATACTTATTTCGAACATCGAGGGGTCCCGTCGCGGGTGGAGGATCTGGCATTTCACAATTGCCTGACCCATTCGTACCATGGTCATGGACTATGGCGGTTCTTGCGGGAGGGTGAAACGGTCGACGTGTCTGTCAACGGCAGCATCACGGCCAATGAGGCGCAGGTGTTGATGGGCGCCGCGTTGCATGGCGCGGGCATCGCGTTGTTGCCCACCTATTTGGCCGTGCCCGAAATCGTGTCTGGCCGCCTTCGCAGCATTCTTGGTGACAGTGAGCCCCAGGTTCTGGGGGTGTACGGGGTCTATGCCTCGCGACGCCAAATGCCTTTGGTGCTGCGCACCATGCTGGATTTTCTGGTTGAGCGTCTCGGGCATGAGCCGTGGGATACGCTATTGGCCGGCCAGAAAATGTAGGGGCTATAATAGCCGTACATTGTCATTGAGGTGCGCGTTGCAGCCGTAGTCTGCAGCCGGCGTGCTTCCCCGGTGGACTGGTTTCGGTCTGCGGCGGTGCCGCCCGGGTTGTGTCATCACGCTGTCGCGTCGATGGCGGCGATGTTCACATGCATCTTGATTGGCGTGCGTCGCGCTCCTGTTGTGTGGTCAAGTGCGCAACTGGCGGCACGCTGTCTGGCATCGGTCTCGCGCTCCCTGAGACGCGCGCCTGCCAGGTTTCTATTCAGGTTTCTATTGTCATTGAGCTGGCGAGGGCGCGCACGCATGCATGCGGGTCAAGCCCGTCAGCCCTCAGGGCAGAATGAGGATGATGAACGTGCAGGCAAGCGCATCGACATTCGCTGACCCGCTGGCAGAAGGCCAGGAGGGCTGCGGCTGCGTGCGTCATTACCATGGTGGGAAGCGGACGCGCCGTGCTGCGGCGGCATCGGTATTGCTGCGCCCGGCCGCCAGGGCTGTTGCGATGCGCGGCTCGCCTCCGTGCCATGCCGGTGTCGAGGCGGTCAGCGCCAATTCCCGTTGCGGTTTCGCCGGGACGTTTTCGCGTAATTTGTTTTCGGGTAATTTTTTTGCGGCGTTTAGGCTTGGTGCGAACGCCAATGACAAAGGCCTGGCAGATGCCAGGCCTTTGCGAATTTGGTTGCGGGGGCAGGATTTGAACCTACGACCTTCGGGTTATGAGCCCGACGAGCTGCCAGACTGCTCCACCCCGCGTCTGAGAAGAAGAACTTTACACTGAAATTAATCACGGCGCAAGTCGCGCCGGCTTTTAACATTGGGTATCGATGAACGATAGCGAGGCAATTCTCGTGTTGGAAACGGCGCTTTTGTGCGCCAGCCAGCCTATGCAATTGACCGAGATGCACAGGCTTTTTGGCGAAGATCCAGAGATGACCAACGCCATGTTGCGAGGGTGGTTGGAGACATTGCAGGAGCAATGGCAGGAGCGGGGTATGGAGTTGGCCCATCTGGCCAGCGGGTGGCGGTTTCAGAGCCGTCCCTCCATGCAGCGTTACCTCGAGCGTCTCAATCCCGAGCGGCCACCGAAGTATTCGCGCGCGGTGCTTGAAACCCTGGCCATCGTCGCCTGGCGCCAGCCGGTCACTCGTGGTGACATCGAAGATATCCGGGGCGTTACCGTCTCGTCGCAGATCGTCAAGGCGTTGGAGGATCGCGGTTGGATCGAGGTTATCGGTCATCGCGATGCTCCCGGGCGTCCTGCCCTGTTCGGCACGACGCGCCAGTTTCTGGATGATCTGGGGTTGCGCGCCCTGGATGAGCTGCCGCCCCTGGAGTCGTCCCAAGCGGCCGCAGCGTTGGCAGGCCTGGATCTCGGAGGTACGGAAATCCAGCTCGAAGAGATCGTCGCAGTGACAAGTGGGCCTGTGCCTGGCACGCTACAACTAGGGGATGAAACAATGAACGCTGACGTAACTGTCCGGGATGGCGTAGAATCTCATATCGCTTCCGAGTCTGCGGCCGAGTTTGCCGCGCCAGAAGCGTCTTTGCCGGAGCCGGTGGATACCTTCGCCGATCCGGACGCCGGGCACCCCGCGACACCTGAGGTGCCTGTGGAGGTCCCCGTGCCGGAACACGACCGGATTCAACCTCCCGCCGAACCTGATGAGACGGCCCCGCCGTCGGTTCCCGAAGTGGAGCCGGTTCAGCCAGAACCCGAAATCGCGCCGCCGCAGCCCGCTACCCCCGAGGTGCCGGAAGTGCCGCAGCGTTCCCAAGACCAAGATGACAATGGGCTTGCGCCAGGCAAGCCCGAGCCAGTTTGAAATCCGGAGCTGTCCCAGTGACAACCAATACAACGACAACGATGCAGGACGACAATTCCACCGTTGATCAGGCGCCCTCGGCCGAGCAGGCCACCGCGGCTACGCCTGAGGGTGAGGGCGGCGGCCGCAGCCGCGGCCGCAAGTTGCGCACGCCGTTTCGCCGTCGCCGTGCCGATGCTGCAAGTGAAGAGAATAAAGATGCGACCCCTGTGGCCGAATCGGCGCCGGCTGAGGCGCCGCGGGGCGGTGACAATGCCCGCCAGGCCGAGCGCGAGGCGGATGAGGCGTTGTCGTATCTGGACAAGGCAGCCCGCAGCGAGCAACGGCTGGGCAAGTACCTCAACAGCGAAGCCATCATGCCTAAGCTGCACAAGGTGCTGGCCGACGCTGGGGTCGGGTCGCGGCGCGAGATGGAGGAGCTCATCGTGGCGGGCCGTGTGTCAGTCAACGGCGAGCCCGCTCATATCGGTCAGCGCGTGGCGGCAAACGATCAGGTGCGCGTCAATGGCAAGCCGATTTCCCGGCCCAATGCCAAGAAGCCCCCGCGCGTGATTCTGTATCACAAACCGGCCGGCGAGATCGTCAGTCATGACGATCCGGGCGGGCGTGCCAACGTATTTGCCCGTCTGCCCAAGCTGCGCACTGGAAAGTGGCTCTCGGTGGGGCGGCTGGATCTGAACACCGAAGGTCTGCTGATCTTCACGACGTCCGGCGATATGGCCAATCGCATCATGCATCCCCGCTACGGCACCGAGCGTGAGTATGCCGTGCGCGTACTGGGCGAGATGGATGAGGCGCAGCGCAATTCCCTGGTCGAAGGAATCGATCTGGATGATGGCAAGGCTGCGTTCGGTTCCTTCGAGTATCTGGGCGGCGATGGCAGCAACCGCTGGTACCGCGTCACGTTGCAGGAGGGGCGCAACCGCGAGGTTCGTCGGATGTTCGAGGCTGTGGGCGTGACCGTCAGTCGCCTCATACGCACGCGTTTCGGCGACCTGGTGTTGCCTCGCTCGTTGCGTCGTGGCCGTTGGGAAGAGCTGGACGCTTCGCTGGTATCGGCGCTGATGGTGCAATTGGGTCTGTTGCGCGAGGATGACGAATCGGGCGGGCGGCGCGGCAAGTCGCGGCAGCCGCAGTCGCATGACAGTGCATTGCCGCCGGGCTTTGGCACGATGGAACACAATGGCATGAACGGCGCGCGCATTGGTCACCGGGGTAAGTTGCAGGGCGGCAGGGTCGGTGCCTCGGCGCCGTGTCCGTCGGATCCGTTTGGTACGGGCCTGATGTTTACCGGTGGCTATGCCAATGGGCATCCGCTGGGCAATGATGCAGGCGGCAAAGGTAAACCTGCCGGTGCGGCCAAGGGGCGCGGCCGCAAGCCGGCCGCAGCAGCGGGTGGATCGTCTGCTGCCGCGGCAGCAGGTGGGGCGGCCAAGCCGGCCGGCTCGCGGGGCGCAAAGAGGCCTGCTGGCGGGCGTGGCAAACCGGGCGCCAATGCGGCGGCCGGCGCCGCGGCCGCAGGCCGGCCGGCTGGCGGCAAGCCCGTAGGGGCCAAGCCTGCCGGCAATCGTTCTGCGGCGGGTAAGTCTGCTGCGGGTCCCAAGCCTGCCGGTAAGGGGGCAGGACGTCCCAAGAGTGCAGCGCCCAAACCGGCGGGTGGCAATAAATCCCGTCCGCGCCGCAGCGGCGAGGGGCGAGGCGATGATTGGCAGCCCAAAGGCGCGGCGGCGCACGAGTCCCGTCTGGGCGTAATGGGTGGCCGGGGTGGACGCGGCGATCGTTGATCGGGTGTGGGGCGCGAACCACCATTCCGGGTGTGTCGCGTCCCTTTATCGCGTAAACCCTGGATGAATCAGGAAAATTTGTCCGTTATCTGGTAAAATCATTTGTGTCCTGGCGCGTCTTTTCGCAGTTGATCCATGTTTGCCCTTAACCCGCTTGCCCTTTGAGGATGCCGAGCGGGGTCGGGGCAGCTGGCGCTTGCGGGGCTTGAGTAATAGCTCTTGCGGGTGAGGAAGGCGGGCTGCGCGACTGCGTGTGGCTTTGGCCGGGCGTTTGGGTCGGCGGCAAGTGGCCGCGGGCAACGGCGACAAAAGTCGCAGAGCGTCCGAGTTGCGGCAGGTGTTTGCAAGTATGCAAGCACGGGCGGCAGGTCGGGCAACACGATGGGCTGGGCATACAGCCCATTTTTTTTGAGCGTATGGCTGATTTATTCGCATTGACCGAAGAAGCGTTGGCGGGCATGGGCATCGAGTTGGTCGATGTCGAGCGTGCTGCCTTGGGCTTGTTGCGCGTGACCATAGACCGCGAGGGCGGCGTTCGCATTGAAGATTGCGAGCAGGTGTCCCGGCAGTTGTCGCGCGTGTTTGAGGTCGAAAACATCGATTACAAGCGTCTCGAAGTGGGCTCGCCCGGCGTTGATCGTCCTTTGCGTACCGAAGCGGAGTTTCGCCGGTTTGCGGACGAGCGCGTCGAGATCAAGCTGCGCGAGGCGGTCGATGGGCGCAAAGTGTTTACCGGCATCCTGCGGCCGGCGGATCCCTCTGCCGACGGCAAAACGGTGTTCGGTCTCGAATTTGAGGCAAAGAAGGACGATATTCAGGTGCTGAGCTTCACGCTCGATGACATCGAGCGCGCCAAGCTGGATCCCGTTCTGGATTTCAAGGGCAAAAAGCGATGAGTCGCGAAATTCTTCTGTTGGTTGACGCTCTGGCGCGTGAAAAGAACGTGACGCGTGAAGTCGTATTCGGGGCGCTGGAAAGCGCGCTGGCCTCGGCCATGAAAAAGCGTTTCAAGGAAGACGCCGATATCCGCGTCTCTATCGATCGCGAAACGGGCAACCATGAGGGCTTCCGTCGCTGGCTCGTGGTGCCGGACGAGGCGGGCCTGCAAGAACCAGATAAGCAAGAAATGCTGTCCGATGCGCGCGAAATCGCGCCGGACCTGCAAGAAGGCGATTACATCGAAGAGCCGCTCGAGCCGGTCGAGTTCGGGCGTATCGGCGCGCAGGCGGCCAAGCAGGCCATCCTGCAGAAGATCCGCGACGCCGAGCGCGAGCAAGTGCTCAATGATTTTCTGGATCGTGGCGAGACCATCATCTCGGGCACGATCAAGCGCATGGATAAGGGCGATTGCATCGTCGAGACAGGCAAGATCGAAGCCCGCCTGCCGCGCACTGAAATGATCCCCAAGGAAAACCTACGTGTCGGCGACCGTGTCCGCGCCTTTGTGCTGCGTGTCGATCACGCCGCTCGTGGCCAGCAGGTGATTCTGTCGCGGACCTCGCCGGAATTCATCCGCCAATTGTTTGAAAATGAAGTCCCCGAAATCGAGCAGGGTCTGCTCGAGATTAAGGCGGCTGCCCGCGACCCGGGTGTGCGTGCCAAGATTGCCGTGGTGGCTTACGACAAGCGTATCGATCCCATCGGCACTTGCGTGGGCATGCGCGGATCGCGCGTGACCGCCGTGCGCAACGAGTTGGGTGGCGAGCAGGTCGACA
Organism: Bordetella holmesii ATCC 51541; assembly: GCA_000612485.1. NCBI lineage: Bacteria > Pseudomonadati > Pseudomonadota > Betaproteobacteria > Burkholderiales > Alcaligenaceae > Bordetella > Bordetella holmesii. The sequence continues at coordinate 2,739,698 of CP007494.1, forward strand.
TCGTCCTGTGGTCGGAAGATCCCGCTCAGTTCGTCATCGGCGCGCTGGCGCCCGCCAACGTCGAATCCATCGTGGTCGATGAAGACAAGCACGCCATGGATGTCGTGGTCGATGAAGAGAACCTGCCCAAAGCCATTGGCGCCAGGGGGCAGAACGTGCGTCTGGCCTCCGAGTTGACCGGCTGGCAGATCAATATCATGACGCCGGAGGAAAGCCTCAATCGCCAGGAAAATGAGCGTGCCACGCTGCGCGCCGCTTTCATGGACAAGCTGGATGTGGACGAAGAAGTCGCCGATATCCTGATCGATGAAGGCTTTACCGGTCTGGAAGAGATCGCCTATGTCCCCATGCAGGAACTGCTGGAGATCGAGGCTTTCGATGAAGACACCATCAATGAACTGCGTGCCCGCGCCCGCAATGCCTTGCTTACCGAGGCGATTGCCCAGGAAGAACGCCTGGAAACCGCGCAGGATCTGCTCGAACTCGATGGCATAACACCTGACCTGGCTGCCAAACTGGCTGAGCGTGGCGTACATACGCGTGACGATCTGGCCGAACTGGCGACCGATGAGCTGGCGGAGATCGCCGGCATGGACGAGCAGCAGGCCAGCGACTTGATCATGCGTGCGCGTGCGCACTGGTTCGACGAGGAATGATCGCGCCGCTGCCTGGCGTTGCTGGACCGCCCCGCGTTGAAAATTGTAAATAGCTGCAGATAGGGAAGAGAGCCTAATGTCGAGTAATACTGTCGCCCAGTTCGCTACCGAGCTGAAAATGCCTGCCAACGTGCTGCTGGATCAGCTGCGTTCGGCCGGCGTTGACCTCAAATCGGTCGACGATACCGTCACCGACAGCGACAAGGCGAAATTGCTCGACTCGCTGCGCCGCGCGCATGGCGCGACCGACGGCAAGAAGATCACGCTGACACGTCGGCAGACTTCTGAAATCCGCCAAGCGGATGCCACGGGTCGTTCGCGTACGATTCAGGTCGAGGTGCGTAAAAAACGCGTCTTCGTCAAGCGCGATCCGGCCGAACTGGCTGCCGAAGCGGCTGCCGACGCCCAAGCCGCTGCCGAGCAGGCTGCCGCAGATGTCTCCGCCGAGGCGTTCGACGCTGTCGAGATCGCGTCCCAGGTCCAGGAGCCGCAACCGGCCGCGGCCGACGCCGGTGTTCAAGCGCAAGACACCAAGACCGAACCGGCTCCGGCCGACGATGCACCGAAGGCTGACACCCAGCCCGAAGCCGCCGCTATCGAACCGGCACCCCAAGCCCAGGTAGCTGCATCGCCTGAGCCTGAGCAAGTTGCTGAACCCATCAAGTCCCAGGCGGATGAAGCCGCCACCGAAACCCCGGCACCGACGGAAACGTCGGCGCCTGCTCCCGCGGTCAAGGCTGAAGCAGAGCCCCAGTCCGCCCAACCCGCGGCTTCCCGCGAGCAATCCACGGCACAGCCGGTCGAGCCCGAAGCCAAGAAAGAATCTGTCGCAGCGCCCACGACTCAAGAAGCCGGGCCCGAATCCGTTGTGCAAGCTCAAAACGAAATAAACTCCAAATCCCCAGCCCAAGCGGCCAAATCCGAATCCACCCAGACGCTGTCCAAGGCTGAGCTGGCACGTCCGCAGGTCTCCGCTGATGCGGCGCGCCGTGCGGCCGCTGCCTCGACGGCTCCCGGCGCTCGCGAAGACGCACGCCGTAAGGCGGAGGCAGAAGCCGCCGCCTTGCGTGAGATGCTCAATCGCCCGCGCAAGGTGCTGCGCGCTCCCGAACCGGAGCCCGCCGCGCCCAGCACGCCCGCGTTGTCTGGCACATTGCACAAGCCTGCAGGCAAGAAAGATGCCGCTGCCGCGCCCAAGAAGGAAGGCGGGGCCAACAAGCCCGCAGCCGGAGCAGGCGGCAAGAAGACCATCAAGACGGCCGAGGTTTCCTCGACCTGGAGCGATGATGCTTCGCGCAAGAAGCCGACTGACAAGGCCGCTACCACCCCCGCTACCCGTGACGGCTGGCGTGCCGGCGGCAAGGGCGGCGGTGGTGGCAAGGGGTCGCGCAACCATGGCCGCAATCAGCAGAACGATCGCCGCAATGAGCCCGCTGCCCAGGAATTCATCGCCCGTGAAATTCACGTGCCTGAAACCATTTCGGTGGCCGATCTGGCGCACAAGATGTCCGTCAAGGCCGCAGAGGTCATCAAGCAACTGATGAAGCTGGGCCAGATGGTCACCATCAACCAGGTGCTGGATCAGGAAACCGCGATGATCGTCGTCGAGGAACTGGGCCACGTGGCGATCGCCGCCAAGCTGGACGACCCGGAAGCCTTCCTGGACGAAACCCCCGCAGCGACCGAAGCGGAGGTGTCTCCGCGTGCTCCGGTGGTTACCGTCATGGGCCACGTCGACCACGGCAAGACCTCGCTGCTGGACTACATCCGCCGCGCCAAGGTTGCCGCGGGCGAAGCCGGCGGTATTACGCAGCACATTGGCGCCTACCACGTCCAGACCGATCGTGGCAGCGTGACCTTCCTCGACACCCCGGGCCACGAAGCCTTTACGGCCATGCGTGCACGTGGCGCCAAGGCCACCGACATCGTGATTCTGGTTGTCGCCGCCGATGACGGCGTCATGCCGCAGACGCGTGAAGCCATCCACCATGCCAAGGCGGCCGGCGTGCCCCTGGTCGTGGCGGTCAACAAGGTGGACAAGCCGGACGCCAACCCGGAGCGCGTCAAGCAGGAGCTGGTTGCCGAACAGGTCGTGCCGGAAGAGTACGGCGGCGACGTGCCGTTTGTATCCGTGTCGGCCAAGACCGGTGCCGGTATCGACGAGTTGCTCGAGAACGTGTTGCTGCAAGCCGAAATTCTGGAACTGACCGCACCGGTCGAAGCCCCGGCCAAGGGTCTGGTCATCGAAGCGCGTCTGGACAAGGGCCGTGGCCCGGTTGCCACTATCCTGGTGCAAAGCGGCACGCTCAAGCGTGGCGATGTCGTGTTGGCTGGCGCGAGCTTCGGCCGCGTGCGTGCCATGCTCGACGAGAACGGCAAGCCGATTCAGGCTGCTGGCCCGTCCATTCCGGTCGAGATTCAAGGCCTGACGGAAGTGCCTGCTGCCGGTGACGAACTGATCTCGCTGAGCGATGAGCGCAAGGCGCGTGAAATCGCCCTGTTCCGGCAAGGCAAGTTCCGCGACGTCAAGCTGGCTCGTCAGCAAGCTGCCAAGCTGGAATCCATGTTCGACAACATGGGTGAAGGCAAGCAGACGCTGCCGCTCATCGTCAAGACCGATGTCCAAGGTTCGCAGGAAGCTCTGGTCAATGCCTTGACCAAGCTGTCGACGGACGAAGTCCGCGTGCAGGTGGTACACGCCGCCGTGGGCGGCATCTCCGAAAGCGACGTCAACCTGGCGATCGCCTCGAATGCCGTGGTCATTGGCTTTAACGTCCGTGCCGACCAGAGCGCCAAGAAGCTCGCCGAGAACAACGGCATCGATCTGCGCTACTACAACATCATCTATGACGCCGTAGATGAAGTGAAGGCAGCTATGTCGGGCATGTTGGCGCCCGAGAAGAAAGAAGAGATCATCGGCCAGGTCGAAGTGCGCGAGGTCTATACGATTTCCCGCATCGGCACGGTTGCCGGTTGCATGGTGCTCGATGGCCTGGTGCGCCGCGACTCGCAGGTTCGCCTGCTGCGCAACAACGTGGTGGTGTGGACGGGTCAGCTCGACTCGCTGCGCCGCTTCAAGGACGACGTCAAGGAAGTCAAATCCGGCTTCGATTGCGGCCTGACCTTGCGCGGCAGCAACGACCTGCAAATCGGCGACCAACTGGAAGTCTTTGAAATCAAGGAAATTGCGCGTACCCTGTAAGAACAGGGCCACGCGGGTTGTTGCTACATGAGCCGACACAAGTCCAAATCCATCCCCGGTCGTAATCTGCGACTGGCCGAACAGATCCAGAAGGATCTGGCCGGGATCATTCAGCGCGAGATCGATATGACTCGCGCGGGGCTGATTACGATCTCCGGGGTGGAACTGTCGGCCGATTACGCGCATGCCAAGGTGTTTTTCACGGTCCTGGGCGCTGAGCCCGAGACCGCTGCCGCCTTGCTGAACGAAAAGGCCGGCTGGCTGCATTCGCAGCTCTACAAACTTCTGCAGATCCACACGGTGCCGACGCTGCGTTTCTTTCATGATCCGCAACTCGAGCGCGGCATCGAAATGTCGATGCTGATCGACCGCGCCAACCGCGGTCCGCAATCGGGCGTCCCCGACGAGCCTGAAGACCAGTCCTGATCGGGCTGTCGTCGCTTTTTTTCTCTGTTTCGGATTCCGACGATGGCTAAACGACGCGGGCAGCCGCTCGACGGTGTGTTGTTGCTGGACAAACCGGTAGGCTTGTCTAGTAATCACGCTTTGCAGCGCGCCAAACGGACGCTGGACGCGGCCAAGGCCGGACACACCGGCACGCTGGACCCTTTTGCCACAGGCCTGTTGCTGTGCTGCATGGGCCGCGCGACCAAGATATCCGGCGCGATGCTCAACGCAGACAAGACTTACTGCGCGACGTTGCAGTTCGGTGAAGAAACCGATAGTGGCGATCTGACTGGCAACATCGTGGCGCGGGCCGATCCGGGTCACGAGGTGCCAGATGAGGTGGCGCTGCGCGAAGTGCTGTCACGATTTCAAGGCAGCATCGAGCAGATTCCGCCAATGTATTCGGCACTCAAGCGCGACGGCAAACCGTTATACGAGTATGCCCGCGCGGGTATCGAGTTGGAACGCCCGCCTCGGCGGGTCACGATTTATCGCATCGAACTGCTGTCGTTTACCGGGCACCAGGCCCAGATCGATGTGGCGTGCAGTAAAGGGACTTACATCCGTACGCTGGCCCAGGACATCGGGCGCGCGTTGGGGTGTTATGCCCACCTGGCCGCCTTGCGCCGTACCGAGGTTGGGCCTTTCTCCCTGGACCGCGCAGTAACCCTGGATGCCCTGCAAGCGATGCCCGACCCAAGGCGGCCTTGCTTGCGCTCAATGAATTGCCGGCGGGTTTGCTGCCCGCCCCCTGAACTTAAAGGACCTGCTATGACCCGCGCATTGCGCAACGTCGCCATCATCGCCCACGTGGACCACGGCAAGACGACCCTGGTCGACCAATTGCTGCGCCAATCCGGCACTTTCCGCGAAAACCAGGCGGTTGCTGAACGGGTCATGGACTCGAACGACCTGGAAAAAGAACGCGGCATTACGATTCTGGCCAAGAACTGTGCCGTTGAATACGAAGGCACCCACATCAACATCGTCGATACCCCGGGGCACGCTGACTTCGGCGGCGAGGTCGAGCGCGTACTGTCCATGGTCGACGGCGTACTGTTGCTGGTCGATGCTGTTGAAGGCCCGATGCCGCAGACCATTTTCGTGACCCGCAAGGCACTGGCTCTGGGCCTCAAGCCCATCGTCGTGGTCAACAAGATCGACCGTCCCGGCGCGCGTCCGGACTTCGTCATCAACGCTACCTTCGAATTGTTCGATAAGCTCGGCGCTACAGAAGAGCAGCTCGATTTCCCGGTGATTTACGCTTCCGGGCTCTCCGGTTATGCCGGCCTGACCGAGGACGTACGCAGCGGCGATATGCGTCCGCTGTTTGAGGCGGTATTGAAGCACGTGCCGCAACGTGAAGATGATCCCAACGGCCCGTTGCAGATGCAGATCATCTCGCTGGATTACAACAGCTATGTCGGCAAGATCGGCGTGGGCCGCGTCAACCGTGGCCGTATGCGTCCCGGCATGGATGTGGCGTTCCGGTTCGGTCCCGAAGGCCAGGTGCAGCGCGGCCGTATCAATCAGGTGCTGAAGTTCAGCGGTCTGGAGCGCGAAGTCGTCGAGGAAGCGGAAGCCGGCGACATCGTGCTGATCAACGGGATCGAAGATCTGAACATCGGCACGACGGTAACCGATACCTCCACCCCAGAGGCTCTGCCGGTATTGCGTATCGACGAGCCTACGCTGACCATGAATTTCATGGTCAACACCTCGCCGTTGGCCGGCCGTGAAGGCAAGTTCGTCACCAGCCGCCAACTGCGCGACCGTCTCGATCGCGAACTGAAATCCAATGTGGCCTTGCGTGTGCGCGACACGGGTGATGATACGGTTTTCGAGGTCTCCGGCCGCGGTGAACTGCATCTGACCATTCTGCTGGAAACCATGCGCCGCGAAGGCTACGAGTTGGCGGTGTCGCGTCCTCGCGTGGTGTTCAAAGAGGTCAACGGTGTCAAGTGCGAACCCTATGAAGCCTTGACGGCGGACGTCGAGGACGGGCACCAGGGTGGTGTCATGGAAGAGCTGGGCCGTCGTCGCGGTGACCTGCAGGATATGCAACCCGATGGTCGCGGTCGCACGCGTTTGGAATACATCATTCCGGCGCGCGGCCTGATCGGTTTTCAGAACGAGTTTCTGACGCTGACCCGTGGCACCGGTTTGATGAGCCATACGTTCCACGAATACGCGCCGGTGCGCGAAGGGTCGATCGGCGAGCGCCGCAACGGCGTGCTCATCAGCCAGGACAATGGTGACGCTGTCGCCTACGCCCTCTGGAAGCTGCAGGATCGCGGCCGGATGTTCGTCAGCCCCGGCGAGCCGCTTTATGAAGGCATGATCATCGGCATCCATAGCCGTGACAATGACCTGGTCGTCAACCCGATCAAGGGTAAGCAGTTGACCAACGTGCGTGCCTCCGGCACGGACGAGGCGGTGCGTCTGGTGCCGCCTATCCAGCTCACGCTGGAATACGCGGTGGAGTTCATCGATGATGATGAGCTGGTCGAAATCACACCCAAGTTCATTCGCCTGCGCAAGCGTTACCTGCAAGAGCACGAGCGTCGCCGTGCTTCGCGCGACAACGCCTAAGTCATCGCGCAGCCGGCGGAATCGCGTCGGCCGCTGCCAGATAGAAACGCCTGAACCGGTATTGCCGGTTCAGGCGTTTTTCATGGGCGCACGCCGTCAGATCAGGGGCGGCGGCCGTGGTTCTCTGCCAACGCGGCATCGCCCCAGGGCGCCATGATTTCGGTGCAACCCTCATTGCCTTGCGTGTCGCGCAGGACACCGCTTGGGCAGGCGAAGGCAAACGGGTAGACGCCACGGCGCGCCAACGCGTGCGGGAAGCGCCCGCCCAGCGCGGCCACGGTCAGCTCCCCCAATGCGGGGTCGATGATAAGCGTGTCCGTGCTGGCATCGATGCGTGGATGATGAAAGGCCTCTTCCAGCGACATGCCGTAATCCATCAGGAAGGACGTCAGTTGAAGGACGGCCGGCAAGATTTTGCGGCCCCGGAGGCGCCTAATGCGAATACGCGGTCGGCTTGCTGGCCGATGACAGGGCAGATGTTCATCAGGCAGCGCTTGTTCGGCGCAAGGGAATTAGGCTTGCCCGGCTCGGGATCGAACCACATGATGCCGTTGTTAAGCAGCATGCCAGCCGATAGTGCGACGACATGCGAGCCAAAGGCGGACAGCAACGTTTGCGTCACCGCGCACATATTGCCCTGCCGATCGACGACACTGAAGTGGGTGGTGCAGCCAGGAGTGCGTGGGTCTTCGTTGTCGCCCATGTGCTGGAAGCGCCATTGATACTCGTCGAGCAGCACCTGTGCATAGGACTCGAAGGCAGCCGATGCCGGACGGCCCTGGGGGTGAAGCAGGCTCTCCAGGCGGCCCAGGCACCGTGCCAGATTGGGACCCGATGTCATCTGCGGGGTGGCGTAGACAGTGCCTGACCGATAAGGAATGGCCAGCGCGTCCAGCCATTGCGCTTCATAGTTTTGCAGATCGGCCAGTGCCAGGCTGCCACCCTGGGCCTGAACATCAGCCGCCAGTGCGCGGCCGATGTCGCCGCCGTAGAGCGCCTGCGCTCCTTCTTCGGCCAACTGGCGCAAGGTCTGGGCAGCCCGGTGGAAGTCCAGGTGCTTGGCGGCCGTGGCTGTCCAGCCGCTGGATTTGGGCCAAAGCCCATCGTCCAGGAACATGGCCGCGGCTGCCGGATCGCGGGCCAGCCAGCGGGCCGAACCGGCGATCATGAGGGTAGCGTACCAGTCGAGTAATGGACCCTCTTCGGCCAACGCGATAGCGCCTTGGAGATTGTCGCGCCACGGCAGTTTTCCATAGGCCTGGTGCGCCGCGGCCATACCGGCCACGGTTCCGGGGACAGCCACGGCGGTGGCTCCACGACAATTGCGATCGTCGAGCACGGCTGGCCAGGGGAACAGATCGGCCGATAGGCTGCCGTCGCCGGCAAGCGGGTAAGTCTTGGGATCCAGCGCGGCGGGCGATCGCATCTCGAAATGCACGACCTGGGCGCGTCGGGTGTCGGCACGATAGATGACCATGGCACCGCCGCCCATGGGTCCGCTCATCCAGGGCTCGACCACGCCGGCGGCAAAAGATGTTGCCACGGCGGCATCCACGGCGTCCCCGCCCGCAGCCAGGATTGCCGCGCCAGCCTGTGCGGCTTTGCGATGCTGGGAGGCGACGATGCCGTCAGCGCTTTGCAGTACGGTCTTGCGAGTGATCTGAGTGCTTGAAAAGTTGTCGTGCACGTGGGTCTCCTCGAGGCTATCGCTACAATGCCGTGATGTCACGACGCAATCAACCCTCAGCACTGGATCAGCCCTCGCTTTCGGACGCCGATGGCGTGCGCTATCTGCATTTCGGCAGTGAATGGATCCAGGGTACCATGCGCATCAAGAATCCTGCCGAACTCGTACTGGAATACACGTCGCAAATGATGGCCTGGCTGCTCTTTCTGGAGCCGCCGCGCGAGCAGTCCATCGGTTTGCTGGGTCTGGGAGCGGGTTCGCTGGCCCGTTTCTGCCTCAAGCACACCCGCAGCCACATCGATGTGGTCGAATGGAATCCTCAGGTCACGGCCGTCTGCCAGATGTTTTTCAAGTTGTCCACGCCGGCCCGGCTGGACGTACACCATGAGGACGCCGCCGTCTGGGTGGCCGACCCACTCAACGTGGGACGCAGCCAGGTGCTCATGGTGGATCTTTACGACGCCAAGGCCGAGGGGCCGGTGCGCGATAGTGTGGGGTTTTACCGCGATTGCCGCCGCGTGTTGGGCGAGGTCGGTGTGCTGGCTGTCAACCTGTTTGGCCGCCACGAGAGTTTCGGGCGCAACATCGATAATCTGTCCAAAGCGTTTGACGACCGTATCATCCTCCTGCCCGAAATCGATGCGGGCAATCAGATCGTTCTGGCCTTCTCCGGGCTGCCGTTGGCGGTCACACCAGCCGAGTTACTGGCCCGCGCCGAGGTGGTCGAGTCTCGATACGGCCTGCCTGCGCGCCGGTGGGCGCGCACGCTGGCCGGCCATGCCGTCGATGGGATTCTGCATCTCTGATTAAGGGTTTATCCTGGGGCAGACAGCAGCGCCGGGCGCGTTTACCATGGCTGTAATTATGAATTATGGATAATTCATGGCTGCTCCCATCGTCCGCCAGGCGCTGTATCTAGAGGTCGCAGATCGCCTGCGTGACATGATTCGCGCCCACGCCCTGGCTTGCGGCCAGGGGATAGACGAGGTGCGCCTGACAGAGCAGTTGGGGATTTCGCGCACACCGCTGCGCGAGGCGCTGAAGGTCTTGGCCAACGAGGGCTTGGTACGGCTGGAGCCGTGCCGCGGCAGCTTCGTCAACGAGCTTGCTGTGGACGATCTGGAGCAGATCTTTCCGCTCATGGCCATGTTGGAGGGGCGTTGCGCCTACGAAGCCGCTCAAAAGGCCACTGCCGCCGATTTGCTGGCGCTCGGGCCATTGCATGACCGTTTGCGCGAGCAGGCTGCAGCAGGCCAGATGGACGAGTATTACGACACCAACTACCGCATCCATGTGCAGGTGCAGTCTCTGGCGGACAACCGCTGGCTGTCCGATATGGTCGATAAATTGCGCAAAGTCGTCGGCCTGTTTCGCCACAAAAGTCTGGCGCTGCCAGGCCGCTTGCAAGAGTCCTGCGCTGAACATCTGGCGATTTACGCGGCGTTGCAGGCGCGCGATCCCGAGGGGGCTGAAGCCCTGACGCGCAAACATCTATTGCGGCAAATGGAAGCCCTGCGCCGGCTGGCGCATCAGCCGCCTGCGCAGCGGCTGCCCGATTCGGAGGATCAAGACCATGTCATCTCTGGACAGACCCGTGCCCGCGCGCGACGTGCCAGCTCGCGAGCAGGTTGAGGGCAATGCCGCAGGCGGCGGCCTGATGGCCCGCCTCGGCCGGCTGCTCGAGCGTGAGCGGCTCGCCGACACCGAAATTCTGGCGTTGTTCCAGGCGCGCGCCACTGATGTGCGGGCCAACAAACTGGCCGCCGGCTGGTGCGCCGCCTATATGCAGGGCGATGGGGCACGCCGCCGCAGTCTGTTGGCGGGCCTGACGCGCGCGTATGCCCGCCTGGATTCCGCCCAGGCCGAAACCGCTCGGCTTTTCAAGCGCTTCAATGCCCAGCCCGAAGGGCTGCGTTTTCTGGTGAGCCTGCGCGCCGATATGCTGCGCTGGCGCAAGCAGGTTGCCGGTCTGCAGGCGTTGGAGCCGGTGCTGGAAGAATTGCTGTCGTCATGGTTTGACGTGGGCTTGCTGGAACTGCGGCCCTTGACGTGGGACAGCCCTGCTTCGCTCCTGGAAAAGCTGATCCAGTACGAGGCCGTTCACGCCATCCAATCCTGGGATGATCTGCGCCATCGGGTGGCCCAAGACCGCCGTTGCTATGCTTACTTTCATCCCCAGATGCCGGATGTTCCGCTCATCTTTGTCGAAATTGCTTTCGATGCCAGCATGTCCGATAGTGTGCAGTCGCTGCTCGATACTCAGGCCCCGGCTCAGGATCTGACTCGCGCACGCTGGGCGATTTTCTACTCCATCTCCAATACGCAGGAAGGATTGCGTGGCATCAGCTTCGGCAATTTCCTGCTCAAGCGTGTCATCGAACGGTTATTGCAGGAACTGCCCCAACTCAAGTCCTTCGCGACGCTGTCACCCATGCCAGGTTTCAATGCCTGGCTGGCACGCTTGAAGGGGCCGGAAGTCGAGCAGATCGTGCGCGGTGAAAAGGGTGGTGGCAAACGCTCGCCGGATGGGCAGCAGTGGGTGGCGCGCCTGAGGCGTGCGGCGCGCGGAAAGCCTTCGGAAGCCCTGCGCCGGGCTGGCGTAAAGCTCGCCTCGCACTATCTGCAGTCGTTGAGAAATGATCGGCCCGCAGATCCGGTGGCGCGCTTTCATCTGGGCAACGGTGCGCGGCTCGAACGCCTGAACTGGGCGGCCGACGTCTCCGACAACGGCCTGGAGCAGTCTTGCGGGATGATGGTCAACTATCTCTATGTATTGGACGACCTGGACGCCAATCTGGCGCGCCTGCAAGACGGCAAGATCACCGTCAGTCGTGGTTTCGGGCGGGTGGCGTGACGATGGGCGGCTCCGTCGCGTGGTGCCGTGAGGGGCGGGTGGCCAGGGTTGAGCTGGCGCATCCGGGCAGGCTCAACGCGATCACCGTGGCCATGTGGCAGGGTTTGCGTGACGTCTTCGTGCAGATCGCTGCGGATCCGCAGATTCATTGTGTGATTCTGCGCGGGGCAGACGGCAACTTCGCCGCAGGTGCGGATATCCGGGAGTTTGCGCACCAGCGCAATGATCTTCCATCGGTCATGAACTATCACCGCGGCATGCTGGCACCTGCACTGGCCGCTATCGCGCAATGCCCGCAGCCGGTCGTGGCCCAGATAGAGGGCGTATGCGTGGGTGGGGGCCTGGAGATTGCCGCGCAGTGCGATATACGCATCGCCTGTTGCGATGCGCGCTTTGGTGCACCCATAAATCGTCTCGGTTTTCCCATGGCGCCCGACGAAATGAAAGGACTGTTGGCCCTGCTTGGACCCGCCAACACGCTGGCCGTGCTGCTTGAAGGCCGCGTGTTCGATGCGGCCGAAGCGCTGCGTTTGGGCCTGCTCACGCGCGTGGCCGCGCCGGGCTGCCTGAACAGCACGGTGCAAGCTTCGGTTGACCATATCCTGGCTGGTGCTCCCGACGCGGCGAGGCGCAACAAGAGGCTGGTGCGTCGCCTGCAGCAGGGCACACCGCTGAGTGAAGCCGAGTATCTCGATTTTTTTTCATATGCCGACAGCCATGACCATCGAGAGGGCGTGCGTGCCTTTCTGGCTGGCGAACAACCAATATTCAATGGAGATTGAAAACGGTGACCAATGCCAATCTGTACGCCGTGCTGGCGTCGGGCTTTCCCCAGGATCGCAGCAAGATCGCGCTGGAAACCCCCGAGTTGGAATACACATGGGACGATATCGACCAAGCTAGCGCCTGCCTGGCCAATCTGCTTGCCTCGTTGCACCTGCCCAAGGGCGCGCGCGTAGCGGTGCAGGTCGAAAAATCGCCCGAGGCGTTGCTGCTGTATCTGGCCACCCTGCGCGCGGGTTACGTTTATCTGCCGCTCAATACGGCGTACCGTGAAGCGGAGGTGCAATATTTCCTCGAGAACGCCGAGCCGTCCGTCGTCGTGTGTGCCAGCAAGAATCTGGAATGGGTCGAACGGGTTGCCTTGGCAACGGGCACCCAACACGTTTTTACGCTCGATGATGACCGTAGCGGCACGATATTGGCGGCCGCTGCCGGCATGCCCCGCACATTCCGCACGGTTACACGCAAGCCGGATGATCTGGCCGCTATCCTGTACACATCCGGCACGACCGGGCGCAGCAAGGGGGCCATGCTGTCGCATGGCAATCTGGCGCATAACGCGCAGGTGCTCAACGAGTACTGGGGCTGGCGGCAGGATGATGTATTGCTTCATATGTTGCCGATCTTCCACGTGCACGGTCTGTTCGTGGCCTCGCACGGAGGAGCGTTGCTCGCGGGTGCGCGCATGATATGGCTGCCCAAACTGGATGTGGAGCAGGCGCTGCACTATCTGCCCCAGAGCACGATGATGATGGGAGTGCCCACGTATTACGTCCGCCTGCTCAGCGACCCACGGTTCACGCGCGACACCTGCGCCAACATGCGCGTGTTCATTTCCGGGTCCGCGCCATTGCTGACCGAGACCTTCAACGACTTTCGTCAGCGCAGTGGCTACACCATCCTGGAGCGTTATGGCATGAGCGAAACCGTCATGTTGACCTCCAACCCCTATGCGCAGGGCAGCGGCGAACGCCTCGGGGGCACGGTCGGCCGCACGTTGCCGGGGGTGCAGGTGCGCGTGGTCGATGACCATGGCCAGCCAGTGCCGGCCGGCGAGATCGGCAATATTCAGGTGCGCGGACCCAATGTGTTTTCCGGTTATTGGCGCATGCCTGAGAAAACCCGGAAGAGTTCACTGCCGATGGCTGGTTCAGAACGGGCGACGTCGGTCGTTGGGGCGGTCAGGCCGCCTCGGGCGATGTGCCAGCGGATTACCTGTCCATTGTCGGGCGCAGCAAGGATCTGATCATATCGGGCGGCTTCAACGTCTACCCCAAGGAGATCGAAAGCGTCATCGATGATATGCCGGGCGTGGCCGAGTCGGCCGTCATCGGCGTGCCGCACCCGGATTTTGGCGAAGCCGTCGTGGCCGTCGTCGTGCCCAAACCGCAAGCCACGCTGGACGCCGACGCCATGCAGCAGGAACTGAAGGCGCGCATTGCCAACTTCAAGGTGCCCAAACGGATTTACCTTGTCGAGCAGTTACCCCGCAACACCATGGGCAAGGTGCAGAAGAACGTTCTTCGCGAGTCATATCAAAACCCGTGAAGTGTGGGCCGGGAGGGCTTCTCCCGGTTTTCCGGTTTTTCCTGAGAGGTGCAAGAGGCATAGATCCGAACGTGTTATTGCAGTTCGTGGTGGTGGACAGACGCTGCGCTTATCGGCCAGCGGACATAACAGACGCGGTCAGCCGCGAGACGAATCCCGAGGAGGAGACCCCATGAAGCATCGCATCATCGTCGCGGCTTGTGCCGCGCTGGCCGCCGTGGCTACACCCGCTGCGCAGGCGCAGTGGCCCGAACGTCCGGTGACCATCATCGTGCCGTTTCCCGCCGGGGGCGGCACCGACACCTTTGCCAGGCCGCTGGCCCAACAACTGGGCATGCAGATGGGCCAGAGCGTGGTCATCGACAACAAAGGCGGCGCAGGCGGGACTGTTGGCGCGGGCGTCGCGGCCAAGGCCCGGCCGGATGGCTACACGTTTTTCATGGGCGGCGCCCATCACGCCTTGGCGCCGTCGCTGTACAAAAGCCTGAGCTACAACATACAGAAGGATTTCGTTCCCGTCGCGCTATTGGCCCAGCCGCCTCAGGTCGTCGTCGTCAACAAAGAGAAGCTGCCTGTCAAAACCCTGGGAGAACTCATCGCCTACGCCAAGCAACATCCCGGAGAAATCAATTTCGGCACCGCCGGTAAAGGCAGCACCCATCACCTGGCCGGCGAGTTGTTCGCGCTGCAAAATGGTCTGAAATTGGTCGATGTGCCCTATCAAGGCGCCGGTCCGATGCTCTCGGCGCTGATCGGCGGGCAGGTGGATATGGCGTTCGACGGCCTGGGATCCTCGGCCAACCATATTCGTGCCGGCAGCATCGTGCCCTTGGCTGTAGCCTCGACCGAGCGTTCCCCGGCATTTCCGGGAGTGCCTACTGCCAACCAGGCAGGGGTGCCCGACTACGAGGTATCGACCTGGTACGCGCTGTGGGCGCCGGCTGGCACGCCCCCGGAAGCGATCGAGAAGATGACGGCTGAGGTGACCAAAGCCTTGAACCAGCCCAAGATCAAGGAAATCTGGCTGGCCAATGGTTCGGCCACGCCTACTTTGACCGGAGCGCAATTCGGAGCCTATGTCGATAGCGAAATCGGGCGTTGGGCCAAAGTGGTCAAGGATTCGGGTGTAACTCTGGATTAGGTTTGGAAAGCGAATGGGTCCGGATAAGGTCTGCACATTGCCCGGCAGGCAGGCTCACAGATACACTGGTTTGAGCCGTAAGCCACGGCCATGACTTTCCTTTCCGGAGGCTAGCCCATGAAATCTCTTGTGCAATCAACCCTCTGCTTCGCTTTGCTGGCTGCAGCAGGCAGCGTGGCGGCGCAGACCGTCGATATGTATGCCGCCGGGCCCAAAGGGCCGGAACAAAAAGTGGGCACCATCAAGATCGAGCAGACTAAATACGGCGCCTTGCTGACGCCGGTTCTGGAAGGGCTGCCGCCAGGGGTGCACGGCTTTCACCTGCACGACAAGGCGTCGTGCGACGCCACCACCGCTGACGGCAAACCCGTTGCGGCGGGTGCTGCGGGAGGGCATTGGGATCCGGATAAGAGCAATTCGCACAAAGGCCCCTACGACGACAGCGGCCATAAGGGCGACCTGCCTGCCATCTACGTGATGCCTGACGGCAAAGCCAACTATCCCGTATTGGCGCCACGCTTGAAGGCCAGCGAGTTCAAGGGCCATGCGCTCATGATCCACGCCGGTGGCGACAACCACAGCGATCACCCCATGCCGTTGGGCGGTGGGGGCGCGCGCATCATCTGCGGCGTCGTCAAGTAAACAAAGGCCTCGTCGCAGGCCTTTGTTTACAAGATTATTGCCAGGCGCTGGCCTGGCTCAGACGGTCGCGTTGCTCGGGGCTTAGCTGCAGGCGCGCCGCCCCGATCAATTCGCTCAGTTGCTCCAGGGTGGTGGCGCTGGCGATCGGCGCGGTGATGCCGGGCTGGGCGATTTGCCAGGCCAGCGCCACTTCCGCCAGTGTGGCGCCCGTCTGGTCGGCCACCTCATCCAAGGCCTGCAGGATACGCCGGCCCCTCTCATCGAGATACGACTCCACGATCTTGGCGCCGCGCACGCTTTTGGCGGCATCGCTGGGCTGGCGATACTTGCCCGTCAGGAACCCGCTGGCCAGCGCATAGTAGTTGATGACCCCGACTTGCTGCGCTTGCACCAGGGCCTGCAGCCCGGACTCAAACGGTTGGCGCGTGTAGAGGTTGTATTCGGGTTGTACGCTTTCAAAGCGTGGCAGCCCAAGCCGCTCGCTGGTGATCAGGGCTTCGGCCAGCCGCGTGCAGCTGTAGTTCGACGCCCCGATGACCCGAATCTTTCCGGCCTGGATGAGGTCCGCAAACGCTTCCAGCGTATCGGCCAGCGGGGTATCTGGGTCATCACTGTGTGCCTGATAGAGATCGATGTGGTCGGTCTGCAGCCGTGCCAGCGAGTCCTCGACGGCTTGGCGGATATAGGCGGCAGCCAATCCCTTGCGGTCGGGCCCCATTTCCATGCCCACCTTGGTGGCCAATACGATCTTGTCGCGCTTGCCTGTTTTCTTGAGCCAGTTGCCGATGAGGGTTTCCGACTCGCCGCCTTGGTTGCCGCTGGCCCAGCGAGAGTACACATCGGCGGTGTCGATGAAATTCAGGCCCGCATCGACCATGGTGTCGAGTAAGGAAAAGGTGCCTGCTTCATCGACGGTCCAGCCAAAGACATTGCCGCCGAAGACG
Source organism: Bordetella holmesii ATCC 51541 (assembly GCA_000612485.1). Lineage (NCBI taxonomy): Bacteria > Pseudomonadati > Pseudomonadota > Betaproteobacteria > Burkholderiales > Alcaligenaceae > Bordetella > Bordetella holmesii. The sequence continues at coordinate 2,756,194 of CP007494.1, forward strand.
ATGGGAGGAACGGCGAGGCCGGAGCGGCCCAGGGGTCTGGTCTGCATGGAGCTTCCTTGCAAGAGTGGCGCGGGAGCGTTTGAGTATATCGGTCCCGTCCTGGCCAAGGGCCGGCTTCAGGGATATCCCGCGCTCTGCACGGCGCCACAACCGGTAGGCCGCACGTTAGACTACGGGGTTTCCTGGTTTTGTAAACAGGGTCAGAAGCCCATTGCGCGATACCGGGAAACAACCGTAATCAAACATATCAATCTGGTGGAAGGAGCATTCCTATGCTGATCGGGAAAAAACATTTTCTGACCGTGGGAGCCCTGGCGCTGGCCATGGCGGCCGGTTCCGCGATGGCCCAGCAAAAATCGGTGGCCGTGACAGCCATCGTCGAACATCCGGCGCTGGATTCGGTACGTGATGGCGTCAAGGAGGCCCTTAAGCAGGCAGGTTATGACGCCAATAAGACGCTCAAGTGGCAGTACCAGAGCGCTCAGGGCAATACCGGCACCGCTGCGCAGATCGCGCGTAAGTTCGTCGGCGACAAGCCGGATGCCATCGTGGCCATTGCCACGCCGTCGGCACAGGCTGTCGTCGCTGCCACCAAGGAAGTCCCGGTGGTCTACTCGGCGGTGACCGATCCGGTAGCCGCGCAATTGGTGCCCAGCATGGCGGCTTCGGGCACCAATGTGACCGGCGTGTCGGATTTGCTGGCGCTGGATAAACAGATTGAATTGATCAAGAAAGTGGTGCCAGATGCCAAGCGGGTAGGGATGGTCTACAACCCGGGTGAGGCCAACTCCGTTGTGGTCGTCAAGCAACTGCAAGAGCTTCTGCCCAAGGCCGGAATGACTCTCGTCGAGGCTGCCGCACCCCGCACCGTCGATGTCGCCTCTGCCGCCCGTAGCTTGATTGGCAAAGTGGACGTGATCTACACGAACACCGACAACAACGTGGTCTCGGCCTACGAGGCGCTGGTCAAGGTCGGCAACGACGCCAAAATCCCGCTCATCGCGTCGGACACCGACAGCGTCAAGCGCGGCGCTATCGCGGCATTAGGCATCAATTATCACAACCTTGGTTTGCAGACCGGCAAGATTGTGGTGCGTATTCTCAAGGGCGAAAAACCCGGGGCCATTCCTTCCGAGACCAGCAATAAGCTGGAGCTCTACGTCAATCCGGGCGCGGCGGCCAAGCAGGGCGTGACCCTGCCCGAGGCGCTGGTGAAGTCCGCCGCGCAGGTCGTCAAGTAAGCGTCGCTTATGGGGCCGCCCTGATGGGTGGCCCTGAATCCTCTGTTCATACGCTGCTGCGGTCCGCATGGGTCCGCCAGCCAAACGTCTCATGTCCCTGTTCTCTTTACTCGGTGCACTGGAAATCGGCCTGATCTTCAGCCTGGTCGCGCTGGGTGTGTTCATTTCCTTTCGTTTGCTGCGCTTTCCCGATCTGACGGTCGATGGAAGCTTTCCGTTGGGCGGCGCCGTGGCGGCAACGCTCATTTCCATGGGCCTGGATCCTTTCATGGCCACGCTGGCGGCCACCGCAGCAGGCGCCGTTGCCGGCCTGATCACCGGCTGGCTGAACGTGCGCCTGCGCATCATGGACTTGCTTGCCAGCATTCTGATGATGATCGCGCTGTATTCGATCAATCTGCGTATCATGGGCAAACCCAATGTGCCGCTGATTACCGAAGCCACCGTTTTTACGGTGCTGCAACCGGATTGGCTCAGTGACTATGTGGCGCGTCCCCTCCTTCTGTTGGTCGTGGTGGTGCTGGTCAAGTGGTTGCTGGACTGGTACCTCTCCACACAAAGCGGTCTGGCTATGCGTGCGACGGGCTCCAACGGCCGCATGGCGCGCGCTCAGGGGTGAATACGGGCGGCATGATTCTGGGCGGGATGGCGCTGTCCAATGCACTGGTCGGCCTGGCTGGCGCCCTGTTTGCCCAAACCCAGGGTGGCGCAGACATCTCCATGGGCATAGGCACCATCGTGATTGGCCTGGCTACCGTGATCGTCGGAGAAAGCATTCTGCCGTCGCGCCGCCTGGTCCTGGCCACGCTGGCCGTCATCATTGGCGCTATCGTCTATCGCTTCTTCATCGCCTTGGCACTCAACAGTGATTTCATCGGTCTGAAGGCGCAGGATCTGAATCTGGTCACGGCATTGCTGGTGACCATTGCATTGGTCATTCCCATGTTGAAGCGCCGCCTGCTCGGCAAGAAGGGGCGCTGACATGTTGCGCGCAAAAGATCTTTTCATCACGTTCAACGCCGGCACGCCTATCGAGACGAGGGCCTTGCGGGGCATGTCGCTGGACATTCCCACGGGGCAGTTCGTCACCGTGATCGGTTCCAATGGCGCGGGCAAGTCGACGTTTCTGAATGCCGTATCGGGTGACCTGCCCATCGACTCGGGCAACATCCTGATCAACGATGTCGATGTGACTCGCCAGCCGGTGTGGGCGCGGGCGACACAGGTCGCGCGGGTCTTTCAGGATCCTATGGCAGGCACCTGTGAAGACCTCACCATCGAAGAAAATATGGTGCTGGCGCAGTGCCGGGGCAAGCGGCGGGGCCTGAGCCGCGCGGTCAAGGCATCCATGCGGGAGCACTTCCGCGAGCGGCTGGCCACCTTGGGGCTGGGCCTGGAGAATCGTTTGGGCGATCGCATTGGCCTGCTGTCCGGCGGCCAACGGCAAGCGGTCAGCCTCCTGATGGCCGCCTTGCAGCCATCGCGTATCCTGTTGCTGGATGAGCATACCGCGGCGCTCGACCCGCGTACGGCGGATTTTGTACTCCAGCTGACCGCACGCATCGTCGCCGAGAATAACCTGACGACCATGATGGTGACCCACAGCATGCGTCAGGCCCTGGATGTCGGCCAACGCACGGTCATGCTGCACCAGGGGCAGGTGGTGCTCGATGTCAGTGGCGATGCCCGCAAAGGCATGGACGTTCCGGACCTCCTGGCAATGTTTGAGCGCGTGCGTGGCGAAAAGCTCGCCGATGACGCTTTGCTGCTGGGTTAATCAGAGGGGCCGCCGTGGGCGCGGCCCTATTTTTGACTGCCGTTATATAGCTCGGTATATTTCGCAACCACGGCGCTCTCGCGCCCGCTACCAGGGGTAGACCATGCAGATCCGCAACCAGTTGATTTTCTCGGCGTTGGCCGCCGTGTTTGTCGCCGCCAGCGCGCAAGCCGCCGACCTGACGGTTTCCGCCGCATCCAGCCTGACCAATGCCTTCAAAGAGCTGGGCCAGGCTTATGAGGCCAAGCATCCGGGCAACAAGGTCGCGATGAACTTTGCCGCGTCGGACGTGTTGTTGCGTCAGATCGAGCAGGGGGCGCCCACGGACGTCTTTGCGTCGGCCGACCAGACCGCGATGGACCGCGCCGTCCAGAGCAAGGCCGTACGTCCAGACACGCGCGTCAATTTCGCTGCCAACGCGCTGGTCTTGATCGTACCGGCCACGGGTGATTCTGCCGTCAAAAGCACGGCGGATCTGAAGGCCGACAAGGTCAAACGCGTGGCCTACGGCAACCCGGCCTCGGTGCCGGTTGGCCGTTACACTCAGGCTGCACTGGAAAAACAGGGCTTGTGGGATGCCGTTTCGGCCAAGGGCGTGCCCGCGCAGAACGTGCGTCAAAGCCTGGATTATGTGGCCCGCGGCGAGGTCGACGCCGGCTTCGTGTTCGCCACCGACGCCGCCGTCATGCCCGACAAGGTCAAGGTCGTCGAGGTTGTGCCCACGCCGCAGTCGATCACCTACCCCATTGCTCTGACCACACGCGACGCCAACACGGCTGCAGCCCAGTCGTTCATTGATTATGCCCGTTCGCCTGAGGGGCAGGCCATCCTGGCGCGTTACGGCTTCAAGAAACCTTGAAGGTTCGGGCATGACCGACCCGGTATGGGTCCCTCTGCTGCTGTCGCTCAAGGTCGCCGGCTGGGCCACCTTGATCAGCGCGGTAACTGGCACGGCCGTGGGTTTCTGGCTCGCGCGTTGGCGCTCGCCGGCGCGTGAACTCGTCGACTCTGTGTTGACCTTGCCCATGGTGCTGCCGCCCACCGTGCTCGGCTATTACTTGCTGGTGCTGCTCGGACGCCGTGGCGTCCTGGGTCAGACCTTGGCGGAGTGGGGCATAGAGCTGGTGTTTACCTGGCAGGGGGCGGTCATTGCGGCTGCCGTGGTGGCGTTTCCTCTGGTACTCAAAGGGGCTCGGACGGCGTTCGAGCAGGTGGATCCGCAGTTGGAGGCCGCCGCTCGCGTGCTGGGTCTGCGGGAGTCGTCGGTGTTTTTTCGCGTGAGCCTGCCACTGGCCATGCGCGGGATCATGGCAGGAGTTCTCCTGGCGTTCGCGCGGGCATTGGGCGAGTTCGGCGCCACGCTGATGGTGGCCGGCAATCTCCCCGGGCGCACTCAGACACTCTCCATCGCCATCTATGAAGCGGTGCAGGCAGGCGATGACGGCACGGCCAATTTGCTGGTGCTGATTACCTCGGTGACCTGTGTGGCGGCCTTATTGCTGGCCAGCCGTCTGATGCCTCGCCGCAGGGGGATGGCATGATCGATATCGCCCTGCGCAAGGTCATGCAGGCGGACGACCGGCGCTTCGAGCTCGATGTACGGTTGCGCACGGAATCACGGCGGGTCGTGCTGTTCGGGCCGTCGGGTGCGGGCAAGAGCCTGACGCTTCGCGCCGTAGCCGGTCTGTTGCGTCCGGACTCCGGCCATATCGCCGTCAATGGCCGGGTTTTCTACGATGGCCAACGGGATGTGTTCCTGCCGCCGCAGCAGCGGCGCGTGGCCTATCTGTTCCAGGATTACGCCTTGTTTCCTCACCTGACGGTAGGGCAAAACGTGGCTTTCGGCTTGCGCGCGGGCTGGCTGAGCCCCCCCGGCGCGGCGTGCCCCAACAGGCGCAACGTTGGATCGACGCCTTTGAACTGGGTGCGATCGCCAACAGTTACCCTGGGCAGATTTCAGGCGGCCAGAAGCAGCGTACGGCGCTGGCGCGGGCACTGGCGGCCGAGCCGGATCTCATCCTGCTGGATGAGCCATTTTCTGCGCTGGATGCGCAACTGCGCGGCAAGATGCGGTGGGAACTGCGTCAACTGCTCGATGGCTTGCCCGTGCCCATGATGCTTATTACGCACGACCCGGCCGACATCGACGCGCTGGGCGATGCCGTATTCGAGGTACGCGACGGCCGCATCGCCGGCCATAAGCGGCCCGCTTCGGCTGTCTGATCAGTCCATCACGCCGAGGATGACACTGGCCGCGCTGAAAATGGCGTGGACCGTGTTGCCCTCGGCCAGGGCCAGAGCCTGCGCGCTGTCGTCAGTGATGATGGCCACCAGCGTGCCGCCGCCGTCAAGATCGATGACGACCTCATCATTGACGGCACCTTTGCGCAACTGAGCCACCTTCCCGGGCAATTGGTTGTCTGCCGACAGACGCATGCCCGTGCCTGGCAGCCCGACCAGCACGGCGGAGGCTTTGATCAGGGCGATGACTTCGCGGCCCGGTTGCAAACCGAGCTCCGCCGTGCTTTCCCGGGTGATGGTCGCGCGCAGAATGTGCCCACCGGGCAGCGCGACACGGATTTCGTCATTGACCGCGCCGGCTCGCACGTCGGCAACGTTGCCGAGCAATCGGTTGCGCGCACTGGTTTTAAGCATGAAGCGCCTCATGAGGTTGAGATCGCCCGCCAAGCCCTGGCTGGCCAGGTGCTGCATGAAGCGCTGATGCTCATGCTGCAGTTGCTCGAACCGGGCAATCAGGGTCCGCGCCGGTTCCGTCAGGCGGCTGCTGCCGCCCCCTTTGCCGCCGGTTGCGCGTTCGACCAGAGAAACGCCCGCCAGATTGTTCATCGCGTCGATGGCGTCCCATGCCCCCTTATAGCTCATTCCGACTGCGCGCGCGGCCGCCGCGATGGATCCGGTGGCGCCGATCTGGGCCAGTAGCGCGATGCGCTGAGCTCCGCCCCAGGTCTGGTCGCCGCTACGCAACCAGATCGAGCCGTCGAGTTGCAGGTCGGGGAGGAGGGCATGCGTTGACTTCCGACAAAGGAGTAGTCTGGGAGTTTATTGCAAGTTGTTCGTATTCCGGGCAAGATCGATTCGGCCCGATTTGCGTATGGCACGGAGAAGAGGATGCAGGCAGTTCCCAGGATGTTGTGTGTGGTGAGTTTGGTGGCAACGCTGGTTGCCTGCGCGTCGCAACCGGTGGTGCGCAGCGATTACGATCACAAGGTCGATTTTGCTCAGTATCACAGCTATGGTTTCATGTCGCCCCTGGGTACGGACAAAGCGGGCTATAGCAGCCTGTTGACCGAACGCCTCAAAGACGCCGTGCGCCAGGAAATGGCGCGCCGTGGCTATGTTTACAATGAAAATCAGCCCGATTTGCAGGTTAATTTCAGCGCCAAGCTGGAAAACAAGGTGCAGATTGTTCAGGCTGCCGCACCGCCCATGCCGTATTACGCTTACCGCGGTGGGTTCTATGGCGGTTGGCCCGGATATGGATGGGGCGACGACGTCTATCAGTACACGCAGGGCACATTGAATGTGGATCTGGTGGACCGCCGGCGCAAACAGCTGGTTTGGGAGGGCGTGGTGACCGGCGAAGTCTCGGAGCCGAATTGGGCCGAGAGCCAGCAGCGTGTCGATGCTGCCGTGGCGCTGATCTTTCAGAAGTACCCCTTTATCGCCGGTGCGGCTTCGCCGGCCGCCAAATAACCCGGCGGCGAGATCTGGCCATGGCCAAGCAACGTTCCCCGCAAGCTGCGGCGCACACCAAGAGCCGGCGCGCGTCGCGGGAGTTTGATACGGTGGCCCTGGTGCTGCAGGGAGGCGGCGCGCTGGGCGCCTATCAGGCCGGCGTTTATGAAGGGTTGCACGAAGCGGGCATCCGGCCGAACTGGATCTCCGGGATTTCCATCGGATCGATCAACGCGGCCATCATCGCCGGCTCGCCCGAGGATGAACGGGTCGAACGGCTGCGGGGATTCTGGGAGGCCATCTGCCGTCCAACGGGGTTTTCCGGGCTGCCGTGGGGCGACGTCTGGGCGCCGATGTTCCAGGGCTTGCCTTTCGGTTTTGGTTCGCCGCAGGTCAATGGCCATCTGGCGGCGCTGAATGCGGTCTGGCATGGGCAGCCCGGGTTTTTCACGCCCCGTTATCCCTCACCTTATCTGCTGAGCAACGCCGGGCAGGCTTCGACCAGTTTTTACGACACAGCGCCCCTGGCCGACACCTTGCGCCGTTTCGTCGATTTCGACTTGCTCAACCGCAGCGGCGTGCGCGCCAGTTTTGGCGCGGTCAATGTGCGCAGCGGTAATTTCAACTATTTCGACAGTCGCGACCGCGTACTGGGTCCTGAGCATGTCATGGCCTCGGGCGCCCTGCCTCCCGGATTTCCTGCCATCGAGGTCGATGGCAGGCACTACTGGGATGGGGGAATGGTATCCAACACACCGCTGGCCAAAGTGCTTTCGGACTCGCCTTTGCGCGATACGCTGGCCTTTCAGGTGGACCTGTGGCCTGCGCGCGGGCCGTTGCCCACCACGATGGATGAAGTGGCCGAGCGCCAGAAAGACATCCAGTACTCCAGCCGTACCCGTACCGTCACGGATAACTTCGCTCATGTCCTGCGCTTGCGTCGCGGGTTGCAACAGCTCCTGGAACGCTTGCCCGAAACCGAGCGCAACAGTCCCGAGCTCGCCGAGTTGCGTGCCGAGGCCTGCACGCCCGTGGTCAATATCGTGAACCTCATCTACGAAGCCAAGCACTACGAGCGGCATTCTAAGGATTATGAGTTCAGCACCGAGGCGATGCGGGAACACTGGCAGTCCGGCCTGGCGGATATTCGCCGTACTCTGGAGCAGCCCGGGGTGCTGGACCGTCCATCCGAGCAGGATCCGTTCGTCGCGCATGACGTACACCGCCCTGGCCATTGATCCGGGCCGGGTCGTGGATCGGTTCAGATAGGTCTGCTTTATATGGAAGGAAGCCGGAGGCTTATGCAATCTGTCGTAGCCTGACGTGCCTTTAAGAAAGCTACTGCGCGATCTGCGTCTTTGCTGCCTCCCTTCCTAATACTGCCATGGCCCAACCTTCCCATGCTTCTGGCCCGTCGACCGAGGTCGCATTCTCTTCCAAGGTCATACCGGCAGACTCCGGTGAGACTTGGTATCTGCTCTATCGCGGCTGGGTGCTAGGTACGCCGCGGGGCATACGCATCAGCCTCACCGCGCTCGAGCGTGTGTGTTTTCAGGCAATTGCCGAGTCTCCGGGCAGGGAGCTGTCGCGTGTCGTCCTGAGCAAGATCCTGCCAGGGTCCAATCTGCGCACCCTTAATGTGGCGATCAGCCGGCTGCGCAAGAAGGTCAGCGAGGCCGGCGCCGAACTGCCTTTGCACACGGTGCATGGCATGGGTTATGTGTTTCTCGGGCAGCTCCAGGTTCAGCCCTGCTGAAGACCGGGCAGGGCCCGCGGCACGCCGATACACCGACACGGCGATTCTGCACAGCATATTCCGCCAAAAATGAGGGTTTGCCCTCAAAAAGTAGGCTACATTACGTGGGTCCGCGACCCCTCCCTTATGAACACAACAAGCGTTAGCGCGCAAGTGTGGGGGGCGTGTTTTCACTCCGTGAGGGATCCATGCGTTTTTCACCTCAGCGTGTCTCGGGTCTGGGCATCGTTGTCGCACTTGGCTGGATGTTGGTCGGTTGCGGCGACAAGCCGCAGCAAAGCCAAAGTTTGCCGCAAGTCGCGGTTGTGACGGTGCAGCCCCAGAAGGCATCGATTGTTTCCGACTTGCCAGGCCGTGTCGATGCGGTGCGCGATGCGCAGATCCGCGCCCGCGTCACGGGCATCGTGCAGAAAATCCTGTTCGAGCAAGGTGGCGACGTCAAAGAAAACCAGGTTCTGTTCAAGATCGATCCTGCGTCGTATCAGGCATCCTACGATCAGGCGACCGCGCAACTCAAGCAGGCTCAGGCTGATCTGTATAGCGCCAAGCTGCTGGCTGACCGTTACGCACCGCTGGTCAAGGCCAATGCCGTGAGCAAGCAGGAGTACGACAACGCCGTTGCGAGCTTTCGCCAGGCCGATGCGGTCGTGGCAGCTGCCCGTGCCGCGCAGACCTCGGCCAAGATCAATCTCGGCTACACGGAGGTGACCTCGCCAATTACCGGCCGGATCGGCAAGCCCTTGATCACCGAAGGTGCGTTGGTTGAAGCGACGTCGGCCACGCAAATGGCTGTGGTGCAACAGCTCGACCCGGTGTATGTGGACTTTACCCAATCGACCTCCGAGCTGGCGCGCTTGCGCGAGGCGTTTGCCTCGGGCCAGTTGCAAAAGCTGGGTCCGAATGCCGCACGGGTGTCCATCATTCTGGAGAACGGCTCGGTCTATAAGTCGCCGGGCAAGTTGCTGTTTACGGGCATCACTGTCGACCCCTCCACGGGCAATGTGAATTTGCGCGCCGAAGTGCCGAACCCCGATCAAATCCTGTTGCCGGGCATGTATGTGCGCGTCCGATTGGACGAAGGCGTGGACGACAAGGCCCTGCTGGTGCCGTAGCAGGCGCTGCAGCGCACGGCTGACGGCCTGCAAAGCCTGATGGTCGTCAAGGACGGCAAAGTTCAGCAGGTGGCGGTAAGCACCAGTTCTTCCCTGAACAATCAGTGGATCATCAGCAGCGGTCTTTCGGCCGGCGATGTGGTGGTCGTTGAGGGCTTTCAGAAGATACGGCCCGGTGCACCTGTGCAGACCTCGCCCTGGAACCCGAATGGCAAGGCGGCGGGCGCTGCCGGCCAGCCTGGTGCCACGCCCGCAGACGGGCAGGCTCCGGCCAAAAAGGAACCCAACTCCTGAGCGGCGCGCGGCGCGAGCCGCGTTCCTCCTTCGTGAGCATCGCTTTCAGAGTCAGCCCACATGCCGCAATTTTTCATCGATAGACCCATCTTCGCCTGGGTTGTTGCGCTATTCATTCTCATGGCAGGCATATTGGCTATCCCCAATATGCCCGTGTCGCAGTATCCCGACGTAGCGCCGCCATCCATTTCCATCACCGCGACCTATCCTGGCGCGTCGGCCCAGGAAGTGGCCGAGACGGTGACCAGTATCATCGAGGATGAGCTCAACGGCGCCAAAGGCCTGCTGTATTACGAGTCCGTCAGCGATTCGAATGGCCAGTCGCAGATCACGGCCACGTTCCGGCCGGGCACCGACCCGGATCTGGCGCAGGTGGACGTGCAGAACCGGATTTCCAACGTCACGGCTCAGTTGCCGTCGGCGGTGACCCAGCAAGGTCTGCAATATGAGCAGACCAGCGCGGGCTTTCTGCTGTTTGTGACTCTGTCGTCTACTGACGGTAGCCTGGATCAGGCCGCGCTGGCCGATTACATCACCCGCAACATCAAGAACCCGATTTCGCGTGTGCCGGGCGTGGGGCAGTTTCAATTGTTTGCCGCGCCGCGCGCCATGCGTATCTGGGTCGACCCGCAGAAGCTGGTCGGCTTCAATATGAGCATGCAGGAGGTCAATCAGGCCATCGCGGCACAGAACGTTCTGATTTCGGGCGGCTCGATTGGTGCACCTCCCAATCCCAAGGACGTGCGTGTGACCGCCACGGTCACGGCCAACGGCCAGTTGAGCACCGTCGAAGGCTTTGGCAAGATCGTGCTGCGCGCCAATACGGATGGCTCGCGGGTTATGTTGCGCGACGTCGCGCGCATCGAGGTCGGATCGGACAACTACCAGTTCGGCGCCCGCCTCAACGGCCAGCCTACGGCGGCATTTGCCATCGTGCTGTCGCCTGACGCCAATGCGTTGGAGACCGCCGAGGGCGTGCGCAAGCAGATGGCCACGTTGTCGCAGTATTTTCCCGACAACATCAAGTATGAAATTCCTTACGACACCGCCCCCTATGTGAAGGTGTCCATCGAGAAAGTGATCCACACCCTGATCGAAGCCATGGTGCTGGTGTTTCTCGTGATGTTCCTGTTCCTGCAGAATGTGCGTTACACCCTGATCCCGGCGCTGGTAGTGCCGGTTGCCATGATGGGTGCGTTTGCCGTGATGCTGGCGCTGGGGCTGTCGATCAACGTGCTGACCATGTTCGCCATGGTGTTGGCCATCGGCATTCTGGTCGATGACGCGATCGTGGTGGTGGAGAACGTCGAGCGCATCATGGCCACCGAGGGGCTGCCGCCCAAGGAGGCGACCGCCAAAGCCATGCCGCAGATCACCGGCGCCATCGTGGGTATCACGCTGGTGCTGGTTGCCGTGTTCCTGCCACTGGCGTTCATGGGCGGCTCGGTCGGTGTGATCTACCGCCAGTTTGCCGTGGCCATGGCGGTGTCCATTTTCTTCTCGGCGTTCCTGGCGTTGAGCTTCACGCCGGCCTTGTGCTCGACCTTGCTCAAGCCTATTCCCAAGGGTCACCTGAACGAGAAAAAAGGCTTTTTCGGCTGGTTCAATCGCAAATTCGAGGCCACCACTCACCATTACCAGGACTGGATCTCGCGCGTGCTGCACAAGGGCGGGCGCATGATGCTGGTCTTCGGCTTGCTGGTCGTGGTGCTCGGCTGGCTCTACCTGCGATTGCCCTCGGCATTCCTGCCTGAAGAAGATCAGGGCTATGTGATCAGCAATATCGAGTTGCCCGCCGGGGCTTCTGCCAACCGCACGATCGAGGTGATCGAGCAGGTAGAGCACTATTTCAAAGGGCTGCCCACGACACAGAACATCGTGGCCGTGCAGGGCTTTTCCTTTAACGGCAACGGTTTGAATGCGGCGCTCGTGTTCACTACGCTCAAGGACTTCGCTGACCGCAAGAGCGCACAGGACTCGGCGCAAGCGATCGCCGGTGGGGCGTTCCAGCACTTGTTCATGGGCATCAAGGACGCCATGGTATTTACCGTGGTGCCGCCGGCCATTTCCTCTTTGGGCAACGCGGCTGGTTTCGATTTCCGCCTGCAGGACCGCAGTGCTTCCGGCAGCGAGGCGCTCGCCGCGGCGACCGGACAGTTGATGGGTCTGGCGATGCAAAGCCCGGTGTTGTCCCAGGTGCGTATTACAGGTCTGGGACCAGGTGCGCAGTTGTCGCTGAACATCGACCGCGACAAGGCCGCTGCGCTGGGCGTGGACTTCTCCGAAGCCTCCACGCTTATCTCGACGGCCATCGGCTCGGCGTATCTGAGCAAGTTCCCCAATTTGGGGCGCATGCAGAACATCTGGGTGCAGGCGGACCAGAACTACCGTATGCACATGGATCAGGTGCTCGCGCTCAACGCCCGTAACAAAGATGGCGGTATGGTGCCGCTGTCGGCCTTTGTGACGGCCAAGTGGTCGCAGGGTCCGACGCAGGTGGTGCGCTACAACAGTTACGAAGCGGTGCGCATCGGCGGCGATGCCGCGCCCGGTTATTCGACCGGCGAAGCCATGGCGGAGATGGAGCGTCTGGTCGGGCAGTTGCCCGCGGGCTTTGGCTACGAGTGGAATGGCCTGTCCTATCAGGAGCGGCTTGCCGGTAATCAGGCGGTCATTCTGATGGGCCTGGCACTGCTGGTGGTCTTCATGGTGCTGGCTGCCCTGTACGAAAGCTGGGCCATCCCGCTGTCGGTGATGCTGGTGGTGCCGCTGGGGATGCTGGGTGCAGTGGGCCTGGTCAGCTTGATGGGCATGTCTAACGACGTGTACTTCCAGGTCGGGATGGTGACCGTGATCGGTCTGGCGGCCAAGAACGCCATTCTGATCATCGAGTTTGCCAAAGACCAGTACGCGCGTGGCAATGGTCTGTATGCGTCGGCGGTGGAGGCGGCGCGGTTGCGTTTTCGCCCGATTCTGATGACCTCGCTGGCCTTCATTCTCGGGGTCGTTCCTTTGGCCTTGGCAACGGGAGCCAGCGCGGCCAGCCAGCGTGCCGTCGGTATCGGCGTGCTGGGGGGCATGCTTGCCGCCACGCCTTTTGCCGTGATTTTCGTGCCCACTTTCTTCGTGGTCGTCATGAAATTGGTGAAAACCCGTCCGCGCCTGCTGGGCGCCGAGCTTCGTGCCTTCCAGGCCGAGCAGGTCGCCAAGAAGGAGCAGGACGGCAAGCTGCCCGGGGATACTTCGAACCAAGGCGGTCAGGAGAATAAAGAATGACGGCCCTGATGTATAAGCGTGGCGTAGTGGTGCTGTTGGCGGCCGGGTTGGCCGGTTGCTCGCTGGCGCCCGACTACCATCGCCCCGAGGCGCCGGTGCGCGCGAATTGGCCGGATCAACCCAAGGTCAGTTACGGCGGTTATGAGCGGCCCACCCAGCTGGGTTCGCAGCCGGCCGTGGCCGTGGCGCCTCCCGCCGGCACGTCAGCGGCCGACATAGGGTGGCGCAGCTTCTTCCAGGATCCGTGCCTGCAGGCTTTGATAGAGCTGGCGCTGACCAACAACCGAGACCTGCGTGTGGCCGTCCAGAACGTCGAGGTCGCGCGCGCGCAATACGGCGTGCAGCGCGGCGCGCAATGGCCGGCGATAGGCGCGGGCGCGCAAGGGACTCGGCAGCATTTGCCGAAGAATATGCGCGCTGCCGGCCCCAATTCGTCGTCGATCAGCAGCCAGTACCAAGCCGGTCTCGGATTGACCTCCTTCGAGATCGATCTGTTCGGGCGCCTGCGTAATCTGTCGGAAGCCGCCTATCAACAGTATTTGTCGACCGAGCAGGCACAACGCTCGGTGCACATTACGTTGATTGGTGCGGTTGCTGAGGCGTATTTCAATCTGCGTGCCGCCGAGGTGCAACTCGATCTCACGCGCAGAACGCTGCAGTCGCGGCAGGAGTCCTATAACCTCGTCAAGACCCGCTTCGACGGCGGTGTGTCGTCCGAACTCGACCTGAACCAGTCGCGCTCTTTGCTGGATTCGGCGTCTTCGAATCTGGCGCAATTGGCGCGCACGCATGCCCAGGCGGCCAATGCGCTGATGGTGCTGCTCGGGGTGCCCAGCCTGCCGGCTGATCTGCCGCCTGCGGCCGAGTTCGGGCGTGACCAGATTCTGGCCACGGTACCGGCCGGCCTGCCGTCGGACATGCTCGAGCGCCGCCCGGATATTCTGGCTGCCGAGAACCAGCTGCGTGCCGCCAAGGCAAATATCGGCGCGGCGCGGGCAGCCTTTTTCCCGACGATATCGCTGACCGGCTTGCTCGGCGTGGCCAGCCCCTCGCTGGATACGCTTTTCAAGGGCGGTCAGGGCTATTGGAGCTTTTCGCCTCAGATCACCACCCCGTTGTTTGCCGGTGGCAGCATCATCGAAGGGCTGAATCTGGCCAAGGCGCGCGACAATATCGCCGTGGCGCAGTATGAGCAAACCATTCAGCAGGCGTTCCGCGAGGTCGCCGATGCGCTGGCCGGTGAGGCCACCTACAGTGCGCAGTTGGATGCGCAGCGCGGTCTGCAAGCCTCATCGGCGCGGTCGCTCGAGCTGTCGAACATGCGCTATACCAGCGGCATAGATAGTTATCTGCAGGTGCAGACGGCGCAGGTGGATCTTTTCGATGCGCAGTTGGCCTTGGTGCAGACAGGGCTGGCGTCGCTCATCAATCGCGTCGAACTCTACAAAGCGCTGGGCGGTGGCTGGTTGGAGAACACTGCCATGCCCGAGACTCAACCCAGGACTTCGCAACAGCAATGATTGAACTTGGCGTCAATATCGATCATGTGGCCACGCTGCGTCAGCAGCGCCACACTACCTACCCCGATCCGGTGGAGGCGGCCGTGCGCGCCGAGGATGCCGGGGCGGATGTGGTTACCTTGCATCTGCGCGAAGATCGGCGGCACATCCAGGATGCGGATGTCTACGCCATTCGCCCGCGATTGCGCACCCGCATGAATCTCGAGTGCGCATTGACTCCGGAAATGCTGGAAATCGCCTGCGCGGTCAAACCTGACGATGTCTGCCTGGTGCCGGAAAAACGTGCCGAACTCACGACCGAGGGTGGCCTGGACGTGGTGGGGCAGTTCGACGCCGTGGCCGACGCCGTGGCGCTGCTCACCGAGGCAGGTATTCGGGTGTCGCTGTTCATCGATCCGGACAATGGCCAGATCGAAGCGGCCGCGCGCGCCAAAGCTACGGTGATAGAGCTTCATACGGGCGCCTATGCCGAGGCCGAGGGCGAGGTCGCCGGGCGGGAGTTGCTGCGTATTCAGGCCGCGGTCCAGGAGGGCTTGCGCCACGGGCTTCGGGTCAACGCGGGCCACGGCCTGCATTACGGCAACGTGCAGCCCGTCGCGGCCATCGATGGGGTTTCCGAACTCAATATCGGACATGCCATCGTGGCCCAGGCCGTCTTCGACGGTTGGGAGAAGGCAATACGCGATATGAAGGCGCTCATGATTCAGGCGCGGGCCGATAGATTCCCATTTTCGTTGGCGAGGCCGCAGGTCGATGGACAGACCCCCGGGAAGTTGGATGGAGATCCAACCTCCGGGGGTTTTTACATGAATGTCGAGCAGGCCGGGCTCGCGTATGATTTCGCTATTGCAGCGCTGTTTCGCGCCGCGTTTTCCGGTTGAGTCATGGTCTCTCTCAGTCCCCCCAGCGGCGCCATCGCCGGCATAGGCATGGACCTGATCCGCGTCGATCGTATCTCCCGAGCGCTGGAGCGCCATGGTGATCGCTTTGCCGAAAAAATACTCGGCATCGAGGAAATGGCCAAGTTTCGTGCACGTCGAACGCGTGATCCTGCGTGCGGCATTCGTTTTCTGGCCACGCGCTTCGCGGCCAAAGAGGCGTTTTCCAAAGCGATCGGATTGGGCATGCGCATGCCCATGACGTGGAATCGTGTGCAGACCCTCAACGCCCCCGGGGGAAGGCCTGTCCTGGTCATCGATCCCGCATTGCTGCCCTGGTTTGAGCAGCGTTTCGGCGCGGCGCATGTCTCGATCACTGATGAGTCCGATATGGCGGCGGCCTATGTCATCGTGGAGTCCCGGCTCGGGGCCAGCAACACCTGAGGATGGTTTGATGTCGAAATCCAAGAAGCACCAGAAATTGGCTCCGGGGCCGGTCATGGTCGATGTGTCCGGGACCCGGCTCACCAAGCAAGAGAAACAACGCCTGCGGCATCCGTTGGTCGGCGGAGTCATCTTATTTGCACGCAACTTCGAGAACCGTGCGCAGCTGACCACACTTACCCGCAAGATTCATGAGGCCCGCGGCGAACCGCTGCTCATTGCGGTCGATCATGAGGGCGGCCGCGTACAGCGCTTTCGTGAGGACGGCTTCACGGCGTTGCCGGCGATGAGTGCATTGGGGCAAGTATGGGATCGTGATCCCTTGCTAGCCATGCGCCTGGCAACCGAAGCGGGCTATGTATTGGCCGCCGAGCTGCGGGCATGCGGCGTGGACATGAGCTTTACGCCGGTGCTGGATCTCGACTATGGCGTGAGCAAAGTGATCGGCAATCGCGCCTTGCACCGCGATCCACGCGTGGTGGCCATGCTGGCTCGGGCCTTGATCCAGGGGCTGGCGCTGGCGGGGATGGCCGCATGCGGCAAGCATTTCCCCGGGCACGGTTTCGTCGAGGCCGACTCGCATCACGAGATCCCGGTCGACAAACGCTCGCTGACCGAGATCCTGCGCGAAGATGCCGCACCTTATGGCTGGTTGGGCGATGGTGTGCTGTCGTCTGTCATGCCAGCCCACGTCATCTATCCCAAGGTGGACAGTCAGCCTGCCGGTTTTTCCCGCCGGTGGGTCACCGAGATCCTGCGCGGCAAGCTGGCCTACGATGGCGTGGTGTTTTCCGATGACCTCACCATGGAGGGGGCTTCCGTGGCGGGCGACATTCTGGCCAGGGCTCAGGCCGCGCTGGGCGCAGGGTGCGACATGGTGCTGGTCTGCAACCGTCCTGATCTTGCCGACGAGTTGCTGGGCCGCCTGGACGTGCAGCTCGCTGCCGAATCGGTGGCGCGCATTCGCCGGCTGATGCCTGCTTTTGCCAGCCCGGACTGGGATGGCCTGCAGGCCGATTCTCGCTATCAGCATGCCCGACGACTTCAATCTCAAATCATTTCTGGCTGATCTGCCGCACCTGCCTGGCGTCTATCGGCATCTGGATGCCGCCGGGGAGGTGCTGTATGTCGGTAAGGCGCGCGATTTAAAGAGGCGCGTGTCGTCGTACTTCCAGAAGAACCTGGCCAGCCCGCGTATTGCGCAGATGGTGGGCAAAGTCGCGCGCGTTGAGGTGACGGTCACGCGCTCGGAGGCCGAGGCGCTGATTCTTGAAAACAACCTCATCAAGAGTCTGCACCCGCGCTACAACATTCTGTTCCGGGACGACAAGTCCTATCCGTACTTGCTCATCACCGGCCACGCCTGGCCACGCATTGCTTACTATCGTGGCGCGACCAACAAGCGCGGACAGTACTTCGGCCCTTACCCGAATGCCTGGGCGGTGCGCGAGACCATACAGATCCTGCAGAAGGTGTTTCGGCTGCGTACCTGCGAAGACACCGTTTTCGCCAACCGCTCACGCCCCTGTCTGCTGCATCAGATCGGCCGTTGCTCAGCGCCCTGCGTGCAGGCCATCGAGGCGGCCGACTATGCGCGCGACGTGCAGCGCGCGGCCCGTTTCCTCAACGGCGAAGCCCGTGAGGT
Source organism: Bordetella holmesii ATCC 51541 (assembly GCA_000612485.1). Lineage (NCBI taxonomy): Bacteria > Pseudomonadati > Pseudomonadota > Betaproteobacteria > Burkholderiales > Alcaligenaceae > Bordetella > Bordetella holmesii. Next base: position 2,773,833 of record CP007494.1, read on the forward strand.
CATGGACGAGATAGAGACGCGCATGTTGCAGGCGTCTTCCGAGTTGCGCTTTGAGGAGGCTGCCGCTTTGCGCGATCAGATGGGGTCGCTGTCCAAGGTGCTGCATCAGCAGACCATGGAGAACGTCGGCGGCGAAGACACCGACGTGATCGCGGTGGCCGCCGCCGGCGGCAAAGTCTGCGTCAATCTGGCCATGGTGCGCGGTGGCCGCCATCTGGGCGACAAACCGTTCTTCCCGACGCACGCCGATGGCGAGGCGGGGCCGCAAGTCGTGGAAGCCTTTGTCGCGCAGCATTATGCCGACCGTCCGTTGCCGCCAGTGCTGGTGTGTTCGCACGCCTTGCCTGACCCCGACCTGATCGGCCTGCTGGCTGAACAGGCAGGCACGCGCTGTCGTCTTTTGACGCGTCCGCAGGGCGTGCGCCGCTCCTGGCTGGAGCAAGCGCAGAAAAACGCCGAACTGGCCCTGGCCAGGGCGCTGACCGAATCCGGCGCGCGTGCCGCGCGTACGCTGATGTTGGCCGAGACCCTGAACATGGACACCGATGAGGCCGCCTTGGATGCCTTGCGGATTGAGTGTTTCGACATCAGCCATACCGCGGGCGAGGCCACTCAGGGGTCCTGTGTGGTCTTTCTGCACCACGATATGCAGCCCTCGCTGTACCGGCGCTACAACATCGTCGGCATCACGCCGGGGGATGACTATGCGGCCATGCGGCAGGTGTTGACGCGCCGCTTCGGCAAGGTGGCCGATGGCGAGGCCCCATGCCCGGTCTGGTGCTGATCGACGGCGGCAAGGGGCAGGTGGAGGTGGCGCGCCAGGTATTCGCAGAATTGGGGCTGGATATTGCCGCGCTGGTGGGGGTGGCCAAGGGAGAGGGACGTAAAGTCGGTCTGGAGACACTGGTGTTCGCCGATAGCCGCGCGCCCATCGCTTTGGGTAAAGAGTCGGCAGCACTCATGCTGATCGCTCAGGTGCGTGACGAAGCTCACCGGTTTGCCATCACCGGTATGCGCGCCAAACGAGCCAAGGCGCGCAATATCTCCAGGCTGGAGGAAATCGAAGGGATTGGCGCCAAACGGCGGCAGCGGTTGCTGGCCCGGTTTGGCGGATTGTCGGGCGTGACCTCGGCCAGCGTCGAGGATCTGGCCTCGGTGGAGGGGATTTCTGAGGAATTGGCCCAGCGTATCTACGACGCTTTGCATGGATGACGGGCGTGCCTTGCGCGGCTGATGTAGCATACGGGCACTATGCCGATAAACGTTCCCATTTTTCTGACGTGGCTGCGCATCGCCATGATTCCGCTGGTGGTCGGGCTGTTCTATTTGCCCGACACTTGGATATCGGTAAGTGTGCGCGATACGTTGGCCGCCGTCGCCTTCATCGTGGCGGCTCTGACCGATTGGTTCGATGGCTGGCTGGCTCGCCGCTGGAATCAGACCTCGGCTTTCGGGGCCTTTCTGGATCCGGTTGCCGATAAGTTGATGGTGTGCGCCGCGCTCATCGTGCTGTTGGATCTGAGCCGTGTCGATGCCTTCGTATCGCTGATCATCATCGGTCGTGAAATCACGATTTCGGCACTGCGTGAGTGGATGGCCAAGATCGGGGCAAGTGCCAGCGTGGCCGTGCACCGCCTGGGTAAATTCAAAACTGCCGCCCAGATGGTCGCCATCCCCTGCCTGCTCTACAACCAAACGCTTTGGGGAGTGGACATGCGCTATGTGGGCGCCTGGCTGATCGTAGTCGCTGCCGTGCTGACGGTGTGGTCGATGCTCTATTACCTGCAACGTGCCTGGCCGGCGATTCGCGAGAAGGCGGGCTGAATCGCGTTGTGCCGAGATGGGTGGCGCGCTCGCGCCGCCCATCTCCATTACAGAGGCGGCTTCAAGCGGCCCGATGAGCGTGGCGGCGCGGCCGCCACGAACCGCAGACTTTTCGAGGGGCCTTCGCGGGCTCTGCTGACGCATGAATACCGCTACCGCAGTATCCGATTCCCCAGACTTGCGCCGTCGCGACTGGCAGATCATTTTGCTGATCGGTGTGGCGCATTCGAGCTCGCATTTTTTCCAACTGGTTCTTCCATCCCTGTATGTATCCCTGGGCAATGAGTTCGGTTTGGACTTTGCCCGGCTCGGCCTGCTGGTTTCGGTGTTTTACGTCGTCTCGGGTCTGGGCCAGGCTTCTTCCGGTTTTGTCGTTGACCGGGTGGGCGCGCGCCCGGTGCTGTGGTTTGGGCTGTCCTGTTTTGTGCTCGCGGCTGTCCTGATCGGCGCGGCCAACGGTTACGCCATGCTGATGCTGGCTGCGGCGATAGGCGGGGTGGGTAATTCGATTTTTCATCCGGCCGACTACTCGATCATCAATCATCGTGTGAGCCCGGCACGGCTGGGCCATGCTTTTTCGATTCACGGCCTGACGGGCAATCTGGGCTGGGCGCTGACGCCGGTGTTCATCACCACCATTACCTTGCTGTCGAATTGGCGTGTGGCGGCCTTTTCTGCGGCCGGGCTGATTGCGCTGGTCTTGCTGCTCACGGTGCTGGGCCGCGATTTATTGGGTGCGCCCGAACCCGCGCGCGAGGCAGGTCCGGCTTCGTCTGCGCAAGCCAGCGTATGGCAGACGCTGACCGCATTGGCGGCGCGGCCTGCGCTCTGGGGGCGTTTCTGTTTTTTGCTTTCACGTCCATTGCGTTGTCTTCGGTGCAGAACTACACCATTCCGCTATTGGGGCAGTTGTATGACTTGTCGCGGGTGACGGCCAGCTCCGCGCTGTCCGGCTACATGCTGGCTTCGGCGCTGGGCATGGCAGCGGGAGGATTTCTGGTCTCGGCGCCACCGCGCACTGAGCGCACCGTCACGGCAGCCCTGCTCATGGCCGGGTTGACGCTGGTCGTGCTGGCCATGGGCTGGGTCCCCGCGTCGATGGCGGCCCTGGTGGTGGGCTTGGCCGGTTTTTGCGCAGGGGTGGCCGCCCCGTCGCGCGATATGCTCATTCGCCGCGTCACGCCCAAGGGGGCTACCGGCTCGGTGTACGGCCTGGTGTATTCGGGCATGGATGTGGGTTCTGCACTCGGCCCCCTGGGATTCGGGCTGCTGCTTGATGCGGGACTGGCGCAAGGTCCGTGGATAGGGGCAGGGCTGGCGTTCGCGATCGGAGCCATTCTGGCGCAGTGGATTGCCATCCAGGCGCGCAAGGCCGGCTGACCGGCAGGGTTTTTTTGCAATAAAGGCCCCACGGGACCTTTATTCATTGGCGCGCTGTGCGGGTATCGACCGGTGCGCCACCGGGGATATTACTGCGCCAAGGGTTGATGTCCAGGCCGCCTCGGCGAGTGTAACGGGCATAAACCGTTAGTTCCTCGGGTTCGCAAGCCCGCATCAGGTCGCAGAAGATGCGTTCGGCGCAATGCTCATGAAACTCGGCATGCTGGCGAAACGAGACGATGTACTTGAGCAGGGCAGCATGATCCATCGGCCTGCCGCGGTAAGTGATCTGCACCGAACCCCAGTCCGGTTGGCCCGTCACCGGGCAGTTGGACTTTAGCAGGCGTGAGACCAGGGTTTCCTGGACGACGTCGCCCACGCTGCAGCGCAGCAGCTCGGGGCGCGGCTCATAGTGCTCGATCTCGACGTCCTGCTTGTCCAGGTTGGTGCCGCCGAGCTCGGCAATGCGTAGCTCATCGAAACGCTGCGGCAGGATGAAGTCCATTTCGATGGGGCTGCCGGCCGCTGCTGACAGATCAGTCTCGAGACGCTCGCGCAGGGCCTGGGCGTTACTGAGCCGCGTCTGGTTGAAGGAATTCAGGTAGAGCTTGAAAGACTTCGACTCAATGATGTTCGGGCTGTTGGCGGGCAGCCGGAAGCTGGCCATGGCGATGCGCGGTTTGCCCTTGGCATCGAGCCAGGAGAGCTCATAGGCGTTCCAGATGTCGGTGCCATGAAAGGGCAGGGCGCTGCCTGGTAGAGCCTGCATGCGGTCCAATCCAAGCGCGGCACGGTTGTCCGACCGTGGGATGGGAAAGAGCAGCGAAGCATCGTATTCGGACGGATAGGCCACGTTGTGGCCCAGGGGCGCGTCGGTAAGCGGCATGAGATCAAAGCGGTACGGAAGATGCCTGCATTGTAGGCCCTGGATGCCGTGTAAATTTTATATGGTGAAAACCGTTTCACGGCATGTGAAAGGACATGCTGCGCAGCAGCGAATCCGGATTTCATGGCGCTCAATGGCATTTCATATTGCAAAATTATAATTGCAAGTTGATAATTTTTAATAATAAAAAAGTTCGATTAATCACGGCGCCGATGCTGCGCTGCTGCGCAGCATATCCGTAGACTGTGTTGCATGGATTCGCGGCAAACAGACAGACCCTGAATCCCCTGTTTCGCAAACCACTACCGGAGAGACACCATGAGCCAACGCGACACTGATATCCGCAAACTGGAACAAGATTGGGCCGAGAATCCGCGCTGGAAGGGCATCGCGCGCGCCTACAAGGCCGAAGAAGTCATCCGCCTGCGCGGCTCGACGCAGGTCGAGCACACACTGGCGCGGCGTGGTGCCACCCGTCTGTGGCAGTCGCTGCATAGTGAGCCATTCGTCAATTCGCTGGGCGCCTTGACCGGCAACCAGGCCATGCAGCAGGTCAAGGCCGGGCTCAAGGCTATCTATCTTTCCGGCTGGCAGGTGGCGGGCGACGCTAACCTGGCTGGCGAAATGTACCCCGATCAGTCGCTCTACCCGGCGAATTCTGTGCTCCAGGTAGTGCGCCGGATCAACAACTCCCTGGCACGTTGCGATCAGATCCAATGGATGGAAGGTAAAAATCCGGGTGACGAAGGGTATGTGGATTACTTCGCACCTATCGTCGCCGATGCCGAAGCCGGTTTCGGCGGCGTGCTCAATGCGTTTGAGTTGATGAAGGGCATGATCGAAGCCGGCGCAGCCGGCGTGCACTTCGAAGACCAACTCGCCTCGGTCAAGAAATGCGGCCACATGGGCGGAAAGGTGCTGGTGCCGACCCGCGAGGCCGTGGCCAAGCTCGTTGCCGCCCGCCTGGCTGCCGACGTGATGGGTACGCCCACTTTGCTGTTGGCCCGCACGGATGCCGACGCTGCCGATCTGGTCACCAGCGATGTCGACGAAAACGATCGTCCGTTCATCACGGGCGAACGCACGGTGGAAGGCTTTTTCCGCACCCGTGCCGGCATTGATCAGGCCATTTCGCGTGGCCTGGCCTATGCGGCTTACGCCGATTTGATCTGGTGCGAAACGTCCACGCCCAATCTTGAATATGCCCGCAAGTTTGCCGAGGCCATTCACCGCAAATATCCGGGCAAGCTGCTGGCGTACAACTGCTCGCCGTCGTTTAACTGGAAGAAAAATATCGACGATGCCACGATCGCCAAATTCCAGCGTGAGCTGGGTGCCATGGGCTACAAGTTCCAGTTCATTACGTTGGCCGGCTTCCATTCGCTGAACTACGGGATGTTCGAGCTGGCGCATGGCTATGCACGCCGCCAGATGAGCGCCTTTGTCGAGCTGCAGCAAAAGGAGTTTGCCGCCGCAGAACTGGGCTTTACTGCGGTAAAGCATCAGCGCGAAGTGGGTACGGGGTACTTCGACGCCGTGACGCAGACCATCGAAGGCGGCCGTTCCTCGACCACCGCGCTGACCGGTTCGACGGAGGAGGCGCAGTTCGAGCATGGCGAGGCACAAGCCGCCTGAAGGCGGTGACCAGCATTAAGCAGTACCTGTTGTAGGGTGGAGTGTTTAGGGGACCGAGGGGTCCCCTCTTTTTTTGTCGGACAGCGGCCGCCAGCTCGTGGAGGGCGTGGCACCACGGAAGGAGAAACTGTCGAGGCATATAAATATAGTTTGCTATTAAATAGCGCACGATTTAATATCAGGTCTTCATGACAACCCCGGCCCGCGCGTTGGCGCCCTCCTTATTGCTGGATGACCAGCTCTGTTTCGCCCTGCATTCGACCGCGTTGGCGATGAACAAAATCTATCGCAAGCTGCTGGGCGAGCTGGGGCTGACCTATTCCCAGTATTTGGTGATGATGGTGTTGTGGGAACAGGACGGCCTTACGCTGTCGGATATTGGCAAGCGATTGTTTCTGGATTCCGCCACGTTGACGCCGCTGCTCAAGCGCCTGGAAGCCGCTGGCTTGCTGCGGCGCGATCGCGGCGTCGCAGACGAGCGGCAGATCATCGTCAGCTTGACCGCGCCGGGCCAGGCATTGAAGGCCAAGGCCGCCGCCGTGCCGACCGGCATTGCCGAGGCTCTTCACTGTTCGGCAGAGCAAGCGCAGGCCTTGAAGACCCGGCTGGAGTGCCTACGAGCCCAACTGACCTAGGATGGGCCCTCCGGATGCAGCGCCACGAGGACGTTGCATCGCGAGGGAGACACGCACTCTGTCGTGCTCGGCTACGTAGTCGCCACGGCGGCCATCCATCAACCCGCGCTGCGGCGCGCTCTTGTTGCAAGGAAAGCATCATGTCTCTCGAAAAAATTCTCTACCGTGCCCATGCCCAGGTCACCGGCGGCCGCGATGGCCGGGCGGTATCCTCCGATAAACATCTGGATGTCCAACTGAGCACACCGAAGGAGTTGGGCGGCGCGGGCGGCCAGGGCAGCAATCCTGAGCAGTTGTTCGCAGCCGGTTACGCGGCCTGCTTTATCGGTGCGATGAAGTTCGTCGCTGCTCGAGAACGCATGTCACTTCCCGCCGAACTGTCAGTGCAAGGGGCCGTGAGCATCGGTCCTTTGCCTCATGGCTTTGGCATCGAGGTCGAACTGACGATTTCCCTGCCCGGCATGGATCGTGATGCCGCCCGACAGTTGATCGACAACGCACACATCGTGTGCCCGTATTCCAACGCCACTCGCGGCAACATCGACGTGACGCTGACATTGGCCTGAGGGGCTGGCCACCGGTGCCAGCCTGTACCTGGCCGATGCTCCAATTGGCCGATGAAATCGACTTCAGTCTTTGGGGGCGTGCATCCGGGGCGGTGCCGGCCGGTGGGTTATCGTTGTGCGTGGCTCGTCAATGGCCAGGATAACAAGCGAGGTTGCCGTGTCTGGCGATAGTGTGATTGCAGTACAGAACCTCTCGAAGGTTTATGCCTCGGGGCATCAGGCCCTGAAAAATATCAATCTCGAGATCCGGCGGGGCGAAATTTTTGCACTGCTCGGCCCAAATGGCGCGGGTAAAACCACCCTCATCAGCATTATCTGCGGCATCGTCAATGCCAGCAGCGGCCGCGTTCTGGCCGACGGACACGACAATGTCCGTGATTATCGTGCGGCACGGCAGGCCATCGGCCTGGTGCCGCAGGAGTTGACCACCGACGCCTTCGAGACGGTATGGAACACGGTGAGCTTCAGCCGTGGGCTCTTTGGCAAGCCCGCCAATGCGGCACTGGTCGAGCGCATCCTGCGCGATCTGTCGTTATGGGATAAGAAAGACAGCCGCATCATGGCGCTGTCCGGGGGCATGAAGCGCCGGGTGATGATCGCCAAGGCGTTGTCGCACGAGCCGCGCATTCTGTTTCTCGACGAGCCGACCGCCGGCGTGGACGTGGAGTTACGGCGTGGCATGTGGGATATGGTGCGGCGTCTGCGCGAGCAAGGGGTGACCATCATCCTGACCACGCATTACATCGAGGAGGCCCAGGAGATGGCCGACCGGGTGGGCGTGATCCGCAAAGGCGAGATCATCCTCGTGGAACAGACGCATGCGCTCATGCGCAAGCTGGGGAAGAAACAACTGGTGTTCGCGTTGACCGCGCCGCTGGTTGCCGTGCCCCCCACGCTGGCCCGCTATGACCTGAGCCTGAGCGAGGGCGGCCGTGTGCTGACCTACACCTACGACACTCAGGGTGAAATTAATCCCGTGCAGCCTTTGCTGCGGGAACTCGATGCGCTGAGTATCGGATTCAACGATCTGCAGTCCTCCGAAAGCACGCTGGAGGAAATCTTTGTCAGTCTGGTGAGTGCACAATCATGAATTGGTACGCAGTTCGAGCCATCTATCTGTTCGAAATGGCGCGCGCCTGGCGCACGCTCATGCAAAGCGTTGCCTCGCCGGTCATATCGACGTCTCTGTACTTTGTGGTTTTCGGTTCGGCGATCGGCTCGCATATGGTCGAGATAGGCGGCGTGAGTTATGGCGCGTTCATCGTGCCTGGCATGATCATGCTGTCGCTGTTGACGCAGAGTGTCGCCAACGCGTCGTTTGGCATCTATATGCCGCGTTTTTCAGGAACGATTTACGAAATCCTCTCTGCGCCTATTTCGTATGTCGAGATCGTGATGGGATATGTCGGCGCGGCCGCCAGCAAGTCTGTTCTGCTGGGGTTGATCATGCTGGCCACGGCGCGGCTATTCGTGGCGTACGAGGTCGAGCATCCGGTCTGGATGGTCGTGTTTCTCGTGTTCACGGCCGTGACCTTCAGCTTGTTCGTTTCATCATCGGGGTGTGGGCGGATGGCTTTGAGAAACTGCAGATCATCCCGTTGATGATCATCACGCCGCTGACCTTCTTGGGCGGCACGTTCTATTCGATCAAAATGCTGCCGCCCTTCTGGCAGACCGTGACGCTCTTTAATCCCGTCGTTTATCTCGTCAGTGGTTTTCGCTGGAGTTTCTTCGGATCGGCGGACGTCAGCCTGGAACTGAGCATAGGCATGACGCTGCTCTTTCTCGCGGTTTGTGTGCTGACGGTACGCTGGATCTTCAAGACGGGCTATCGTCTGAAGACGTGAGTTCGGCACCGACGATAGGCTCTCGCACCCACTGCATGAAAAGCACATAACCCAGCGCGAATCCCACCGGGCCCAGAAACAGCCCGACGATACCGGCGGCGACCACGCCGCCGAGCGCGCCGATCAGAATGATGGGCAGCGGGATGCTGATGCCGCGAGCCAGCATGAAGGGCTTGAGAACGTTGTCCAGCAAGCCGACCAGCACGCTCCAGATGGCAAATCCGACGGCCATGGGCGTGCTGCTGTACATGAACACGTAAATAGCGGCAGGCAGCAATACGACGAGAATCGGCAACTGCACGATGCAGACGGCCAAGGCCACGATGGCCCAGATACCGGCGCCGGGCACGCCCGCGACGAGCATCCCCAAGCCACCCAGGGCGGATTGGATCAGCGCCACACCGATCACGCCCTGCGCCACGGCACGTATCGTGGATGCCGTCAGCAGAATCAACTCATGGCCACGCTGCGGCCCGGCGATGCGGCCGGCGATTTCATCGGCCAGCCGTTTGCTTGGCGTGCTGTAAATCAGGACCAGGCCCGCGATCGCCACGGCCGCCAGAAAAATCAGAAACTCCATGCCAGCGGTCGTCACGCTGTTGAGCAGCCACTTTGCCGTCGCGGTCAGCGCTGGTTGCAGGGGCTTGAGCGCGGACTCGACATTGTCGGTGGCTTGCGACCAAGCGTCGTGCACGCGGTGACCGATGAGGGGAAGGTTGGAGACAAAGTCGGGCGGCTCCGGGATGCGCAGCGTGGGCTGACCTTCCTCGTGATGGAAAAGCCGGGGCAAACTCTCGGCCAGCGAGCCGGCCAACAGCGCCCCAGGCACAATGAAGGCCAGCAAGGTGACGATGACCAGCAGCACGGCCGCCGTTTTTTTGCGCCCACGCAGCCAATGAGTGACGCGATGGTGGATGGGCGCCAGGGTGACGGCCAGGATGATGGACCACAGCAGCAGCCCGATGAACGGTTCGGCGACCCGGTAGCACCAATAGACCAGGCCGCCGATGAGGCTGATCCGGATGAAGAGGTCAAGCAGGCTACGCGAGAGCACTTGTTGAAAATCGACATTCGGACGAAGGCGCATGACTCAGTCTCTGAGGGCCGGGAGCAAGAAGTGGCGTTGGACCCGGAGCCAGCGCACTGTTTGTAGCGGATGGCGGCTTGCCTGGCAAGCCGCTGCGAGTTCAATCCTGGCTGCGAGCGAAATCCGCTTTCAGGAAATCCTGAGGCGGCAGTGGTTTGCCAAGCAGAAAGCCTTGCAGCGAGTCGCAACCCAGCTCGGTGAGAAATTGCTGCTGGGCCTGGGTCTCCACGCCTTCGGCGACGATCCGCAGATTCAGCCGCTGCCCCAGCGCGATGATGGCCGAGACGATGGCGGCATCTTCCTGGTCGTGCTCGAGCTGACTGATAAAACCCCGGTCGATCTTCAACTCGCTGGCCGGCAGCCGCTTCAGGTAGAGCAGGCTGGAATAGCCGGTGCCGAAATCGTCGATCGAAATCGAAATTCCCAGGTCCGCCAGCTCGCGCAGCACAGCCAGGCTGGCCTCGGCATCGTGCATGGCGGTGGTCTCGGTGATTTCGATGGCCAGGCAGCTCGCCGGCAGAAGGTGGCGTGCAAGCGTGTCGCGGATGGTTTCGACCAGGCCGGCCTGAGAGAATTGCATCGCCGACAAGTTGACGGCCACCGTCCAGTTGCTGTGACCCAGATCGCGCCAGATGCGCATCTGGCGGCAGGCTTCATCCAGCACCCATTCGCCAATGGAGAAAATCAGCCCGGTACGTTCAGCGATGGGAATGAATTCACCTGGCGAAATCAAGCCGCGCTTGGGATGGTTCCAGCGCAACAAGGCCTCGGCGCCGACGACCGGCCCCGACGGAGCGACGAACTTGGGTTGGTAATACAGCACCAGTTCGCCACGTGCTTGTGCTTGTCGCAGGTCCTGCAGCAGCTGAAGTTGTTCGCGGGCGTTTTCGTTCATCGCCGGCTCGAAATAGCTGTATCGCGGATCACGGCCCAGCCGTTTGGCGTGATACATGGCCGCATCGGCGTGCGTGAGCAGAGTGCGGCCGTCTTCGCCATCGTCCGGATAGATAGAGATGCCGACGCTGGCCGTTACCGAGAGCGTATTGCCATCGACCTCCGCTTCGCGCGAGAGTGTCTCGATCAGCTTTTCGGCCAGGTTCGCGGCATCGGTAGGGGCGATCATATCGGCGACGACGATGAACTCATCCCCCCCGAGCCGCGCCACCAGATCGCCGGGACGCAGGGCTTCATTTTCGATGCGGCGCGCCAATTGACGCAACAGGCTGTCGCCGCTTTGATGGCCATAGGCGTCGTTGACCGCTTTGAATCCATCCAGATCAATAAAAAGTACAGCCAGGTGTCCTCGGGCGGCCTTCGCGCGGGCGATGGCCTGGATCAGGCGCTCGTCGAGCAAGGCACGGTTGGGCAGTTGAGTCAGGGCGTCATGCAAGGCCAGATGCAGCAGCTCCTCGTTCGCCAGGGCCAGCGAGCTGGCCAGCGCCGAGGTGCGCGCTTCAAGACGCGTGTCGAGCACGGCCACCACGAGGGCGATCCCCAGGACGCTGAGCGTGACGGCCGTGACGCTGGCGGCCAGCCAGCCGGCGCTGATGCCGTGCAGCACGGCCATGCAGATGCTGTTCTCTGAAAACCGCGCTGCCGCCATGCCGGTGTAGTGCATGCCGACGATGGCCAAGCCCATGACGACGGCTGCGAAGACGCGATAGGCTGGCGCTCCCGGTCGGGTCAGGCGCAGGTTGTGTGTGATCCAGAGGGCGGCGCCCGAAGCCACGATGGCCACGACGACAGAGAGGAAGAACAGCCCCGGCGAATATTCGATGGCCGGATACATGCGCATGGCCTCCATGCCCACGTAGTGCATGGCTGCGATACCGCATCCCATGAGCAAGGCGGCGCCCACCAGGCGCAGGCGTGGCAGCGAACTGCGCGTGACGACCCACAGTGCAAAAGCGGAGCTGCAGATGGCAATGACTAGCGACAGCCCGGTGAGGGCGAGGTCATAGCCCAGGGAGATGGGCAGGCTGAAGGCCAACATCCCGACGAAGTGCATCGACCATATGCCCAGGCCCATGGCGCAGGCGCCGCCTATCAACCAGAAACGCGCGGCAATACCTTGGGTCGAGCTGACTCGACTAGCTGTGAAGATTCAATAGGTTGTATGCATGGTTCATCCGAACCGGATTTGAGAAACTGGAAATCGCCAACCCCCCAGTTCACTCAAGGAGCCCGGCCGGATGAACACCCATAAGCATGCCCGATTGACCTTCCTACGTCGACTCGAAATGGTCCAGCAATTGATCGCCCATCAAGTTTGTGTGCCTGAAGCGGCCCGCGCCTATGGGGTCACCGCGCCGACTGTGCGCAAATGGCTGGGCCGCTTCCTGGCTCAGGGCCAGGCGGGCTTGGCCGATGCGTCCTCGCGCCCGACGGTCTCGCCCCGAGCGATTGCGCCGGCCAAGGCGCTGGCTATCGTGGAGCTGCGCCGCAAGCGGCTGACCCAAGCGCGCATCGCCCAGGCGCTGGGCGTGTCAGCCAGCACCGTCAGCCGCGTCCTGGCCCGCGCCGGTCTGTCGCACCTGGCCGACCTGGAGCCGGCCGAGCCGGTGGTGCGCTACGAGCATCAGGCCCCCGGCGATCTGCTGCACATCGACATCAAGAAGCTGGGACGTATCCAGCGCCCTGGCCACCGGGTCACGGGCAACCGACGCGATACCGTTGAGGGGGCCGGCTGGGACTTCGTCTTCGTGGCCATCGATGACCACGCCCGCGTGGCCTTCACCGACATCCACCCCGACGAGCGCTTCCCCAGCGCCGTCCAGTTCCTCAAGGACGCAGTGGCCTACTACCAGCGCCTGGGCGTGACCATCCAGCGCTTGCTCACCGACAATGGCTCGGCCTTTCGCAGCCGCGCCTTCGCCGCGCTGTGCCATGAGCTGGGCATCAAGCACCGCTTTACCCGACCTTACCGCCCACAGACCAATGGCAAGGCCGAACGCTTCATCCAGTCGGCCTTGCGTGAGTGGGCTTACGCTCACACCTACCAGAACTCCCAACACCGAGCCGATGCCATGAAATCCTGGCTACACCACTACAACTGGCATCGACCCCACCAAGGCATCGGGCGCGCTGTACCCATCTCCAGACTCAACCTGGACGAATACAACCTATTGACAGTTCACAACTAGCCATGCCTAGCGCTGTGTAGGAGGCCAGAATGGCGACCCCAAGCGATATCAGCACCAGAGTGGGGTCGTAATTTCCGACAAGCATTAAAAGCCTCCGCGAGGCAGGTCAGGCAGGTGCGACATATTGAAAAAAAGAGACGTCCGGAATGCAGGAATCCGGTGTCGGATCCGCGAGCGCGAAAGCGTATCCGATTTTTGCAGTTACTGGATTGTCGACAATATGAAAGTCATGTGCCGACGCGCAAAGGCGCCGTCAGTTTGCGTAGCGCAGCCACCACGCTTTGCGCGGTTATCTTTCCGGTTTTTGGATTTTCCGACGGGATATTCTGGATCTCCATCGAGAAGCTGGCCGAATCGGAGTCGACTTCCACGCGATGTACATTGCGGGTGACGGTCGGGTCGGCCCAGATTTCGAGTGTGCTGCGGTCTGCGCCGATGCCGGCCAGTGACACACTCACGGCGACATTGAGGTTGGCAGGAAAGCCGATGGCCGCCTCGCGCGGCGAACCGCGGAAGACAAGCGTAGGTTCGGTGATTTCGCTCAGGTCGATGCCATGGGTCTGCAGATAGGGGGCGCCGGCCAGACCCAGCGGCGGCTTACGGGTGATCATGGTGACGGAGTGGATCTGGCCCTCGGCGGCGGCAGTCAGAGCATCCAGCCCGAGAATGGCGCCGGAGGGGATGATGATCTGGCCGCCGTGCTGCCGGGCCAGATCGATCATATCCTCATTGCGCAACAACGCCCCGGAGCTCAGCACCAGCAATTTCTTGCCCGCGCGCAGGACGGGTTCGGCCAATTCGCGGAAAACGGCTGCCGGAGCTGCCTCGACCACCACATCGCAGCGCTCGGCGAGGCCGGGCAGATCGGTGAAGGCGGGTTTGTCCGATTGCCATCGCCGGTTTTCATAGCGAGCCGGATTACGCACCGCGATGGCAGCAAGCCGCAGGCCGGGCAGTCCCTGGTCCAGGGCTTGGGCGACGGCTTGGCCGATGGCGCCGAACCCGGCGACTCCAACGTGAAGGACTGACATGGCTGATCTCAATAGGACGAATGGGCAAGCGGGGCAAGGATACTAGATAGCCGGGCCACGTGGGCTTTAGCCTGGCGTTGGGGCGAGTTCGCGAAGCAACGCGATGGCATTGCGCGCGGCCGTCGAGCGTTCATGCCGACGGTAGGCCATATCCAGCAGGGCGCGCGGTGCGTCGCCGCGAATGGGGCGGTATTCGATGCCTTCGGCACCCATATGCCGCATGGCCGCCGGCACGATGGCGATACCCACACCGGCTGCCACCAGGCTGATGATAGAGGCCATCTGGGGCGCCTCCTGGATCACGCGAGGTGTGAAGCCCGCGCGCAGACAGGCCGAAAGAATGGCGTCGTACAGGCCAGCGCCGATGGGCCGTGGATAGAGCACGAATGCTTCTTCGGCCAAGTCCGTCATGGGTACGCTGCGCTTGCGGTCCAAGGGATGTCCTGGCGGCAACGCCACCAGCATGGGTTCGTCCAGCACCCGTTCTGTGGCGCACTCCGGCTCCAGTGCATAGGGCGGGCGTACGAATGCCACGTCCACCTCCTCCAGACGCAACGCCTGAAGCAGTGCGGCCGATGTGCTCTCCGACAGGGATATATGCACGCCCGGATAGCGGTCGCGGTAGGCGCGGATCGCTCGTGGCAGGTAGGGGTGGAATACCGCGGAAGCGGTAAACCCGACGCTGACCGCTCCTCGCTCTCCGCGCCCCAGCCGCCGGGCAGTGTCGATGGCACGGTCGGCCGCGGCCAGGATGCTGCGGGCGTCTACGAGCAATTGTGCGCCGGCTTCAGTCAGTTCCACGCCGCGCGGCAGACGCAGCAGCAATGGCGTGCCAATCTCGCGCTCGAGCTGCTGAGTTTGCAGGCTCAAAGGGGGTTGCCCGATGCCTAGCCGCTGGGCCGCCCGGGTGAAGTGCAGGGCCTCCGCCACGGCGACGAAATATCGCAGATGTCTCAATTCCATTTTTTAAATATGATGATAGTCAGTTTCATATATTGGACAAATGCAGGGTGGAAGTCTACTGTGAAGACAAGACCAATAAGGTCGCTGTTTAGAGATTGTCACCATGTCAGCCCCTCACTTACCCGATTCATCGACGCCCGTGCCTGCCGCGGACGAGGGGCAGGGATATCTGTGCCGGGGTACCCCGGCTCTGCATCGGGCCCAGCTGGCCTTGTTTGCCGCCGGCTTTGCTACCTTTTCCCTGCTGTATTGTGTTCAGCCCTTGATGCCGCTGTTCACCCATAATTTTCAGATCTCGCCGGTGCAAAGCAGCCTGTCACTGTCCTTGTCGACGGGCATGCTGGCGTTGGCCATTTTCGCCGTGGGGCTGTGGTCGCAGGCGTTGCCGCGCAAAGGCCTGATGGCGGCCTCGCTGATCGCGTCGGCGATATTGGGCCTGATGGCGGTCTCGCTGATCGCGTCGGCGATATTGGGCACGCTGGCGGCGTTCGCACCGGACTGGAACAGTCTCTTGGTACTACGCGCCTTACAGGGCGTCGCCATGGGCGGCGTGCCGGCGGTAGCCATGGCTTATCTGGCCGAGGAAGTCGAGCCTGGGACGCTGGGTTTCGCCATGGGGCTATACATCAGCGGCAGCGCCTTTGGCGGTTTGACAGGCCGGGTCATCACGGGGTTGGTTTCGGACTTCTTTGGCTGGCGTGCAGCCCTGGGTACGCTTGGGCTTCTGGCGCTGCTCGCAGCGGTGTTGTTCACCTGGCTGTTGCCCGCTTCGCGGCGCTTTGTCGCCACCCGCGGCAACGGCTGGCGTGAGGCGCGCAGGGGTCTGGCTGCCCATTTGCGCAACGGTCCCCTGGTCAGCCTGTTTTTGCTGGGCGGTCTGTTGATGGGGTCTTTCGTGACTGTTTACAACTACGTGGGCTTCCGGCTGCTGCAACCACCGTTTTCCCTCAGCCAGGCTTTCATCGGCAGTATTTTTGTGGTCTATCTGGTGGGTATCTTTGCGTCGACCTTCTTTGGCCGCCTGGCGGACAGGCACGGCCGGGGTATCATGTTGGTGATGGGGACGGTGCTCACACTCAGCGGCCTTTTGCTGACGCTTTCGAACAATCTGGCCGTGTTGGTGATTGGCATCGTCGTTTTCACGTTCGGGTTTTTTGCCTCTCACGCCGTGGCCAGTGGCTGGGTGGGACAGATGGCCCGGGGCTATAAGGCCCAGGCTGCCTCGCTGTATCTGCTGGTGTATTACCTGGGGTCGAGCGTACTCGGGTCCGTCGGCGGCAAGAGCTGGGCCTTGGCCGGCTGGGCGGGGGTAGCAGAACTCACGGGGGCATTTCTACTGGTGGCGTTGGGCTTGAGCGCGACCCTGGCGCTGCGCTCGGCGCGCCAGACGCATCGTGCCCTGGATGCGGGCCGGGAACCACAGCTCTGAGTGGTGCGCCGTCAGTGCAGGGGCGGGCCCGGCCGCGGGAAGGGGCGCGGCCCCTTCCGGGTCGTGGATGACGCCACGCCGCCTGACGGGATGAGCCCGATACGGGCGCAGCCGCGCCCTCAGGCGTCTTTAAGTAAGACGTAGAGCTGATCTTTGATGTGCAGCTTTTCTTTTTTTAGTTTTTCGATTTCCAAGGGTGTGGCCGTTTCTCTGCCCGCTTCCATGTTCTGGATCTGCTGATCAAGCTGGTTGTGCTTGTCGAACAGCTTGGCAAAGTGCGGGTTCTCGGTTTTGAGACGGGAAATCTGATCGCGAAACTCAGGGAACATGAGGGGACCTCCGTGGTGAAGACGCCACGCTCATGCCGGCTCGCGACCCGCAAGAGCGCGTTAAGAAAGACGACCGGTGTCCTTGATATGGATCCAGTATAGCGGCCGGGGTGGGGGCGTCAAACGTTCGGGCGCAGTTTTTCCCGGCGAGTTTTGGCCGCAGACGGCCAGGCATTCAGAGCCGCGGCAAGGCCGGGCAACTCAAGGTCCAGAGGTGGTCGGAGCAATTGGTTTGCCAGCCGCTGGCGGCGGCCAGAACTTCCAGATCTTCACGCGTGATGGGTTCGGGTTGCCCAGGCCAGGGCGCAGGGGCCGAGAGGGTGCCAGGCGTAGCTGTCCATACATGGGCCGAAGGCCCTTGAACATCGAGTGTCTGGCCTTCGGGAAGCGTATCGAGCAGGCACAGCAACCAGGCCAGGACGATATAGCGCGAAGAAAACAGACTCAATTCAGGCACGACACTGAAGGCCGGCAAGGCGACTCGCTTGCCGGTGACCAGCAGTCGCGCCGACACGATGCGGCTGCAATCTTCGAACAATACCCCAGCGTCACCGCACCGCTCGCGATCGATGAGCCAGTCATCAAGGCCGCGCAACTGGGTCACGCCCTCGTCAAGCAGACTTTGCACTTCGTCGGCAAGTCGCTCACGGCGCGCGCCATGTTCGCCCTCGCCGGGTTGATGCAGCATTGCCAACGCCAGTCCCGCATTGGAAATAGGGCCGATGACATCGTGGCGTAGCACAGGAAAAACATGTGCCAACACTTTGAAACGTACACCTTGAGCCTGAAGACTCTGCCTGGAATCAGTCATCGCCTGAAAACGCCCTCATAGAGTGTCCCACGGCGGACCTGGCGGTCCGGCGATCCGTTATGTCAAAGCATACCTTTTGCAGGACAATGCATTAATAGTGTCGTATTAACCAGGATTTGCAGATGTCACAGGCCACCGAACTCGATGACCCGCGCCCGCAGCCGCCCGAGGCGCCGGGCTCCAATGAATGCTGCCAGAGCGGCTGCATTCCCTGTGTCTATGACTTCTATGACGAGGCCATGTCCGATTACCGGGAGGCGCTTAAGGCCTGGCTGCAGCGCCACCCGGAAAACGGCGGCTGATCTGCCCTCAGTGGGCCGTACGACGCAGGATGTAATGGTGGGCCAAGGGGCCGGTAATGACCTTGCCTTCCGTGTCGAGCATGGACAATTGGTTTTCGCCAAGCTGCCAACGGCTGTCATCGCCTTCGAGTGCGATCGCGCCGTCGCCCGGCAGCCAATGGAAACGACCGCTTACCAGTTCGGGCTTGGATTGCCGGTCCTGATAGAGGCGGCTGAGCGTATAGCGGCCATCCGTGTTCAAGGTCAGCTTCATTTCGATGCCGGGCAGTCCGCGCATGGCAATACACCTGCATAGCTGCCTTGCCAGTCCACGGCCGTGCGCGACGTGTGAGCATCCGGGGAGGTCAGCGGTTTTTCTGCGGGGGCGGTGCAGGCAGCCAGCAGGACCGACACGGCCAGGGGGCTGAGGTACTTGAACATGACACTTCTCTCCAACAACGATTGAAATGAAAAGGTAGCGGTTAAATGCCGGCGAGTTTGTCGGCATGCGGTAACACGATGTGTCAGTACGCTGCCCCTGTCTGCCGGGGCAGACAGGGGCAGCTCTGCCGCCATGGCAGACGGATTCCTAGGCAATCACGGCAGGCAAAGGGGCGGCCCGGCGCGGCGCCCATCGCCATCGTCTGCTGGGACGGCGCATGCTTGTTGGCGCGCTTGCGCCTTCGGTGCCCGGTTATCGCTCTGTTGCGATTGTTGCCACTTGCAAGCGTGGGGAGGGCTACCATACAGAGCGCGCCGACTCGCGGCGCATTAATTACGGAGTTCTCATGACGCCTACCCGTACATGGCTTGCACTACTGGCCACGCTGTGCCTGGCCGGCGCTGCTCACGCGCAATCTGGCACGCAGGAAATGCAGTTTCCGGGCACTCAACCCAAGAGCTCGCCCAACTGGTCGCCACCCGCTACGCTGACAATGACGGTGGAGCCCGCCGGCACGCCGGCCCCCGCGCCTATTCACGATACGCCGGAAAGCGTGGCCGAGTATCAGCGGTGCCGCACCGTCTCGGATCGTGCTGCAGTCAGCAATGAGCAGCGCACCGCGGGTGTGGCCGCTTGCCTGAAGGCTTTGCAAGAACGCCGCCAGCATTGAGGTGGGCCGTGGGCCGCGGCCGGACCGCTGTCCACGTGTCGGGTCAACGACGCCAGCCCTGTATGGCGCGACCGTAGCGGTTTTCTCGAGGTTGTCAGGGCATGGATCCCGAATTGCTCAATGAGTTGGTCCGCCGTGAAATGCCGTTTGGCAAATACCAGGGGCGCCTCATCGCTGACCTTCCGGGCCATTATTTGACATGGTTCGCGCGCAACGGCTTTCCGAAAGGCGAGATTGGCCGCTTGCTGGCGGTGATGCATGAGTTGGACCACAACGGCCTGCGGCCGCTGCTCGACCCATTGCGCGCGAAAAAGCCCTAGGCGCGCAACGCCTGCACCAGTGCCTGGACATAGGCGGGCGCGCTGTCGAGCGCCCGCACGCAAACGAGCAGCCGGCGATCGGCCCACTCGTCAGTCAGCGACAGCCGACGAAGGCCGGCACCCAGCCTCAGACGCCGGCTGGCCGACTCAGGGATGATGGCCACGCCCACGCCGCGCTGCACCATTCGGGCCAGGGCGGAAAAAGATCTCATGCGAACCCGGGCTCGCATCTGCCGGCCGGCGCGGGCAGCCTGATCGTCCAGATGCACCGACAGCGCGCTGCCAGCCTCCAGGGCGACAAAGTCGTAATCCAGCGTGTCGGCATAGCGCAGTGCACGGCGGCTTGCCAAGGGATGATCGGCAGGCGTGATCAGCTCCAGTCTGTCGCGGCGAAAGGCCAGCGCATCCAGTCCGCTGAGATCCACCGCATCGGAGACGATGCCCACATCGGCCGTGCCCTGGAGCAACGCCGGAACGATCCGGTAGCTGGCTTGCTCGCTGACGTCGACGTCGACATTGGGATGCGCTTTCAGAAACTTCCCCAGTGGATCAGGCAAGAATTCGGAGAGAGTCGCCGTATTGCACAGCAGCCGGACGCGGCCTTTGAATCCCAGCGCGTATTCGCCCAGATCCTCCTGCAGATGCGCCACTTGCTGCAGCAGTACGCGGGCATGGTGCGCCAGAGCCTGGCCGGCAGGGGTGGCCGAGACGCCACGACGCTGACGTTCAAACAGGGCGGTGCCCAATGAGGCCTCCATGCCTCGCAGCCGGGCGCTCGCGGAGGGCAGGGCAAGGTGGCTGGCCTTTGCGCCCGCCGTGATGCTGCCTGCTTCGCAGATATTGAGAAACAAGTGCAGGTCGGTCAGGTCGAAGTGCATGGCAGGCTCTGTCAACGGCGTAGGCTTGGTCAGTGTATTACGCATTTTCAAAGCCTGCCCGCCGGCGCATGATGCTTCAATCATGCATATCTTCACTGACTTCTACGTTCAAATGGGCGGCTCTGTCGCCGTGGCGGTCCTGGCGGTTTTTCTGCTGGCGGGCTTCGTCAAAGGGTGCATCGGGCTGGGCATGCCCACAGTCGCCGTCGGGCTGCTCAGCATGACTATGCCTGCGACGCAGGCAGCCGCCTTGCTTGTGGTGCCTGCCGTCATCACCAATGTCTGGCAAATGGCCTCGGGTGGGCACTTTCGGGTGCTGTTGCGGCAGTTGGCGCCGTTGTTGATCACCATCTGTCTGGGCACGGCGCTGGGCGTGTGGTTGTTTCGTAACGTCAGCGAGACCGGCGCGTCCAGTCTGCTGGGCGCTGCGCTGCTGTGCTATGCCGCCGTCGGGCTGTCCCCGCTGGCGTTGCGCGTGCCGCCGCGGCACGAAGGGTGGTTGGGCGCGTTGTGCGGCGCGGTCACGGGGCTGATCACGGCTGTCACCGGCGTGTTTGTATTGCCTGCGGTACCGTATCTTCAGGCCCTGGGGATGGGTCGCAACCTGCTGGTGCAGGCCATGGGGATTTCTTTCGTGGTCTCCACGCTGGCCATGGCAGGCGGGCTGGTCTATGCCGGGGCGTTAGGCCCTGCCGAGCTGGGGGGCTCGGCCGTGGCATTGGTGCCAGCGATGCTGGGCATGTGGGGAGGGCAGAAACTGCGCGAGCGCATAAGCGAAAAGGCTTTCAAGCGCGGTTTTTTCGTTGCGCTGGCTTTGCTCGGTGTGAACCTTTTGCTCAAGTCCTGAGGCGCGGGTCAATGGTAAATTGACGCAGGGCGCTCCGGTTCGGCGCGCCGCCCTTGTGAACACCATGTCCATCGATCCTCAAGAGCAACACCTGGCCGAAACCCGGCAAAGCAGCGAGCTGGTCTATGACGGCAGCTTCCTCAAAGTGCGCCGCGATATGGTGCGTCTGCCGAACGATCACGTCGTCTCGCGCGAATACGTTGTCCATCCCGGTGCGGTGGTGGTCATTCCTTTGCTCGATGATGGGCGCGTGTTGCTGGAGCGGCAGTTCCGATATCCGGTCGAGCGCGTCATGACGGAGTTTCCTGCTGGCAAGCTGGATCCGGGCGAGGATCCTTTGGCTTGCGCCAAGCGCGAACTCCTGGAGGAGACCGGTTATACCGCCTCCCAATGGGCACGCGCAGGCGCGCTGCATCTGGCCATCGCGTATTCGACGGAGATCATCCATATCTACTTCGCACGCGGCCTGGTCGCCGGCGAGCGTCGCCTGGACCAGGACGAGTTTCTGGATGTGCATAGCGAGACGTTGCCGGCGCTGCTTGCCGCGTGTCAGCGCGCAGACGTGACAGATGCCAAGACCTTAACCTGCATGCTCTGGCTGCAGAATGTGATCTCGGGAGACTGGAAGCTCGATTGGCAGGACGCGTGAGCACGACGTACGACGTTCTTCTGATGCCATCGGGTTGGCGCTTCCGCGTGGATGCGAACACGCCTGTGCTGCGGGCCGCTAAAGCGGCCGGGATACGCTTGCCCAGCTCTTGCCGCAACGGCAGTTGCCGGGCCTGTATGTGCAAAATGGAATCCGGCCAGGTGACTTACCGCATCGAGTGGCCTGGGGTGGCCAGTGATGAGCAAGCCGACGGTTGGATCTTGCCCTGCGTGGCTTATGCCGAGTCCAATCTGGTGTTGCAGGTGCCCGACGCAGAGCCCTTGCCGCCCGCACCCGACGTCGCGCGCCAGCAACTGACGGGGGCGCGGCGTTGACTGCCGCTCAGGGCAGCATCACGGCAATGGCGCCGAGCGCCAATACCAGGCCGGTGATATTGGTTGCAGAGAGCTTTTCAGAGAAAAGCCACGCGCCAGCCGCCGTTCCTAATGCAATCACGCCCATATTCATGGATGCGAATACCAGGGCAGGTTGGTCCGGCAAACTTTGATGGGCGCGGATGTAGGTGTAGATATTGCCGAAATTCACCATCCCCAGCAGCAACCCTGCAGCCAGGTCGCGGCCACGCCAGGCGGCGCGGCGCCACAGCAGCCACAGCAGCATGAGAATGCCGGCCAGAGCAAAAGCGCCCAGCAACGTGGCGGAAAAAGCGGCCCCTGCGCGCGCGACGATCTTGAAAAGAATGTCGATCACGCCATAGCCAACCCAGACCACTAGGGGCCAGATCCAGGTAGCGCCGCCATCGTCGTCTCGTTGCGCCGGCTTGCGCAGCAGGCAGAACAGCGCCGCGCACGCCAATGCGATCGCGCCGGCCTTGCGCGCGGTGACGGGCTCGCCGAACAACACGAAAGCCGCGCCCAGGGCAATGAACAATGACAGGCGTTGGGCGGCGTCTGTCTTGACGATCCCGGCGTGGCGCACGGACTGGGCCAGCGCCACGAAGATACTGGGCAGCAACAGGCCCAGCGCGGCCAGTACCGGCAGCATGGGCAGGTGGAGAAGCTGGTTCAAGTCCGGGCGCAGCAGCGTCAGGCACAGAACGCAGGCTACGGCGTAATTGGTCAGGATGGCCTGGCGCACGTCCACGCCGTGGCGGCGCGCCAGTTTGAGCAGGACAGCCAGCGTCACGCTGCACACGACGCTGGCGGGCAGATAAAGCAGACCAGGATTCACGCTTCGGCCCTCATGTCCAGTTTGTCCATCAGTGCGCGGTCGGCCTGTACTTGCGGATTGCCGGTGGTCAGGAGCGCATCGCCGTAGAACATCGAGTTGGCCCCGGCCATGAAACACAGCGCCTGTTCTGCTTCATTCATGGACTGGCGCCCGGCTGACAGACGGACTTTGGCGCGCGGCATCGTGATGCGCGCGACGGCGATGGTGCGGATGAACTCGAAAACGTCGAGCGGCTCGCTGTCGGCCAACGGGGTTCCCGCGATGGGCACCAGGTGGTTGATGGGCACGGACTCTGGATAGGGATCCATGCTGGCCAGTTGTGCAATGAGGCTGGCTCGGTCTCGGCGGGTTTCACCCATACCTATGATGCCGCCGCAGCAAACATGGATGCCCGCGTCACGGACCTGTTCCAACGTATCCAGGCGATCCTGATAACCGCGCGTGGTGATGACGCTGCCATAGTATTCGGGCGAGGTATCGAGATTATGGTTGTAGTAATCGAGTCCGGCATGCTTGAGGCGTTCGGCCTGGCCCTGCCTGAGCATGCCCAGGGTGACACAGGTCTGCAGGCCCAGCGCCTTGACCTCACGCACCATCTCCGCGACCGCCTCGAGTTGATGGTCTTTTGGGCTACGCCAGGCCGCTCCCATGCAAAAACGTTGTGCGCCCGCTGCCTTGGCTGCTCGCGCCGCATTCAGTACCCCATCCAGAGGCATCAGTTTTTCGGCTTCCAGCCCGGTGTCATGACGTGCGGATTGGGAGCAATAGCCGCAGTCCTCAGGGCAGCCGCCGGTCTTGATCGACAGCAGGCTGGAGAGTTGGATTTCCCGGGGATCGAAGTTTTCGCGGTGCACCGTTTGCGCCCGGTAGAGCAGGTCGGGGAAGGGCTGGTCGTACAAAGCCAGTACGTCGGAGACGCGCCAAGGCCCGGGGGCAGGGCGGATGGCCAGGTTGATGGTTTGCATGCGGGACTCCACTAATTCCGAACCGCGGATCGTAGAAAGCCCGGCGACGTCTGGCAATGGAGGCAAAAAAAGGCTTTTTCGCCGCAAATAGCCGGCACTAGCGCGGTGTTGGCGGGTGAATGTGTGTCGGGCGCAGACAAGTTGCCGTCATCTTGCAGCCAGCCGTCGACGCAAAAATATTGTATCTAAAAGTAAATTATCTGCTGCCATTCAGGCAGGCTTGCCGTGCGGCGGCTCAGGTGCGTGCGGGGGTCGAGCCGCCTTTTTTATTTTTGGCCAGCGCAGAAAGCGAAAAAGCCGCAAGGTCGAAGACCCTGCGGCTTTTGGAATTTTTGGCGGAGCGGACGGGGCTCGAACCCGCGCCCCCCGGCGTGACAGGCCGGTATTCTAACCAACTGAACTACCGCTCCGCAGCGGTTGACACCTTTCGGTATCGTGCCAGAAAGACTGGCGTCCCCTAGGGGATTCGAACCCCTGTACTCACCGTGAAAGGGTGATGTCCTAGGCCTCTAGACGAAGGGGACTTGGACTAACCGTACTACTGAAAACTTGGTGGAGGTAAGCGGGATCGAACCGCTGACCTCTTGCATGCCATGCAAGCGCTCTCCCAGCTGAGCTATACCCCCAAGCCCACAATACTTGGCAGACCCGAAGGTTGTTGCCTCTGTGTTGCGCCGTTCAGTGAACGGGGCCGAATTATGCACCATTTTTTTGAAACGTGCATCGCAGGGGTAATCAGGCCTTGCGCCAGCGCCACGGTGCGCGCAAGGGCCATTGTCGATCTTTGCTCAGGATGACGGGGGCCAACAGGACGGCGCAACTCAGCGCCACCGCTGCGCCCGCGACAACGTCCGTGAAAAAGTGGTCGCGATTGATGACGCGGCTGACGCCCACCATTGTGGCCAGCGTCAGTGCAAGCCAGCGCCAACGCGGTGAGACGATGGCAATGACACCGGCCACGGCGAACGCGGCCTGGGTGTGGCTGGACGGAAAAGAGTCGAAAGGTTTGCCGGCGAAGAGCCCGCCCAGGCCGTAAATGCCATGATCGAAGAGCTCCTCGGGTCGGGCGCGCGCAACCACACGCTTGAGCAGCCAGGTGACTCCGCCGCCGACGGCCATCGTCGCGAGCAGCAGAACAGACGCGCGAGCGATGTTCTCGAACCCCGCCTTGAAGTAGCAGTGCCAGCCCCGGGCCATGCCGTTGAGCGACCAGATGTACAAACCCAGTGCCAGCACGACATAGATACCCGCGTCGCCCAGATTGCCGATGGTGTCGAAGGCGATGTTGACGTCTTCGGGGACATTGCCGTTGAGCCAGATCGCCAGGGGGCGATCCACCCAGATGGCGCCCGCCGCCAACAGGGCCAGCAGTGCCAGCAACGCCGTTTTGCCAGAGAGGGGGCGCATGGGGGGGAGAGCGGAACACCTGTCGTCATTGCTGTCGGGAAAACCTTGGGGAAAAGGGGGCAGGCTCACTTTCGAAGCCGCGGCGGTGGACATAGTAATGGGCCGGGCTTACGCAAGAAAGACGATTTACGGTCTAAAACGGTAAAATCGGCGGCTTCCCTAACCATTGAGATAGCGCCCCCGGGATCTACACCCGTCACGGCGTACGCCCATGCACGAAACCACACTCAAGCGCGAAGGCGCTCCCGCTGCGTCGTCGCCCGCCCCCACGGCAAGCGGAAAAATTTATATTCGGACCTTCGGCTGCCAGATGAACGAGTATGACTCGGACAAAATGGTGGATGTTTTGCGCGAAGACCAGGGGTTGGAAGTGACCGACAACCCCGAGGAAGCCGACGTCATTTTATTTAATACCTGTTCGGTGCGCGAGAAGGCGCAGGAAAAAGTCTTCTCCGATTTGGGCCGCGTACAGCACCTGAAGAAACTCAATCCGCATCTGGTGATAGGCGTCGGTGGCTGCGTCGCCAGTCAGGAAGGCGAGGCCATCGTCAAGCGTGCGCCTTACGTTGACGTGGTGTTCGGGCCACAGACCTTGCATCGGCTGCCCGAGCTGATCCGCCGGCGTCGCGATGAGGGTGTTTCGCAGGTCGACATCAGCTTTCCCGAGATCGAGAAATTCGACAACATGCCGCCGGCTCGCATTGAAGGCGCCACGGCTTTCGTATCGATCATGGAAGGTTGCAGCAAGTACTGCAGTTTCTGCGTGGTGCCGTATACGCGCGGCGAAGAGGTGTCACGCCCTTTCGAAGACGTACTGACCGAGGTTGCCGATCTGGCCGATCAGGGCGTGCGCGAAGTCACGCTGCTGGGTCAGAACGTCAACGCCTACCGTGGCCGGATGGAAGGCAGCGATGAAATCGCTGATTTCGCCATGCTGCTCGAGTATGTGCACGAAATCCCCGGCATCGAGCGCATCCGCTATACCACCTCGCACCCGAAGGAAATGACGCAGCGCATGGTCGAGGCCTATGCCCGCCTGCCCAAGCTGGTGTCGTTTCTGCATCTGCCCGTGCAGGCGGGTAGCGACCGGGTGTTGTCAGCCATGAAGCGCGGCTACACGGCGCTGGAGTTCAAGTCGGTGGTCCGCAAGCTGCGTGCCGCGCGGCCCAATCTGACCCTGTCTTCCGACTTTATCGTGGGCTTTCCCGGCGAAACCGAGGAAGACTTCCAGAAGACGATGAAGCTTATCGCCGACGTGGGTTTCGACACGTCGTTTTCCTTTGTGTACTCGCGCCGCCCGGGGACGCCGGCAGCCGATCTGAGCGACGATACGCCGCAAGACGTCAAACTCAAGCGCTTGCAACAACTGCAGGCATTGATCAACGAGCAGGCCGCCGCCATTGCCCAAAGCATGGTCGGAACGCGCCAGCGCCTGCTGGTCGAGGGCCTTCGCGGCGCGACCCCAACGAGCTCATGGGCCGAACGGAAAACAACCGCATCGTTAACTTCCCGGGGCCTGCACGCCTGGTCGGCAACATGGTGGATGTGATCATCACCCATGCCTTCACCAACTCGCTGCGCGGCCGAGTGGCCGGCACGCAAGATAGCGATCAAGGAACACTATGAGCACTTCGCGCAGCCGACGCCGCAGCATGCCCGTCGTCGTCAATCTGGACGGCGACAATATTCATCTATCCAATCTTTGTGGTCCGCTCGACGAGAACCTCCGGCAGTTGGCCGATGGCATGGGCGTGACGCTGGCGCGGCGCGGCAGCCGCGTCACCATCGAAGGCGAGCAGGCCGAACTGACCGGTCGTGCACTGCGTCGCTTCTACGAGCAGGCCACGCATCGCGCCTTGTCGGTCGATGACATCCAGCTCGGTCTGGTCGAAATCGGCGTCGGCCGCCGCGTCGAAGCAGAGGAAGCGCCGCGCGATAGCGATCCCGGGTTGCCTGCGGTCGATGACGAAAGCGACGGTATCGCTCTGCGCACCCGGCGCACGGACCTGCGCCCGCGTACGCCGCGGCAGCGCGAATACCTCAACAACATTCTCAAGCACGACATCACCTTCGGCGTCGGGCCGGCTGGCACGGGCAAGACCTGGCTGGCCGTGGCATGCGCCATCGATGCGATGGAGCGCGATACGGTGCAACGACTCGTGCTCACGCGCCCGGCGGTCGAAGCGGGCGAGCGCCTGGGATTTCTGCCCGGCGATCTGGCCCAGAAGGTCGATCCGTACCTGCGTCCTCTGTACGACGCGTTGTATGACCTGATGGGGTTCGAGCGCGTGCAGCGCCTGTTCGAGAAACAGACCATCGAAATCGCTCCGCTGGCGTACATGCGCGGGCGCACGCTCAATCATGCTTTCGTGATCCTGGACGAAGCGCAGAACACCACGCCCGAGCAGATGAAGATGTTCCTGACTCGTATCGGCTTTGGCAGCAAGGCGGTGATCACCGGCGATCCATCGCAGGTCGATCTGCCGCGCGGCCAGCAAAGCGGACTGGCTCACGCCGTGGACGTGCTTGCGGATGTCCAGGGCATCGCCACGACGCGCTTTACCAGCCGTGATGTGGTTCGTCATCCCCTGGTCGCCCGCATCGTCGACGCCTACGATCTGGCAGAGCAGAATGGCACGGCCTGATCCAAACCTGGCCCTGGCGGTGCAGTATGCCGTGAGTGAGGCGCGTCTGCCGCGCTGGCGCTTGCGCCGCTGGGCGGGCTATGCGCTGGCCGGGGCCGCGGCCGACGGACTGATCGCGTTTACGGCGGCAGAACTCAATGTCCGCCTGGTGGGGCAAGCCGAGGGGCGCCAGCTCAATGCGCAGTTCCGGGGGCGGGACTACGCCACCAACGTTCTGACTTTTGAGTATGGTGTCGATCCGCTGGGCACGGCGCGCGGGGACATCGTGATTTGTGTGCCCGTGCTTGTGCGTGAGGCGCGCGAGCAAAAAAAGACCTTCGTCGATCACGCGGCTCATCTCTGTATCCATGGCGTGCTGCATGCTCTGGGTTACGACCATATCCAGGCGCGCCAGGCCAAACGCATGGAGGCCCTGGAGACCGCCACACTGGCACGTATGGGCATTGCGGATCCCTATCTGGCCTGAGCGGGATCCGCACTTGCTGGATTTGGCAGGAAAAACCCGGATATGGCGGCATGTTGTCGCCATATTGCAGGCGCGGCTTGCCTGTCGGGGGGGGTATCGGTTATGCTGACTCTTTCATTACGAGTCCATTTGGACAATGTCTGACCCTTATCCCGCTGCCGATTCTTCGGCCTCCCCGCACAAACCCTCCAAATCCCTGCTGGACCGCGTCATGTCGCTGGTCCGGCGCGAGCCAGAAGATCGAGAAGGCATCAAAGCTTTCGTGGATGCCGCCCACGACAGGGCCTTGATCGACGCCGAGTCCTACACAATGATCAAGGGGGCGCTGGCTGTCTCCGAGCGTACCGTCGCCGATATCATGGTGCCGCGATCGCGCATGGACCTGCTCGATGTCTCGTTGCCAGTGCCGCAACTGCTGGCCGCCATCATCGAGACAGCGCATTCGCGCTTCCCGGTCTACGAAGATGACCGCGACAACATCCTCGGCGTATTGCTCGCCAAGGATTTACTGCGCTACATGCAGGATCCCTCCATCGAGCTGCGCTCCTTGATCCGTCCGGCGATCTTCATCCCCGAGGCCAAGCGGCTGAATGTCCTGCTGCGCGAGTTCCGCTCTGCGCGCAATCACATTGCCATCGTGATCGACGAGCATGGCGGCATTTCCGGATTGGTCACCATGGAAGACGTGCTCGAGCAGATCGTCGGCGACATCGAAGACGAGTTTGACGAGGACGAGGAAGAGTCCATCTTCCCTGAGGGCGATAACCAGTGGCGCATGCTGGCCGCCACCGACATCAGCTATTTCAACGAGACTTTCTCCACTCAGATGCCCGATGACGAGTACGACAGCGTCGGCGGCTGGCTGGGCGGCAAACTCGGGCGCATCCCGCGCCGCGGAGATACGGCTGAGTTTGCCGGATTGCAGTTCGAGGTCATCCGGGCCGATCCCCGGCGTGCCTTGTGGCTGCGCGTCAGGCGCGCGCCGCAGTCGCTGCGCCCGGAAACCAACGCATGAAGCGAGGGTTCGGTGGCGCGGGCCTGCTGGCCGCAGCGGGCGCTGCGCATGCGCTGAGTTTTGCCCCAGGGCCTTTGCCCGCGTGGTCGTTGGTCTGGGTGCAGATCCTGATGCTGGCCGTGCTGGCCCACGCCGTGCTGCAGGCACCGACCCGCCGCCGCGCCTGGTTGCGGGGCTGGGGATTCGCCAGCGTCAGTTTCACGGTCGGGCTTTATTGGCTCTACGTCAGCATGCACGACTACGGTGCCATGGCCGCGCCGCTTGCCGCGGCCGGCGTCGTCGCGCTGTCAGTCTTTCTGGCGATTTTTCCCGCCACTGCCGGCTGGCTGGCGCGCAGCATCTGCCCGCCCCACGTCCCGGCCAGTCCATGGCGTGCGTGCTGGGTGGCGCTGGTCTGGGCCGCCAGCTGGACACTCTTCGAGTGGCTGCGCGCGACCGTGATGACGGGCTTCCCGTGGCTGAACATCGGTTATGGAGTGGTCGACAGCCCGATCGCTGGGTGGGGGCCGGTCCTGGGTGTGCACGGTATGGCGTTCGTGACGGCGTTTGCCGCTGCCGCAGTGGCCAGCCTGAAGGCGACCGGTAATGCCCGGCAGGCCTTGGCCGCGGCAGTCGCCGTGGTGCTGGTGCTGGCCGGTTGGGTGCTCAGCCTGCTGCCATGGTCGCGTCCGCACGGCGAGCCGCTCGCGATGCGTCTGGTGCAGGGTAACGTCGAGCAATCGCAAAAGTTCGATCTTGCGCTGATGGAGCAGGGGCTGCGGCGCCATCTGGAGTTGGCAGCCATGCCGCCGGCCGCAGGCTCGCCTAGCCCCGAACTCATCATCCTGCCTGAGACGGTCTTGCCGGTTTTTCAGGATCAATTGGCACCCCAGGTCTGGGAGGCCTGGAAAGCCGTCGCGGCGCGCCAATCGGCCACCATAGCGATGGGCGTGCCGCTGAGGCTGCCAGACCCTGATGGCCGCACCCGCTACACCAATAGCGTTCTGGGCTTGGATGCCACGACACCTCTGGCAGATCTGACCGCCGGACGTACCTCCATGCGGTACGACAAACAGCATCTGGTGCCCTGGGGTGAATTCGTTCCCCCGGGATTTCGCTGGTTTGTGGATATGTTGGAGATCCCTCTGGGCGATTTTGACCGTGGAGCAGCCTACCAGAGGCCGTTCGTAGTGGGCGACCAACGCGTCGCCTTCAACATCTGCTATGAGGATCTCTTTGGCCCCGAGCTGTTGCCGGCGCTCTATCCCGATGCCTCCGGGCTGGGCGGAGCCACCATCATGGCCAACGTGAGCAATCTGGGCTGGTTCGGCAATACCTGGGCCTTGCGGCAGCATATGCAGATCGGCCGGCTGCGCAGCATCGAAACGGCCCGTCCCATGGTCACGGCCACCAACACTGGCATTACGGCGGCTATCGACGCACGTGGGCGAGTGGTCGCGGAATTGGCCACGCACAAAACGGGCATCCTGCCGGTCACCGTACAGGGCATGACTGGCCTGACGCCTTACGCACGGTTTGGCGACAAGTTGGTGCTGCTCATTGTCGGTGTCGTACTGGTCGCCGCCGCGGCCCGGGTTCGCAGGCGCCGTTAACGAAGAAAGTCAGCCGGTGTTGGCAGACTGTCGAAAGCAGGGGGCTCCAGGGGACCACTGCCTGCGCCCGTCAGGGCCAACGCGTCGGCGATCAGGCGCAACGCTTCTTCATCGAGTTCCAGTGCGGCCGCGCCCAGCCAGCCATCGATCTGAGCCGGGTTGCGCGCACCTACGATGGCGCCTGTGACGCCGGGCCAGGCCAAGGTCCAGGCAATGGCGATGGTGGCCAGCGTGGTGCCGTGGCGTTCTGCCAGCGGGCGCAGTGCGTCGGCCAGCGCCAGATTACGCTCCAGGCGGGGGACTCGGAACTCCGAGTCACGCGAGCGCCAGTCATTGGCAGCCAGTTGGCGCGAGGCCGTGAAAGCTCCGGACAACAAACCGGACTGCATGGGGCTATAGGCAATGACCCCGGTCCGCGTTGACTCGCACCAGGGCAGCAGGTCAGCGGCGGCCTCGCGTCGGATGAGCGAGAAAGGCGGTTGCAGGACGTCAACGTGCCCGATGGCTTCGGCCGTCTGCACTTGCGGCAGCCCGTGGTTGGACAGGCCGACAGCGCGGACTTTGCCTTCGCGCTGAAAGTCCAGCAGGGTCTGCCAATAGACTTCCAGAGGGGTACCGTCGCCCGCCGGCCAATGCATCTGGTAGAGGTCGATGCAATCCACGCCCAGGCGCTGCAGGGAAGACTCGAGCTCGCGTCGCAGGCTGTCTGGCTGGGCGATGCCATACGGTTGCCCGTCGCGCATGATGAGCCCGCCCTTGGTGAAGATATAAGGCCGGGCCGACGCAGGCATCTGCGCCAGGGCGCGGCCGACCATGGCTTCGGCATGACCCTGGCCGTAACTGGCGGCGGTGTCTATCCAGTTGATGCCTCGGTCGACGGCATGACGGATGGCGCGAACCGAGTCGCTGTCATCCTGCTCACCCCAACCGTAGGCCCACGCTGCACCGCCCATGGCAGAGGTGCCCAAGCCCACCCGCGACAGTTCCATGCCCGTCGTGCCAAGTGTGCGCGTCGCAAAGGAGGTCTGACTCATCGTGCTTTCCTTCTCGGTCCAGTGATGATTCACTCTACCATGCTGTCTTCCAAAATTTTTTTGCGCTGACTTGCACGATGCAAAGAACTCGTGCATAATCTCGTTTCTTCGCAGTTGGCACGAAAGTGGCTTTTTCGAAGGACTGAAAACCATGGAGGTATAGCTCAGCTGGGAGAGCGCTTGCATGGCATGCAAGAGGTCAGCGGTTCGATCCCGCTTACCTCCACCAAGTTTTCAGTAGTACGGTTAGTCCAAGTCCCCTTCGTCTAGAGGCCTAGGACATCACCCTTTCACGGTGAGTACAGGGGTTCGAATCCCCTAGGGGACGCCAGTCTTTCTGGCACGATACCGAAAGGTGTCAACCGCTGCGGAGCGGTAGTTCAGTTGGTTAGAATACCGGCCTGTCACGCCGGGGTCGCGGGTTCGAGCCCCGTCCGCTCCGCCAAAAATTCCAAAAGCCGCAGGGTCTTCGACCTTGCGGCTTTTGCTTTGCGCGCCCGATCTTCATGCGCACGTGTCGTGCGAGCTCGCCGCGTATTTGCAACACGTGGCCGCTGGGCGGTATTGCCAGCTTCGTCGGGCCCTCGCCTGGTGGCAGCTGCGCCGTCTTCAGCCTTGCTTGGCCGCTGCGTAGTTTTGCGCTACGGTGGGCTTCAATGGTTGATCATTTTTCGCCATGAAAAACACCCCAGAGGTCGGATGGGTGTCCAACTTCTGGGGTGCGGTTCCATCCTGCCGGATTGCTATCCGGCGCGCAGGCAGCCGATGCGTCAGGGTGTTTCGACGCCGTCCTCGGCTTTCTTGGCCGGCTTGACCAGGTCTTCGCGCTTGACGCCCAGCCACATCGCCAGAGCCGCAGCCACGAATACCGACGAGTAGATCCCGAACCAAATACCGATGGTCAGTGCCAATGCGAAGTAGTGCAGGGTGGGGCCGCCGAAAAACAGCATGGCCAGCACCATCATCTGGGTCGATCCGTGGGTGATGATGGTTCGCGAGATGGTCTGCGTAATGGCGCTGTTGATGACTTCCTGCACGTCCGCCTTGCGGTACTTGCGGAAGTTTTCACGAATACGGTCCATGATGACCACGGACTCGTTGACCGAGTAGCCCAGCACGGCCAGCACCCCAGCGAGCACCGACAGGGAGAACTCCCACTGGAAGAAGGCGAAAAAGCCCAGGATGATCACCACGTCATGCAAGTTGGCGATCACGCCGGCCAGGGCGAACTTCCATTCGAAGCGGAAACCCAGGTAGACCATGATGCCCAGCACCACGACCAGCAGGGCCATCAGCCCGTTGTGCAGAAGCTCCTGGCCAACCTGAGGGCCGACAAACTCCACCCGGCGTAGTTCGACGGACGGATCGGCCGCTTTGAGCGCGCCCATGACGGTTTCGCTCTGCGTGGCCGAAGTCTGGCCGTGCGCGACCGGCAGGCGGATCATGACGTCGCGCGAGGTGCCGAAATTCTGCACCTGGAAGTCGCTGTAGCCCAGTTTGCCGACCACCCCGCGAACCTGGTCGAGCTGGGCGGTCTGCGCGTAGCTGACTTCCATGACCGTGCCGCCCGTGAATTCGATCGACAGATGAAAGCCGCGCGTGATGATGAAAAACACCGCCGCGATGAAGGTCAGCAGGCTGATGATGTTCAGTACCAACGCGTGGCGCATGAACGGGATGGTGCGTTGAATCCGGAAAAATTCCATGTTTCGCCTTGCAGTCTTTTCAGGGGCAGGGCGGTGCGCTGCACCGCCCTGACGCGATCACTTGGTGCCCGGTTTCCAGACCGTGCCGATGGAGATGCTGCCAAGCTTCTTGCGGCGGCCATACCAGAGGTTGGCCAGTGCGCGAACGCCCACCACAGACGAGAACATCGAGGTCAGAATGCCCAGGCAGTGCACGACCGCGAAACCTCGGATGGGGCCGGAACCGAAGGCCAGCAGCGCCAGGCCAACGATGAGCGTGGTCAGGTTGGAGTCCAGGATGGTGCCCCACGCGCGCTCGAAGCCATGATAGATGGCTTGTTGCGGTGTGGCTCCGGCGCGAAGCTCCTCGCGGATACGTTCGTTGATCAGCACGTTCGAGTCGATGGCCATGCCCAGCGCCAGCGCAATGGCCGCGATACCTGGCAGGGTCAGCGTGGCCTGCAGCATGGACAGCAACGCCAGCAGCAAGAGCACGTTGAAAACCAGGCCGATCGTCGAGAACACACCGAACAAATGGTAGTAAACGATGATGAAGATCGCGATCGCGATAAAGCCATAGAGTGTTGAGTAAAAACCCTTGGCGATATTGTCGGCGCCAAGGCTCGGGCCGATGGTGCGCTCTTCGATGATGGACATCGGTGCGGCGAGCGATCCGGCGCGCAACAGCAGCGCCGTGTCGGCGGCTTCCTCGGCGCTCATGCTGCCCGAGATCTGCACCTGCCCGCCGGCGATTTCGCTGCGGATGACCGGAGCGGTGACGACCTCGCCCTTGCCGTTTTCAAACAGCAGGATGGCGATACGCTTACCGACGTTGTCCCGCGTGACGTCGCGGAAGATGCGTGCGCCCTTGGAGTCCAGCGTCAGGTTCACCGACGGCTGCTGCGTTTGATGATCGCGGCCAGGCTGGGCATCTTGAAGGTTTTCGCCGGTCAGGATCACCTGGCGGCGAACCAGAATGGGGCGTGCGTCGCGGTCGGCGTAGCGCTCCAGACCAAAGGGGACGGTGCCATTGGCCAGGGCCGATTGCGAGGCCGGGGTGTCGTCGACCATACGCAGCTCGAGCGTGGCGGTGCGGCCGAGCAATTCCTTGGCTTTGGCCACATCCTGCACGCCGGGCAACTGCACGATGATGCGGTCGGTGCCTTGCTGTTGGATCACGGGTTCGGCCACGCCAAGTTCGTTGATCCGGTTGTGCAGGGTGTTGATATTTTGCTTGAGTGCGCTTTCCTGGACACGGGTGACGGCCTGGGCGCTCAATGCGCCTTCAAGCAGGAAACGGCCACCTTCGTCGCGCTCGTTGAATTGCAGGTCAGCCATGCGGCTGCGTAGGACGTCGCGGCCGCGGTCACGGGCGTCAGCATTGGCGAAACTGGCCAATATGGCTTGCCCGGCACGCTCGACGGTTCCGACTTCGACCTTCTGGTCGCGCAGGATGGTGCGCACGTCTGTGGCCAGGGAGTCGTAACGAGCCGTCAGGGCGCCTTGCATATCGACTTGCAGCAGGAAGTGAACGCCGCCACGCAGGTCAAGGCCCAGATACATGGGTTTCGGCTCGAACCAGCCCAGCGTGCGCATCCAGGGCGGCGATGCCGGCAGCAGGTTCAGGGCCACCGTGTAGTGCGGGTCTGCCGCCACGGTGTTCAGGCTGCGGTCCAGCAGATCGCGGGCCTGCAACTGGATGTCGGTGGAACTGAAGCGCGCACGAATCGTGCCCAGCGTGCCGTTCTGTTCATAGTAAACGCTGGTGGCTGGCAATTTTGCGTCGGCCAGCAGTTGTTCGACGCGCGCCATCAGCGCCGGCTCTACCTTGATGGTGGCCTTGGCGCTGGATATCTGTACGGCGGGGATTCGCCGTAGAAATTGGGCAGGGTATAGAGCAGGCCAATGACGACCGCAACCAATACCGTGATGTACTTCCAGAGGGGATAGCGGTTCATGCCGGCAGGGGTATCAAGGGGTGGAACGGACAAGGGCCCTTGCGGGGCCCTATGCGACTGTTACAGGGCCTTGATGGTTCCCTTGGGCAGTACCGAGGTCACGGAACCCTTGGTCAGCGTGACTTCCACAGGTTTTTCGGCCAGATCGGCCACTTCGATGCTGATGTAGCTGTCGGTCACCTTGGAGACCTTGCCCAGGATGCCACCGGCGGTGACGACTTCGTCGCCCTTGGCCAATGCGGCAATCAGGTTGCGGTGTTCTTTCTGGCGCTTCATCTGCGGGCGGATCATCAGGAAATAGAGGATCACGAACATCAGAACGATGGGCAGAATACCGCCCAACATATTGCCCTCGGGGGCGGCCTGGGCCAGGATGAGGCCGGCGGTATCAATCACGGACATGGAAAGTACTCCTGGTTGAGTTTTTGCGTTTTGCTGTCGGCTAAAGCTTTGTTGTGTCCCCGTCCCCCGCGCGAGCCTTGGACAGGTAGCCGGCTATTGTAGCGATGTTGCGGCCCGCCTGGGCTTTGCGCACCGCACGCGGCCTAATCGACCCCGCGTGCGCGGTCCGCGGCGAACTGAGCCCGCCAGGTCTGAAAGCGTCCGGCGGCGATGGCTTCGCGCATTTCGCCCATGATGGTCAGGTAGAAATGCAGATTGTGCAGCGTGTTCAGGCGCGCGCCGGTGATCTCGTTGGCGCGCTGCAAATGATGCAGATAGGCACGCGAGAACGTCTGGCAGGTGTGGCAGGCGCAGCTCGGATCCAGCGGGCGGGTGTCGTCGCGGTATTTGGCGTTGCGGATCTTGACGTCGCCGAACCGCGTGAACAACCAGCCGTTGCGCGCGTTGCGGGTGGGCATGACGCAGTCGAACATATCCACGCCGCGCGAGACGCCCTCGACGAGATCTTCGGGTGTGCCCACCCCCATCAGGTAGCGCGGGGCATGTTGCGGCAGGCGCGGGGCCACATGGCCCAGGATGCGCATCATGTCCTCTTTGGGTTCGCCGACCGACAGGCCGCCGATGGCGTAGCCATGAAACCCGACGTCGGTCAGCCCGGCCAAGGATTCGTCCCGCAGGTTCTCGTACATGCCGCCTTGGACGATGCCAAACAGCGCATTGGGGTTTTCCAAGCGGTCGAACTCGTCTCGTGAGCGGCGCGCCCAGCGCAGCGACATGCGCATCGAGCGCGCCGCCTCTTCCTGGGTGGCCGGACGGCCGTCGATTTCGTAAGGGGTGCACTCATCGAACACCATGACGATGTCTGAGTTCAGCGAGCGCTGGATGCGCATGGATTCTTCCGGCGTCAAAAACAGCCGCGAGCCATCGATGGGCGAGGCAAACTTGACCCCCTCCTCGGTGATTTTCCGCATGCCTTGCAGGCTGAACACCTGAAAGCCGCCGGAGTCGGTCAGTATGGGCTTGTCCCACTGCATGAAGCCGTGCAGGCCGCCATGCTTTTCCATGATGGCCGTGCCCGGGCGCAGCCAGAGATGAAAGGTGTTGCCCAGGACAATTTGAGAGCCGATCTCCTTGAGTTCGTGGGGCAGCATGGCCTTGACGCTGCCGTAAGTGCCCACGGGCATGAAGATCGGTGTCTCGACCACGCCGTGGTTCAGTGTCATGCGCCCGCGGCGCGCGCCGCCGTCGGTGGCGAGCAGTTCGAAGGAGAGTCCGGTCATGGCTGGGCAGATTCGATGAACATGGCGTCGCCATAGCTGAAGAAGCGGTAGCGGCCGGCCACGGCATGGGCATAGGCGCGCCGGATGGGCTCGATCCCGGCCAGGGCCGAGACCAGCATCAGCAATGTCGACTGGGGCAGGTGGAAGTTGGTGACCAGGGCGTCGACCACGCGAAAACGGGAGCCCGGGGTAATGAAAAGACGCGTGTCGCCTTGGGCTGCGCGCAGTTCGCCGTCGGCAGACTGCGCCGCCGCCGACTCCAGCGCGCGCACGCTGGTGGTGCCCACCGCGATCACGCGGCCCCGGCCTGGCGCGCACGCGCAACGGCCGCAACGGTGGCCTCGGGCACGGTGTACCACTCTGAATGCATGATGTGGTCTTCCAGCTTCTGGACACGCACGGGCTGAAACGTGCCCGCGCCGACGTGCAGGGTGACGAAGGCGCGTTGCACGTCCTGGTCGGCCAGCCGCTGCAGCATGGCTTGATCGAAGTGCAGGCCTGCTGTCGGAGCAGCTACCGCGCCCGGTTCGCGCGCATAGACGGTCTGGTAGCGAGCGTCGTCTTCCTGCTCGGCCGCGTGGGTGATGTAGGGCGGCAGGGGCGTGGCGCCATGGGCTTCCAGCAGGTCGAGCACCGGCGCGGCGAAACGCAGATCGAACAGCTCGCCGGCGCGGCCCAGGACGTCGGCGGTGATGGCGCCGCCAGCCAGCTCCAGGCGCATGCCGGGCCCGGGCGACTTGCTGGCGCGGACATGGGCCAGGGCGCGGGTCGGTTCGGTGATGCGTTCGACCAACACTTCGACCTTGCCGCCGGTGGCCTTCTGGCCGGCTAAGCGGGCCTTGATGACGCGGGTATCGTTGAAAATGAGCAGATCGTGGGGCGCAGCAACGAGAGCAGGTCGCAGAACTGGCGGTCATGCAGCCGCCCCTGGCCATCCAGATGAAGCAGGCGACTGCCGCCACGTTCGGCGGCGGGCGTCTGCGCGATCAGTTCGGCAGGCAGGTTGTAATCAAAGTCGGAAACAGTAAAGGTGGACACGGTGTCATCCCGGCCTGACAGGACCGGAAAAAAAGGATCGGCGCAGTGCAGATACGCGGTGCGCAACCGTTTATTGTAGACGCCCGTGGTTGCCCACCCTCGTCTGTAACCGCCCGCCGCGACCGGCGCTCCTTATGTATGCTTTCATCTTTGTGCATAAGATGGTGTTACAGGCCATGGGATATCTGGCTGTGAGGCGCGCCCTGGCGGCGCTGGGATTGACGCTGACGACCTTGCTGCCCGGGGTCGCATGCGCGCAGGGTGCCGCGGGAGGGGCGCTGGGCTTGCCGGCAGAGCTGGCTCAGGCCTGGAAGGCAAGCAAGTTGCCCGATGAGGCGCTATCGCTGGTCGTGCAGGAGGTCAACGGGCCGCGCCTGGTTGCCATCAATGCCAAGGCGCCGCGCAACCCGGCCTCCGTCATGAAGTTGGTCACCACCTGGACGGCCTTATCCGAACTGGGCCCCAACTATGTCTGGCGCACGGACTTCCTAACCGAGCCCGGCGCGCGGCCCGACGCGCACGGGGTGCTGACGGGTCCGCTCTATTGGCGCGGCGGCGGCGATCCGCAGTTTCTCCTGCAGGACCTCTGGACGCTGCTGCGCGAACTGCGCCTGCGCGGCGTCAAGGAAATCAGCGACCTGGTGGTCGATCGGAGCATTTTCGGGCAGGTAGCCACGGATCCGGGCGCTTTCGATGGTGCCCCGGATCGCGCCTACAACGCCAGCCCGGACGCCCTCATGGTGGGGTTTGGCGCCTTGCGTCTTCTGCTCACACCCGACGCGGCCGCGCGTAAATGGGTGGCCACTGTCGATCCTCCGCTGCCCGGTCTGCGGCTGGAAGGGGCTATCCAGTGGGCGGATGGCCGCTGCAAAAGCGGAACGGACGTCACCACCCAACCGGTGGTGACCGATCAAGGCATTACGCTGCGGCTGGCCGGATCCGTGCCGGGGGCTTGCGGTGAATTCAGCCTCTACCGGTTGGCCTTGTCCCAGCAGGATTACACCGATGCGGTGTTCCGATTGCTCTGGCGCGAGCTGGGAGGCAATTTCAAGGGTAAGATGCGCCCCGGCATGGTTCCGGCCGATGCCGTGGTGCTGGCCTCCCACGAGTCACCCACGTTGGGCGAGGCGATCCGTGTCATCAACAAGCGCAGCAACAACGTCATGGCGCGCGCCTTGCTGCTCACCCTCGGGGCCGAACGAGGGCGCCGTCCGGCCACGGTCGCCAGCAGCGAGGCGGTGGCCAAGACGCTGCTGTCTGACCAGGGGCTGAACATGCCCGAGCTTGTTATCGATAATGGTGCAGGTCTGTCGCGCCTGGCGCGCGTATCGGCCGATAGCCTGGCCTCCATGTTGACCTTGGCCTGGCGCTCGCCTGTCATGCCAGAGTATCTGGCGTCGATGGCCATCGCAGGCGTGGATGGCACGGTCCGTCGGCGCATGAAGGGCAATGGCACGCTGGGCATGGCTCACCTGAAAACCGGTTCGCTGCGCGACGTGCGCTCTCTGGCGGGCTATGTGCTGGGCAGCAGCGGCAAGCGCTACGTGGTCGTGAGCATGGTCAACCATGAAAACGCCGATGCGGTGCGCAAGTTCGATGATGCGCTCATCGCCTGGTTGGCCGAACAGTAAATTTTTCGCCCGCAGGCGCGGGTATTGAGTAGTTTTTTTTGGAGAATCCGGACATGCCCGTGCATGAAATCCGTCATCCGCTGGTGCGGCACAAACTAGGCATCATGCGGCGCGTCGACCTGAGCACCAAGAGCTTTCGCGAGTTATCGCAGGAGGTCGCTGCTCTGTTGACTTACGAGGCCTCCAAGGACATGGCGCTGGCACCGGCCACGGTGGAGGGCTGGTGTGGCACGGTCGAGGTCGAGAAGATCGCCGGCAAGAAAGTCACCGTGGTGCCTATCCTGCGCGCCGGCATCGGTATGCTTGACGGGGTATTGAGCCTCATTCCGGGTGCCAAGGTCAGCGTCGTGGGCCTGGCCCGCAACGAGGAAACCCTGCAGGCACATACCTATCTGGAGCGGCTGGTCGGAGAGTTGGATCAGCGTCTGGCCCTGATCGTCGATCCCATGCTGGCTACCGGTGGTTCCATGGTGGCCACGATCGATATGCTCAAGCGCGCCGGTGCTCGCGAGATTCGCGCGCTGACGCTGGTCGCGGCGCCCGAGGGCATCAAGGCTGTCATGGACAAGCACCCTGACGTGCATATCTATACCGCATCCATCGACAACGGCCTGAATGAGCTCGGTTACATCATGCCGGGTCTGGGTGACGCGGGTGACCGCATTTTCGGTACCAAGCAGAAGGTCGAGTAGGCCTAGCGGGCCGACGCGCCAAACCAGGCCAGCTTGTCGGCCAACGCGGCGACTTCGCCGACGATAAGCAGTGCCGGTGCGGCAATGGCCTGTTCGCGGGCGATGCGGGCCAGTTGAGAAAGCGAACCGGTAACCACCCGCTGTTGCGGGCGGCTGCCGTTTTCGATCAGTGCGAAAGGCGTATCGGGAGCGCGGCCATGCGCAATCAGGCGCGCCGACAGGTTGTCCAACTGTCCCACGCCCATGTAGAAGGCCAGGGTCTGGTGATCCCGCGCCAACCCATCCCAGTCCAGTGAGTCTTCGTCGCCCCGGCAATGCGCGGTAACCAACCGCAGCGACTGAGCGTGGTCCCGATGCGTCAGTGGGATGCCGGCATAGGCTGCGCAGGCCAGTGCCGCGGTAATGCCCGGGACGACTTCGTAATCCACGCCTTGCGCACGCAGATGCTCCAGTTCCTCGCCGCCACGCCCGAAGATGAACGCGTCGCCGCCTTTGAGGCGGACCACGCGGCGTCCAGCGCGGGCATGCTCGACCAGCAAGGCATGAATACGGGATTGCGTGGCGTTGTGATCCTCACCCAGGCGTTTGCCCACCGGGATGCACTCGGCGTCGCGTCGCGCCAGCGCGAGCACATCGGGGCTGACCAACCGGTCGTGCAGGATGACATCGGCTTCGTTCAAGGCGCGCAGGGCCTTTAGCGTCAGCAGCCCGGGGTCGCCAGGGCCGGCGCCGACCAGTACGACACGTCCCGCCACGGGCGCAGCGCTTGTGGCCAGAGCCTCCTGCAGCAGGGCCTCGGCCTGATGGGGGTTGGCCCCCGCAAGGCGGCCGCGACCGGGCCATCGAGCAGCCAATCATAGAAGCGACGGCGCTGCCCGAGGTCTTGGCGGGCGGCACGGATACGCGAGCGGTAGCGTGCGGCCAGTTCGCC
Source organism: Bordetella holmesii ATCC 51541 (assembly GCA_000612485.1). Classification (NCBI taxonomy): domain Bacteria; kingdom Pseudomonadati; phylum Pseudomonadota; class Betaproteobacteria; order Burkholderiales; family Alcaligenaceae; genus Bordetella; species Bordetella holmesii. Next base: position 2,815,418 of record CP007494.1, read on the forward strand.
CAGTGCGCCCAGGCTGTGGTCAAACAGGGATTCCAGCCGTTCGCGCAGACGGCGGGCCAGTACGGGGCCACACCGGAGGAGGAAATCGCCACGATCAGCGGTGAGCGATCCACGATGGACGGGACCTGGAAGCTTGACAGCCCGGGGTCGTCGACGACATTGCAGAAGCGCTGCTGGCTACAGGAAACCTCGTAGACACGCGCATTGGTGGCGCGATCATCCGTGGCGGCAATCACCAGCCACGTCCCGTCGAGCCAGGCCGGCTCGAACTCGCCGGCAATATGCGTGATGGTTTGCCGGTCGGCCAGACGGCTGAGTTCGGGTGTGAGGGCAGGAGCGCCTACGGTGACCCGCGCACCGGCCTGCAGCAGTGCCTGCGTCTTGCGCGTGGCAACCGTGCCGCCGCCCACGACCAGAACATGCCGGTCCTGGAGATCGGAAAAAATCGGAAAAAGCTTCATGAACCTCTGTGCCAAACCCAGTAATCGTCCGAGGATCATAGGGAGGGGGACTCATCTCCACAACTTTTGATTGCTTCCATCCATATAGCCAGAAGTGATTTGAAGTTCTGTTCCGGGGCGGGTTCGCACGGTTTTGGTGCTGCAGGCACCGTTATGCCGCAGCATGGATTCGCAAAAGACCGTGAGGGTTTTTGCTTGTCCATATAAATCAATGTGTTGCAGGTGATTTTCTGGCGGCGAGAACGCTGGCATGAAGCTTGCTTGGTTTAAGGCAGACGGCCGGCGACGGACGTTCAATGCCGTCTCAGCGATGGTTCAAGGGGAAAGCACAGCAAGAGGGGCGTTTCGCGCGACCGCAGGTGGTCGCGCGAAACGCCTTTTCTGCATGGACGGGACCCAGTGTGACCAGCGGCCGGACCGCCTTCGTGCAAGGGTGTAGTAGCAGGCGCAAGACGCCGGAAGCGGCGCAACTCTACAGGAGTACTCGGTGGCTCGTTGGATATCTGCGCTGGTTCTGGCCAGCATTGCCCCTATCACCCACGCTGGCGTCTGCGACGCCAAATTCATGCACGACGGCGGACAACTGCAATTTTCCGGGTCGGGCAACATCAACCTTGGCGCCGACCTGGCTTTCAGCGACGTCAGCCGCAGCAACGGCGACAACTGCCGCGCCCGTGTGCAGGGGGTGGCTAGTTTTGCCTATGCCGGCCTGCCATCTGGTAAATCCAAGCTGGACTATCTGATGACGGTCAAAGGCGGACAGGCCAGTTTTGCGCGCTATGAGCAGGCGGGCGAAGCGCCGGCCAGGGATGGTCAGTTCGATCTGCGTATCCTGGGTTTGTTTGCCTACGACAAGGTCACCGGGCAGGGGCAGAAATTCGCCGGTTCCAGCTATCGCATCAATATCGGCAAGGAGGCGCCCGTGGGTGGCCAGCCCAGCACCACCGTGCGCATCGGCGAAAAAACCGTTGGGGCCAGGCGCAGCATTGCCACAGCGCTGGGTGAACAGTCGTACTGGCCTATCACTTACACACGCAACAGTGATCCCACGATGGCGACCTTCAAAGGTTTGACCTTGCCCATTCCCGGCATGAACACGACGGTGACTGATTGGTATTGTCCTGCGGTCAATCTCGTCATGAAGCAAGAGATCGACATGGCGGGCAGCAAATCGCAAGTCGAAATTACGGAAATCAAGTAGCAGAAAGTATCCGGCGCGCCAGCCCCTTGCCCTGAGCGGGCGCGCTGGTATGATGGATTTACCAACGACACATCAAAAGGAGTGCTCTATGCCCGCGAAACGATCTGAAGATATCGCCAAAGACAAACTGATTGACAGTGTCAAAAGCAGTCTCAACGATGCCGAGACGTTGCTGCGCGAGGCGGCTGCCTCGTCCGGCGAAAAGGCTTCCGAGCTGCGTGAGCGTGCGCTCAGCTCGCTCAAGCGCACCCGTGAAGCGCTGTATGACGCCCAGGATGCCATGCTCGAGCGCGGCCGCCGCGCCGCCCGTGCTACCGACGACTACGTTCATGACAATCCTTGGCAAGCCATCGGTATCGCAGGCGTGACCGGCCTGCTGCTCGGCTTGCTGATCAGCCGCCGCTGATAGGGCAGGGCCTTCGCTGATGGCGCAGGCCCGTCAATCTGCATGAGTCTACGTACCTCGGTATTCGGTGTGGCGGCCAGCCTGGTCGGGCTGCTGCGCACACGTCTCGAACTCCTGGGCCAGGAAGCAGGTCACGAGAAACTCCGCCTGCTCAAAACGCTGGGGATGTCGTTTGCTGCCCTGCTGTTTTTGACCCTGGCTGTCTTGGTGTTCACCGTCACCATCGCGGTGGCGTTCTGGCCAACCGAACACCGCTATGTTGCATTGGGATGGTTGGCCGCCATCTATGGTGTCATCGGTGTGGCGCTGCTGCTGCTGGTGCGCCGCGAACTGGTCGACGGTCCGTTGCCGTTTTCGGCCACGCTCGAGGAGCTGGGGCGTGATGCCGAGCTGCTCGAGCGGGTTCGCGATGCTCAGGTCGACCTCGAGCGCCGTGAGGCCGACACTTCTGGTGGAGGGCGCTGATGGCACAACGTCAATCTCCCGCTGTGGAAAGACAGGTGCGCATCGAACTGTTGCGTGCCCGCGCGGCCATCGAGCGCGAGAGTCTGGCCCAAAGCATTGCCGAGACCGGTCAGGCGCTGGAGCCGGCCAATCTGGTGCGCGGGTTACTGCCCAAGCTGACCAGAGGCAACACCTCGCAGTGGGTGTTGCAGGCGTATAACCTGGCGCGCCGCTATCCCATCGTCAGTTCGGCCGCCTCGGCCCTGTTCATGGGAGGCGGTAAACGTCTGGGTTTGCTGCGCTGGGCGGGTATTGGTCTGGCGGGCTGGCAGCTCGCGCGCACTTGGCTCAAGTCCGATAAGCGCGATCACGGCTGATGCCTCTGCAGCAAAAAAAACGCAGCCTCCGGGCTGCTTTTTTTTTGGTTCATCGAGGAATACCGGGGAATGCAGACCGGATCTTGAGGAAGAAGTACTCCTGATCGCGGTAGCCGTAGGCGCGGCGCTTGATGACTTTGATGGTGTTGTTGATGCCCTCGACGATGCTGGTGTTGAGCCGGTGGCGACAGCGAGACAGAATCCCGTGCAGATAGGCTTTTAGCTTGAGCGCGAAGTGAGCCAAGGCGGCGATGCCGCTGCCCTGAGCCTGTTGCAGCCAGTGATCCCATGCCTGGCGGGCGTAGCCGGGGTGTTGGTAGAACCACAGCTGTTTGAGCTCATCGCGCATCAGATAAGCGGTGAGCAAGGGCTGGTTGGCCTGGAGCAACTCGTCCAACTTTACCGATTGGCACGGATCGAGGTTTTTGCGATTGCGCAGCAGTAGCCAGCGACTGGACTTGATCACCCGGCGGGCCGGCTTGTCGTGCCGCAACTGGTTCGCTTGGTCTACACGCACCCGGTCTATCACTTCACGGCCGTACTTGGCCACGACGTGGAACAGGTCGTAGACGATCTCGGCGTTGGGGCAGTTGGCCTGGATCTCCAGCTCATAGGCCGTCGTCATGTCGATCGCTACGGCCCGGATCTGCTGGGCAACTCCTGTTGGCAGTTGTTCGAAGAAGGCTCTGGCCGTCTCGCGCGAGCGGCCATCACCGATCCATAGCACCTGACGGCGGATCGGATCGACAACGACCGTGGCATAACGATGGCCCTTGTGTAGAGCGAACTCGTCCATCGCTAGGTAGTGGATCTGGCTCCAGTCCGGCTCTTGGATCGCCCGTCGCAGCAGGGCCTTGTCCAGCGCCTTGACCGTGTGCCAACCCAGTTGGAAGAAGCGCGCCACGGCCAGAATGTTGCTGGACTCAAGCAACTGGCTGACCGCCTCGGCCAGCCGGTCGGTCACTCGCTGGTAACGGCCCAGCCAGCTCAGCCTCTCCAGATGCGGTCCACCGCACTGCTCGCACCAGACCCGCCGACGCGGCACTACCAGCGTCACTCGCAGCGCCATTAGCGGCAGATCCCGCACCCGGCGCGTGGTCGTCTCATGCACCTGCCGACATCGGTTGCCGCAGTGCTCGCAGTGCATCGTTCGCGCTGAAGGCTTCAGGTAAATCGTGACCGTCCGGCTCTCACCTTCAGGCCACACGACCCGCTCCACCCGATAACCTTCCCACCCACCCAACCTCTCGATCGTCTTGCGGTCCAGCATGATCCCGGCCTTGATCCTTGAAAAATCAAGGATCAAGCGTAACGGCAATCAAGCACGGCTCCACGCTATTCCGCGATGAACCTTTTTTTGACTAACTGGCCGTGGTTACAACCCAAGCTCTTGCCACATGGCGTCCACGCGAGCCTTGACCGCATCGTCCATCTTGATCGGTACGCCCCATTCGCGCTGTGTTTCGCCCGGCCATTTGTTGGTGGCGTCCATGCCCATTTTCCCGCCGAGCCCCGAAACCGGCGAGGCGAAATCCAGATAGTCGATGGGCGTATTTTCGACCAGCAGGGTATCGCGCACGGGGTCCATCCGGGTGGTCATGGCCCAGATCACCTCCGCCCAGTCGCGGGTATTGACGTCCTCGTCCACCACGACGATGAACTTGGTATACATGAACTGACGCAGAATGCTCCAGACACCAAACATCACCCGTTTGGCGTGACCGGCGTACTGCTTGCGGATGGATACCACTGCCAGCCGATAGCTGCATCCTTCCGGTGGGAGGTAGAAATCCACGATCTCGGGCAATTGCCGGCGCAGCAGGGGGACGAACACCTCATTCAGCGCGACGCCCAAGACTGCCGGTTCGTCTGGCGGCTTGCCGGTGTAGGTCGTGTGATAAATGGGATTTTTGCGCATGGTGATGCGCTCGACCGTGAAAACCGGAAACCAATCTTGCTCGTTGTAATAACCCGTGTGATCGCCGTAGGGGCCTTCCAGGGCCATTTCGTAGCCGAGATCGGGCGGGGCCGGGGCGCCTTCGGGCACTTGCGGCGCCAGGGCGCGGGGATCGCTGGCCGGCAGCAAGTGCCCTTCGAGCACGATTTCGGCGGTCGCGGGCACCGATAGCGTACTGCCTAGTGCCTGTGTGACTTCGGTGCGTGAGCCGCGCAAAAGGCCGGCGAACTGATATTCGGACAGGCTGTCGGGCACGGGGGTGACGGCGCCCAGCGTGGTGGCTGGGTCCGCGCCCAGCGCCACGGCAATGGGGAAGGGCTGGCCAGGGTTGGCCAGCCGGTGATCGCGGAAGTCCAGCGCGCCGCCGCGATGCGATAACCAGCGCATGATGAGTTTGTTGCGGCCTATGACCTGTTGCCGGTAGATGCCCAGGTTTTGCCGGCGGGCATTGGGTCCGCGCGTGATGACCAGGCCCCTCGTGAGCAGAGGTGCAACGTCGCCCGGCCAGCAGGTCTGGATGGGCAGGCGTGCCAGGTCGACGTCATTGCCTTCCCAGACCACCTCCTGGCTCGGCGCGCCGCGCACGGTCTTGGGGCTCATGTCCCACAGCGCAGCCTTGAGCATGGACACTTTGGCCAAGGCATCACGAAAGCCACGCGGCGGTTCGGGTTCGCGCAACGAGGCCAGCAACTCGCCGACATCGCGCAGGGCAGCCACGTCTTCGGCACCCATGCCCCAGGCCACGCGCCCGGGCGTGCCGAATAGATTGGCCAGCACCGGCATCTCGGCCGGCCTGCCTGCGTGCATGGGTTGTTCGAACAGCAAAGCAGGCCCGCCGGCGCGCAGTACGCGGTCGGCGATCTCGGTCATTTCCAGCGTTGTGGAGACGGCGGCGTTGATGCGCTTGAGCTCGCCCTTGAGTTCGAGCTGCTTGAGGAAATCTCGGAGGTCGCGGTACTTCACTACAGATCCCGGCAGGTTGGTTACATTTTTGATGCATTTACAGGTTAACATCCACCCCTTACTTTCCCAACGCAGGAGGTCTTTATGCCCGATGCGTCAATGGCCGGCGTGTTTCGACAGCTGGCCCAGGGAGTGCATCACAACCTCGCCGAAGGACTGCGCCTGTGCTCGGTCTACCTGGGTATCGCGGTCATCGTGACCGTCAGTATGGGGTTTGCCTTGCCTGGTTTGCGCGACCAGGCGTTGCAGGTGCACAAGGCCCTGTTGACCGCCCTCGCGCCAACGTCTCTGTCCGCTGGACCCGAAGCTGGGCCGGAATCCGAAGGTTCCGCCGCTGTCGTGATGGCCGTGCCTAATGCACCGGCCAGCAATGCTACCGGTTTTTTGGGACCCCTACGCTCGGAACCGCTTCCGCCGCAACGTAAATCGGTTGCCGGAACCAGCAACGGGCAGGTGGAGGCGTTGCGCAACTATATCTCGCGCAAATATAAAGTGGCGTATGACGCCACGGGTGTACTCGTGAACACCGTCTATCGTGTGGGGCGCGACAAGCAAGTCGATCCCTTGCTGCTGTTAGCGGTCATTGCCATCGAGTCCCGCTACAACCCTTTCGCCGAAAGCGCTGTGGGTGCGCAGGGACTGATGCAGGTGATGACGCGCATTCATCAGGACAAGTTCGATGCCATTGCCCCGGGCAGGGCAGGCGCGCTGGACCCGGTGGCCAACATCCATGTGGGCGCCACCATCCTGAAGGATTGCATCGAGCGGCGTGGATCCGTCAATGGCGGGTTGGCCTGCTATGTCGGCGCTACCGGTCCGGACGATGGCGGCTATGGCGCCAAGGTGCAGGCCGAGCGGCGGCGCCTGGCGTTGGCTTCAGGCATCGCGCTGGCGCGCGACTAAGCTTTTGGCCGGCGCTGACCCCTCGGGCCGGCAGGTGCGAGGGGTTTTTTGCATCCCGGCGGATCATCTGCCGCGAGAGCGTGGCGCTCGACGGTGCCCGGTGCGGACCAGTCCCTGCCGGGCAAAGCGGTATCAAAGCAGTCGTTCGATACGGCCGATGGCTTCCTGCAGGCGGTCCAGCCCAGTCGCATAGGAGAACCGCATCGTGGACAGGCCATGGGCGGGGCCGAAATCCACGCCCGGCACGGCCGCCACGCCGGCTTCGTGCAGCAGGCGCTGCGAGAAAGCCATGCTGTCCATGCCCAAATGACGGATGTCGGCATAGATATAGAACGCTCCATCCGGTTTGACCGGTACCGGAATGCCCAGGCGCTCGAACTCGGGCAACAGGTAGTCGCGGCGCTGGCGGAAAGCGTCACGTCGTTGAGCGTAGATTTTCAGGGCATCGGGTTTGAAGCAGGCCAGGGCGGCGTGCTGAGCCAGGGTGGGCGCGCATATCTGCAGGCTGGCAGACATTTTTTCTATGGTGCTGACCATGGCCTGGGGCACGATCATCCATCCCAGACGCCAGCCGGTCATATGGAAATACTTGGAGAAGCTGTTGATGACGATGATGTCATCGTCCAGCGTCAGCGCTGAGCGCGGCGTCTGCCCATAGGTCAGACCCAGGTAGATTTCGTCCATGATGGTGTAACCGCCGCGTTGGCGCACTTCGGCCAGCAGCGCGGCGAGTTCGTCAGAGGCGATGCTGGTGCCCGTGGGGTTACTGGGCGAGGCGATCAGGACGCCCTCGGTGGCCGTGGTCCAGTTCTCGCGCACGTCTGCGGCGCTGAGTTGAAAACGCTTGGCGGCATTGCTGGGCACCAGTCGCGGCACGCCGCCTGCGGCCAGGACGAAATTGCTGTTGGCCGGATAGGAGGGGTCGGGCATGAGAACTTCTGCACCCGGGTTGACCAGTGCGGCGCTGGCCAGCGCGAGCGCGCCCGAGGCGCCCGCCGTAACGATGACACGTTCCGGGTGGATCGGCGCGCCGAATTCATCGGCGTAGAACTGGGCGATGGCCTCGCGCAATGGCATCAGCCCCCCCGGCGCGCAGTAGCCGCTCAGCCCGGCACGGCTGGCGCGCTCCAGGGCTTCGATAACCTGGGGCGGGGCGGTGAAGTCGGGTTCGCCTATGCCCAGACTGATGATGTCCCGGCCGGCAGCGCTCAAGGCCTGGGCTTCTTTGAAAAGTTCTACAACCTGAAATGTCAGAAAATCGTTGGTACGGCGGGCAAGGCGCGGCATGATGAATCTCACAGCGAAAAAGGGATTTTAGCCATGCAACCGTCTCGTCGCGCCTTTCTGACCGGGCGCAGACCGCCGCGCTCGCCCTGGGATGCGTTTTGCGAGCGGATTTCCGCCGCAGCGGTGGGTGAACTCCAGCAGCAGGAGCGGCCGCGTCTGGTGCTCGGGCATGCTCAGGATGTCTGGCGCGCGCGCGAGCTTGCCGATGCTTGCGGCATCACGCTGGCGCTTTGGGGGGTGCCCACGTGGCGCGAGGAAGCGAACTGTCTGTGGCTGGACCCCGCCGCCTTGAACGGCTGGCGCCACGAGGAGGGGCTGATCGTGGCCGAGCCCGGTTGTGCGGTCGGTGTGCTGGCCGCGCAGGGCTGCGCGCAGTTCGCGCAGGCCGATCCGCAGCAGACAATCGCCGCCTGGCTGGCCACCGCCAGAGGTTTTTCAACGCCTGCTGACAGCGGCCTGCGTGCGGCGACCGTGATGTTTTCCGACGGCACCGTCGAGCGGGTGGGCGGATTCGGCGCGACCGACACCCAGCCCTTGCGCTCTGCCACCCTGCAGAATCTGGTGCCGGCACTTTTTCAACTGGCCGGCAGTGCCGATGCCCAGGCCTGCCAGACGGCAGCAGGCTGGAGCGCATGTTTCCGGCTCGATGCCATGCTCGAGCCGGCCAATCTGGCGCAGGTGCTGCTCGGACATGGCGGTTCGCTGGCCTGGGTCCAGGACAGCTGCTGGACATCGGGCCAGGCCGGCGCCAGCCCGTGCGAGTCCAGTCTGGCGGGTTGGCGGCTGGAGATGCGCATGAAGGCGTTGTTCGATCCGCATGGGCGTTTCCCCGAAATCCGCTACCCGGGAGGGCGAGAGTAAGATAGCAGCACTTTCGCCGGCCCTGGGCCGCAGCGATACCCTGTTTCATTAACGACGTTTATTACTTCCGATCGCCCACCATGGATGCCAATTTTCGCAAAGCCGCGCTGGAATATCACGAGCACGGCCGTCCCGGCAAAATCTCGGTCACGCCGACCAAGCAACTGACCAATCAGCGCGATCTGGCGCTGGCCTACTCGCCTGGCGTGGCCGCGGCCTGTGAAGAAATCGTCGACGACCCGGTCAACGCCTTTCGCTATACCGCTCGCGGCAATCTGGTGGGCGTGATATCCAACGGCACGGCAGTGCTGGGTCTGGGCAACATCGGTGCGCTGGCCTCCAAGCCCGTGATGGAAGGCAAGGCCGTGCTCTTTAAGAAGTTTGCCGGCCTGGATGTGTTTGACATCGAAATCAACGAGACCGACCCGGACAAACTGGTCGACATCATTGCGGGCCTGGAGCCCACCTTTGGTGGGATCAATCTCGAGGACATCAAGGCGCCGGAGTGTTTCACCGTCGAGCGCAAGCTGCGCGAGCGCATGAAGATCCCCGTCTTCCATGACGACCAGCATGGCACGGCGATCACCGTGAGCGCGGCCTTCATCAACGGCTTGAGGGTCGTGGGCAAGGACATCGCCAAGGTCAAGGTCGTCAGTTCGGGCGCGGGCGCGGCGGCCCTGGCTTGCCTGAGTCTCATGGTCGATCTGGGCCTGCCTATCGAAAACGTCTGGGTTACCGATATCGAAGGCGTGGTCTACGAAGGCCGCACCGCGCTGATGGATCCGGACAAAGCGCGTTTTGCGCAAAAGACCGATGCCCGCAAGCTGGCCGAGGTCATCGCCGACGCCGACGTGTTTCTGGGCCTGTCGGCCGGGGGCGTGCTCAAGCCCGAGATGGTGGCCACCATGGCGGCGCGCCCGCTGATTCTGGCGCTGGCCAATCCGACGCCCGAAATCCTGCCTGAAGAGGCACACGCCGTACGCGATGACATCGTCATGGCCACCGGCCGCTCGGACTACTCCAACCAGGTCAACAACGTCCTGTGCTTTCCGTATATTTTTCGCGGCGCGTTGGGCGTCGGCGCCACCACCATCACGCCCGCCATGGAGCGGGCGGCCGTCTATGCCATCGCCGGCCTGGCCCAAGAAGAGCAAAGCGAGGTCGTGGCTGCCGCCTATGGCACCTATGACCTGTCCTTCGGCCCGGATTACCTCATCCCCAAGCCGTTCGACCCGCGCCTGATCGTACGCATCGCACCGGCCGTGGCACGTGCGGCCATGGAAGATGGCGTGGCCACGCGCCCCATCGCCGACCTCGACGCCTATGTCGAGCAGCTGCAGCAATTCGTCTATCACTCGGGCGCGTTCATGAAGCCCCTGTTCGCGTCGGCCAAACGCTTCGTGCGAGAGGGCGGGCGTGCGCGCATCGTCTTTACCGAAGGCGAAGACGAACGTGTCTTGAGTGCCGTACAGGTGGTCGTCGACGAGGGCTTGGCCATACCCATTCTGGTGGGGCGGCCTTCGGTGCTGTCGGCGCGTATCGAAAAATTCGGCCTGCGCCTGCGCCTGGGGCAGGACGTCGAAGTGACCAATCCTGAATACGACGAGCGCTTTCATCAGTACTGGACGACCTACTGGGAGCTGATGTGCCGCCGCGGCATCACCAAAGAGATGGCCCGCGTGGAAATGCGCCGGCGCTCGACGTTGATTGGGGCGGTGATGGTGCGCCTGGGCGACGCCGACGGCATGATCTGCGGGGCGGTGGGCGCCTATCATGACCACCTGCGCTTCGTCGATGAGGTCATCGGTAAGAAACCAGGGGCCAATATCTACGCGGCCATGAACATCCTGCTGCTTAACGAGCGCACCGTGGCCCTGGCCGATACGCATGTCAATGACAATCCGAGCGCCGAGCAGATTGCCGAGATCACGCAGGCGGCGGCCGACGAGATGCGCCGCCTGAACCTGGCACCCAAAGCAGCCCTGCTGTCGCGCTCCAACTTCGGCTCCGGCAGCTCGGCGTCCGGCGCCAAGATGCGTGAGGCGTTGGAAATACTGCATGCCCAGTCGCCTGAGCTCGAAGTCGATGGCGAGATGCATGGCGATTGCGCCTTGGACGAGGCTCTGCGCCTGCGGATTCTGCCGTCCTCCACGCTCAAGGGCGAGGCCAATCTGCTGGTCTGCCCCATCGTGGATTCGGGCAATATCGCCTACAACCTGCTCAAGACGGCTGCCGGCGGCAATGTGGCAGTCGGCCCCTTCCTGCTGGGTGCCAACGCGCCGGTCACTATCCTGACCTCCAGCTCGACCGTTCGTCGTATCGTCAACATGACGGCCATGACCGTGGTAGATGCCAACGTTGCGCGTTGACGCGACGGTCCGCTCACGCGCCACCGGCCTGGTGCTGACCGGCGGTGGCGCACGAGCGGCTTACCAGGTCGGGGTGTTGGCAGCGGTTTTGCAGGTGCTCGATCCACATTGCCGCCCCGGGTTCCCCAACCCTTTCCAGATCATCTGTGGCACTTCGGCCGGCGCGGTAAACGCCGCGGCCCTGGCCTGCCGTGCGGATCGGCCCCATCTGGCGCTGCGGCGCATGCGCCGGCTATGGTCCTCGCTGGACACTAGCATGGTGTACCGCGCCGATACTCCCAGCCTGATCCGAACCGGCGTCCGTTGGCTTGGGCTGCTTTCGCTGGGTTGGATGTATGCGGGCGTGATGCGCAAGCGGCCCCAGTCGCCGCTGGACAGCCAGCCATTGGCCGATCTGCTCGAGCGCCTGCTGAATTTCCGGCGTATGCGTTACAACCTGGCGCACGGTCATCTTTCGGCGCTGGCCATTACGGCATCGGGTTACACCAGTGGCGAGCACCTGACGTTCTATCAGTCAGATCGTCCTATCGAGCCCTGGCACCGCTCGTTGCGCCGCGCTGTTCCCTCGGCCATCGACGTGGATCACGTCATGGCCTCAGCGGCCATTCCTTTCGTCTTCCCGGCTCGGGCCGTGAATGTCCAGGGTCAGACTGAATGGTGCGGGGACGGGTCGATGCGCCAGTTGGCACCCATCAGCCCGGCCATCCACCTGGGCGCTGACCGTGTGTTGGTGATCGGCACCAATTTTCAGGACGAGACCCACCCGGAAAAACGCTCCCAGACGCCGCCCTATCCGTCTTTGGCGCAGGTGGGCGGGCATGCCTTGTCCAGTATCTTTCTTGACGGGCTCTCCACGGATCTGGAGCGCCTGAGCGGCATCAACCGGCTTTTGGCGCATAGTCCTCCCGGGGTGGTGCCGGGCATGCGCCCGGTTGACGTACTGGCCATTACGCCCAGCCAGTCGCTGGACCAGTTGGCACTGGAGCACCTGGACGCCATGCCGGCAGAAGTGCGCACCCTTTTTCGCGTACTCGGTGTATCTTCCGTTCCGGGGAGGTCGGGCGGCGGATCGCTGATGTCCTACCTGCTCTTCGAAGGCGCTTATACGGAACGATTGATAGAACTGGGTTATGCCGATACGATGCGGCGTAGCGAAGAAGTGGTGAAGTTTTTCGAGGAGGCCCAGGCATGACGCGCAACGGCCAGACTACGCTGTTACGACAACTGCGCCGCAGCGGCGCAATCGCGCTCGACGATACGGACAAAGAGTCCATGGTCAACGCGACTCATGAGTTGGGCATGTCCCTGCTCGTGGCCGATTGTGACCGGGCACGCAGCCGCTCCGCGGTCCTGCGCGCCATTGTCAAGGCCGTGGACTTTCCGGAGTTCTTCGGCAGCAATCTGGACGCACTCTACGATTGTTTGTGCGACACCGTGCTGGATCACAAGACCGGCGTGGTGCTCTGGCTATATCGTCTGCACTCCGGTGACCCGCACTCGAGGAAGACGCCACGGCCATCGAGACCGTGTGCGCCGATGCGGCCGATTTTGCCACCGAAAATGGCCGAGTGTTCTGCTACGTGGTCGAGCATGCAGGCCGTCATCCGGATCCCGAGCCAGGGGTGGCGGCAGCGCCTTACGGCGAGGTCTGAGCCCGGACGGTCAACTCCAGCCGAGCAGGGCGCTGATCGAGGCGATGAGCGCAAGGGCGGCTGTCTCGGTTCGCAAGACTCTGGGGCCGAACCTGACCGAGACGACGCCAGCGGTCTTGGCGGTGGCGATCTCTTCTGCCGACCATCCGCCTTCGGGGCCGATCATGAGGGTCAGCGCCTGGGGGGCAGGCTGCTGGCGCAGCCAGCCGCTCAGATCGTCACCCGCCTGCGGGTGGCACATGAGACGCGGCCCCTGAGCCGGCTGGGCGAGCCACTCGCGCAGCGTCAGCGGTGCGGCAATTTGCGTCAGACGGTTGCGTCCGCATTGCTCGGCGGCCGCTTGGGCCACCCGCTCCCAGTGAGTCAGGCGTTTTTCCAGCCTGGGCCCGCTTAGTTGCAGGACGCTGCGTTGCGCAGCGATGGGCTGCACGGCCGCGGCGCCCAGTTCCACGGCTTTTTCCACGATCCAATCCATTTTGTCGCCGGAGGGCAGCCCCTGCGCGAGGACTATGCGCCCAGGCAGTTCGGCTTCGCGCGGCAGATGCTCGCCCAACTGAGCATGACCCGCTTTGCCTTCGATCTGCAATCGGGCAGGATATTCGCCGCCTTGGCCGTCAAACAGCACGATATCGTCCCCGTCGCGCAGACGCAGTACCCGGATGGCGTGGTGTGCAAGGGCCAGTGGCAGACAAATGCGCTGGCCGGCGGCCAGGGGGGGGTCACAGTAGAAACGAGGCAGACTCATGCGCGAACGGCAAAAACGAGGAAGGAATGCCGTATTTTGGCTCGAAGCCGGCTTCGGACGCCAGCTTTGGGTACGGTTTGCCTGCGCCTCGGATGAGCTTACCCCCAGGTGGTAAAATGTTGTGCTTTCCACCCCCTATCTCTGGCGCCTTGGATGCGAGGCGCCAATGCCAAAGAGCCTTCCGCATGAGCACTCCGATTGTCCCCAAACTAGCCTTGGCGGATGCCATCCGCGTACTCGCGATGGACGCCGTCCAGAAAGCAAATTCGGGGCACCCCGGCGCTCCCATGGGCATGGCGGAAATCGCCCAGGCTCTATGGCTGGGCAACCTGCGCCACAATCCGGCCGATCCGGCCTGGGCCAACCGCGACCGCTTCGTGCTGTCCAACGGCCATGGGTCGATGCTGATCTACGCATTGCTGCACCTGACCGGCTACGCCCTGAGCCTGGATGAGGTGAAGAACTTCCGCCAACTGCACTCCAAAACGCCAGGCCACCCCGAGGTAGGCATTACCGCCGGTGTCGAGACCACCACCGGCCCGCTGGGCCAGGGCTTGGCCAACGCGGTGGGCATGGCGCTGGCCGAGGCGCTGCTGGCCGCGGAGTTCAATCGTCCAGGCCACACCATCGTCGATCACCACACCTATGTGTTCATGGGTGATGGCTGCCTGATGGAGGGCATCTCGCACGAAGCCTGCTCGCTGGCTGGCACGCTCAAGCTGTCCAAACTCATCGGCCTGTACGACGACAACGGTATTTCCATCGACGGCCACGTCGAGCACTGGTTTGGCGACGATACGGCCAAGCGTTTCGAAGCGTATGGCTGGAATGTGATCCGTGGTGTGGATGGCCATGACGTGGCCGCCGTGGACGCGGCCATCAAAGCCGCACGCGCCCAATCCGAAAAGCCCACGCTCATTCTCTGCCGTACCGTCATCGGCAAGGGCGCGCCCACCATGGCCGGGACGCACAATGTGCACGGCGCGCCCCTGGGCAATGACGAGATCGCCGCCGCGCGCACCGCCATGGGCTGGAGTGCCACGGCGTTCGACGTGCCGCAGGATGTCCGTCAGGCTTGGGATTGCCGCGCCGCCGGCGCCGCCGCGCAGGACGCCTGGCAAGCCGTTTTTGCGGGCTACGCCGAGGCGTTCCCGACCGAGGCTGCCGAGTTCTCGCGTCGCATGAAGGGCGAACTGCCTGAAGGGTTTGCGGCCAAGAGCCAGGCGCTCATCGCCGCCACCGCAGCCAAGGGAGAGACGGTCGCCACGCGCAAGGCGTCACAATTTGCGATTACGGAGTTGGCGGGTCTGCTGCCCGAATTGCTGGGCGGCTCGGCCGATTTGACGGGCTCGAATTTCACCGACTGGAAGGGTGTGGGTGCGGTTCGCGCTGCCGAGCAGGGCGGCGTGCATTTTGGCCGCCATATCAACTACGGCGTGCGCGAATTCGGCATGGCTGCCATCATGAATGGCATTGCCCTGCATGGCGGCTACCTGCCTTTTGGCGGCACTTTCCTGACGTTCTCCGATTACTCGCGCAATGCCATCCGCATGGCGGCGTTGATGAAGCAGCGCGTGGTGCACGTGTTCACGCACGACTCGATCGGCCTCGGAGAAGACGGCCCGACTCACCAGTCCATCGAGCATGCCTCCAGCTTGCGCCTGATCCCCAATCTGTCGGTCTGGCGTCCTTGCGATACCGTCGAAACCTCGGTGGCTTGGGATTACGCCGTGATGCGTCCGGCCAGCATCGGCATGGACGTGCACGATGGCGGCCCGACGGCGCTGCTGCTTTCGCGCCAGAACCTGCCCTTTGTGGCGCGCGACGAAGCCACCCTGAAGGCGGTTGCAAAAGGGGGTTACGTCTTGCGTGATGCGCCGCAGGCTCGCGCCGCTATCATCGCAACGGGCTCCGAAGTCGCCATCGCCTTGGCAGCCCAGGAAGCACTGGCCAAGGAAGGTATTGCCGTGCGCGTGGTCTCCATGCCCAGCACCGATGTCTTCGACCGGCAGGATGCCGCCTGGAAGCGCGCCGTGCTGCCCGCGGGCATGCCCCGCGTGGCCGTCGAGGCTGGCGTGACGGCTTTCTGGCACAAGTATGTGGGCCTGGATGGCGCCGTGGTCGGGATCGACCGTTACGGCGAATCGGCCCCGGCCGGTGCCCTGTTCAAGTTCTTCGGCCTGACCACCGAGAAGGTGGCCGAGGCTGTCAAGCAGGTTTTGTAAAAGGAGCTTTCGTCATGACCATTCGCGTCGCTATCAACGGCTACGGCCGCATTGGCCGCAACATCCTGCGTGCCCACTACGAAAACGGCAAGAAGCACGATATCGAAATCGTTGCCATCAATGACCTTGGCGACCCCAAGACCAACGCGCACCTGACGCGCTTTGACACGGCTCACGGCAAGTTTCCGGGCACTGTCGAAGTCGAAGGCGAGTACATGGTCGTCAATGGCGACAAAATCCGCGTGCTGGCCAATCGCAATCCGGCCGAGTTGCCGTGGGGCGAACTCAAGGTTGACGTCGTGCTCGAATGCACGGGCTTTTTCACCACCAAGGAAAAAGCTGGCGCGCACCTCAAGGGCGGCTCCAAGAAAGTCATCATCTCCGCGCCCGGCGGCAAGGATGTGGACGCCACCGTCGTGTTCGGCGTGAATCAAGGCGTGCTGCGTGCCGAGCACACCGTCATCTCCAATGCATCGTGCACCACCAACTGCCTGGCTCCGCTGGTCAAGCCGTTGAACGACACGCTGGGCGTTGAAACCGGCTTGATGACCACGGTCCATGCCTATACCAATGACCAGGTTCTGACCGACGTCTACCACGAAGATCTGCGCCGTGCCCGTTCGGCCACCATGAGCATGATCCCGACCAAGACCGGCGCTGCTGCGGCAGTCGGCCTGGTGCTGCCCGAACTCAACGGCAAGCTGGACGGTTACGCCATCCGCGTTCCGACCATCAACGTGTCCATCGTCGACCTGACCTTCATCGCCAAGCGCGACACCACGGTCGAAGAAGTCAACAGCATCCTCAAGACGGCCGCCGAAGGCGAACTCAAGGGTATCCTGAACTACAACACCGAGCCGCTGGTGTCGGTGGACTTCAACCACAACCCGGCGTCGAGCAACTTCGATGCCACCCTGACCAAGGTCTCGGGCAAGCTGGTGAAAGTGTCGTCCTGGTACGACAACGAGTGGGGTTTCTCCAACCGCATGCTCGACACCACTGTCGCGCTGATGAACGCCAAGTAAGTTGCCATAAGTGCGGAGCTTCCTTCGGGTGGCTCCGGCATGGACAACGGGCCGGACCCCAGGTGCCGGCCTTTTTATCGTCCAGGCACGCTCATAAAAGAAGGAAGACAACATGTCCAAAGTGAACACTCTGTCCGCCCTGGCCAAGGAAGGCAAGCTGGCCGGCAAGCGCGTTTTTATTCGCGCCGACCTGAACGTGCCGTTCGATGACTCCGGGCGCATCAGCGAAGACACCCGCATCCGCGCGTCGGTGCCTGGCATTCGCCTGGCGCTGGATGCCGGTGCGGCGGTGATGGTGACATCGCACCTGGGGCGCCCCAAGGAAGGCGTGCTCACCGAAGCAGACTCGCTCGCCCGTGTCGCGCAGCGCCTGTCGGAAGTGCTGGGCATGCCCGTGCCTTTGCAGCAGAACTGGGTCGACGGTGTGCAGGTCGAGCCCGGCCGAGTGGTCCTGCTGGAGAATTGCCGCGTCAACGTGGGCGAAAAGAAAGACGACGAAGATTTGTCGCGCAAGATGTCCGCGCTATGCGACGTCTATGTCAATGATGCCTTTGGTACGGCGCATCGCGCCGAAGCAACAACGCATGGCATCGCCCGCTTCGCGCCCATTGCCTGCGCCGGGCCCTTGCTTGAAGCCGAACTCGATGCGCTGGGCCGTGCGTTGCATGACCCCAAACGCCCCTTGGTGGCCATTGTCGGCGGCTCCAAAGTGTCGACCAAGCTGTCCATTCTGCAGGCCTTGGCTGGCAAAGTGGATCAACTGGTGGTGGGCGGTGGCATTGCCAATACCTTCATGTTGGCGGCGGGATTGCCTATTG
Source organism: Bordetella holmesii ATCC 51541 (assembly GCA_000612485.1). Classification (NCBI taxonomy): domain Bacteria; kingdom Pseudomonadati; phylum Pseudomonadota; class Betaproteobacteria; order Burkholderiales; family Alcaligenaceae; genus Bordetella; species Bordetella holmesii. Next base: position 2,833,112 of record CP007494.1, read on the forward strand.
GTAAATCGCTGGCTGAACCAGACCAGATCGCCCAGGCGCGCGCCGTGATCGACATCATGGCCGAGCGCGGCGCGGCGGTGCCGATTCACACCGACGTCGTGTGCGCCAAATCGTTTGGCGCCGAGGCCCAGGCCAGCACCAAGGCCGCGAGCGATGTCGCCGACGATGACATGATCCTGGATATCGGTCCGCAGACAGCCCAGACGCTGGCGGAGATCCTCGAGAAGGCGGGCACCATCGTCTGGAATGGCCCGGTCGGCGTGTTCGAGTTCGATCAGTTCGCCAATGGGACCAAAGTGGTGGCCCAGGCGATTGCCGACTCCGAGGGCTTTTCGATTGCCGGCGGAGGCGACACGCTGGCGGCCATCGCCAAATACCACATCGGCGACAAGGTCGGCTATATCTCGACTGGCGGCGGCGCCTTCCTGGAGTTCCTGGAAGGTAAGTCACTGCCGGCGGTCGCCGTACTGCAGGAGCGTGCGGTCTGATCCGCATAAGACGGCCTTGGCAGGCGTAAGATCGGGTCCTGGCCATTTGTGTGGCCAGGCCCCGGTTGCTTGTGCATGTAATCCATTTTTAGTTGCCGATGAACGTCAAATCCCTGCTCGGACCCAGCCTCACAAAGTGGCGCGGCATGACTGCCCGCTCCGCACGTCAGGATGCGATGGCCGGTTTGAGTGTGGCAGCCGTGGCGCTGCCGGTTGGCCTGGCCTATGCCAGCATGATGGGCCTGCCTGCCGCCAGCGGTTTGTGGGCCGCCATTGCCGGCATGCTGGGTTATGCCGTGTTCGGCGCGTCGCGCACCCTCGTCGTCGGTCCTGACACCGCGACCTGCACACTCATTGCCGCCACCCTGACCGGGCTGTCCATCGTGGACCCGCAAGCGCGTCTGGCAGCGGCAGCCGGCATGGCCGTCGTGGTGGGGTTGGGCTGCTTGCTGGCGCGCATGTTTCGCCTGGGCGTGCTGGCCAACCTGCTGTCGCGACCCGTGTTGGTGGGGTATATGGCAGGCGTGGCCATCACACTGGCGTGCTCCCAATTGGGCACGCTGACCGGAGCCGGGCCGCGACCCGACGATCTGTTGCGGCCGTTCGAGGCCGTCACGCGGCTCATCACCCGAGCGCAACCCGCCACGCTGATCCTGGGGCTGCTTTGCTGCACGGCCCTGGCCGCGCAACGGGTGTGGCGGCCGCGCTGGCCAGGCGCCATCATTCTGGTCGCCGTGACCTGCCTGCTGTCCTGGTTGCTGGACTTTCCCAAACTGGGCGTGGCCGTAGTGGGCGATGTGCCTGCGGGCTTACCCGCTTTTACGCTGCCGGAAGATTTCCGCAATGTTCCCGGGTTTTTGTTGGGGGCAGCGGGTGTTTTGCTAGTGAGTTTTTCCAGCGGTATCGTCACGGCACGCAGTTTTGCCACGGTCAGTGGCGAAGAGGTCGAAGCCAACCGCGAACTGGTTGGGCTGGGGGCATCCAATCTGGCTTCCGGACTTTTCCAGGGGTTCGTCGTAACAGGCGCGGATTCGCGCACTGCGGTCAGCCTGGCCGCGGGAGCGAGCTCGCCCCTGGCCAGTGTCGTGGCCGCACTGACATTGGCGGTGGTTCTCAGCGTGGCCACGGGGCTGCTCTACTGGTTGCCGCAAGCCACCCTGGCCGTGATTCTGCTCTTTGCTGCCATGCACCTGTTTCAATGGGGAGCGTTCGTGCAATTGGCACGCATTTCCCGCGCAGAGTTGGGCTTTGCGATGCTGGCTGCGGTGGGCGTGGTGATCTTCGGCGTGTTGGGTGGTGTCATCACGGCCGTCACGGCTACGCTGATGTATGTCATGTATGTCACGGCCAATCCGCGCGACGCTTTGCTGGGGCGCCTACCCGGAGATCGCGCGCTGTGCAAACTGCATCTGAATCCCACGGCCGAGCCGGTGCCGGAGACCGTCATCTGGTTGTTCGAATCGTCGATCTGGTTCTTCAATGCGGACGCTTTTCGCCGGCGAGCCCGTGACGTGGTGTCGCTGGCAGGCAATGCCCGATGGTTCATTCTTGACGCTGAAGCCATGACGCATGCCGATGCGGATGCGGTAGACGCTTTGTTCACGCTCAAGCGGGAGCTGCAGGCGCGTGATACGGTCATGATGATTGCCGGAGGCCACGGCCTGTTTCGTACCGCCATGGAGCGCAGTGGCCTGATCGAAGCCGTGGGCGCGGAGCGCGTATTCGTCAGCGTCGAACAGGCTGTCGCAGCCATCGAGCGGCATAGCGTGCCGGTCTGAACGACGCGCGCCTTGCTGTCGACATGGCTGCGCCGCCGGCACTGGCGAACGAGCGGGCGCAGGCGCCATCAATCGACGATGTGATAGCCGCCGTCTATGTAGATGGTCTGGCCCGTCATGCGACGTGCGGCGTCTGTGGCCAGCCAGGCCGTGGCTTCGCCTACGTCGTCGATGTCGACCAGGCTGCGTATCGGCGCCTTTTCCTGGGCTTTATAGAGCAAGTCGTCAAAACCGCTGATGCCGCTGGCGGCCCGGGTCTTCAAGGGACCGGGTGAAATGGCATGGACACGTATGCCTTGCGGGCCGAGCTCGGCCGCCAGATAGCACGTGGCGGACTCCAGTGCCGCCTTCACCGGGCCCATCATGTTGTAGTGCTCGACGACCATTTCGGAACCGTAATAGCTCATGCAAAAGAGGGTGCCGCCGCGAGGCATGAGCGGCTCGGCCAGATGCGCCATGCGGATGAAGGACCAGCAGGAGATGTCCATGGCGGTCAGAAAACCCGCGCGCGAGCAATCCGTCACGCGGCCCTGGAGGTCGTCTCGAGGTGCATAGGCGATGGCGTGCAGCACGAAGTCCAGTTCGCCCCATTCGGCGGCGAGACGTTAGAAAACGGCTTCGAGCTGGCCTGATTGATTCAGGTCCAGCGGCATGAGCAGCGTCGTATCGAGTTGGCGGGCCAGCGGCTCGACATGGGGGAGGGCCTTGTCATTCAGATAGGTGATGGCCAGTTCGGCTCCCATGGCGCGGAAGGCTTTGGCACAACCCCAGGCGATGGAGTTGCCGTTGGCGATACCGGTGATCAGACCGCGTTTTCCAGCAAGCGCTTTCATCGTGCCGAAACCAGATCCAGCGTGTGCTGCGCAATGATGAGTTCTTCATTGGTGCGCACGACGTACACGCCTATCTTGCTGTCTTCAGTGCTGATGCGCGGCCCATGGCCCTTATTGCGCTCGTCGTCGATGTGTACGCCCAACCATTCCCAGTGGCGCGCAATGCGCGCCCGCATGCTCGCGGAGTTCTCGCCGATGCCGGCGGTGAAAATGAAGGCATCGATGCCGTTCATGGCACAACCCAACCCGACCATGCCCTCGGCCACCCGCCAGGCAAAATAATCCAGCGCCAGGCGTGCGGCCGGCGCATCGCTGGCTTCGAGTTCGCGCATGTCATTGCCGATGCCGGACAGGCCCTTGAGCCCGCACTCGTGGTAGAGAAAATGCTGGATCTCGTCGTGGCTCATGCCACGTTCCATGAGCCAGAGCCCGATGCCGGGGTCCAGACGGCCGGGGCGGGTGCCCATGGGCAAGCCTTCAAGTGCGGTAAAGCCCATGGTGCTGTCCATGCTCTTGCCGTCGAGCATGGCGCAGGCCGAGACGCCCGACCCGAGATGAGCCGCAACGATCTTGCCCCCCTTGAGGTCGGGCAGGGCGCGCTGGAGACGCTGCGCCACGTACTCGTATGACAAGCCATGAAAACCGTAGCGGTGCACACCTTCCTGATACATCGTCTCGGGTACGGCGTATCGATCGGCCACGGCCGAGTGAGTGCGATGAAAGGCGGTATCGAAGCAGGCCACTTGAGGCAACGCGGGCAGCCGCTCGCGGATGACTTGTATGGGAGCCAGATTGTTGGGTTGATGCAAAGGCGCCAGCGAGGTGTAGCTTTTGAGTTTGTCAATGATGGCGTCATCGACCAGCACCGGAGTGTGCAAGTCGGGACCACCATGCACGACGCGGTGCCCTACGGCCAGCGGCGAGCCGCTCAGGTGGCCACTGAGCCAGGTGCCGACGACTTCCTGGGCATCGCGCACATCCGCGGCGTGGCGCGGCGCGATTTGTCGATCGGTCATGGTCTGGCCGTGGGCATCGCGCACCACCAGGCGTGAATGCTGCGTGCCTATGCCTTCGAGTTGTCCGCCCAGGATGGGGCTGAGCTCGCGCGCCTCGCTGATGCCATACAGATAGAACTTGATGCTGGAACTGCCCGCGTTGATGACGAGGATGGTGTTCTGGCTGTTCATCGACGGCCTCATTGAATCGGAGCGTTGCGGGCCAGATGGTTGGCGTAGATCATGGCTACTGCGCACGAGGCCAGTCGTGAGCGTGCGCTGTCGGCCCGACTGGTCAGGATGATGGGCACGCGTGCGCCCAGCACGATGCCGGCAGCATCGGCGCCGGCCAGAAAGGTGAGGTTCTTGGCCAGCATATTGCCGGCTTCCAGATCGGGGACGACCAGGACCTGGGCGCGGCCAGCTACGGGCGATACGATGCCCTTGACCTTGGCCGCTTCGAGGCTGATGGCATTGTCCAGCGCCAATGGACCGTCGAGCAGGCCGCCCACGATCTGGCCGCGATCGGCCATTTTGCAAAGCGCAGCTGCCTCCAGCGTGCTGGGAATGGTTCGTGTGACCTGTTCGACCGCCGACAGGATGGCGACGCGAGGCGCACCCAGCCCCAAGCCCAGGTGTAGTTCGATCACATTGCGGATGATGTCGGCCTTGGTATCCAGATCAGGGAAGATGTTGATGGCCGCGTCCGTGATGAACAGCGGCTCGACGTAACTGGGCACGTCCATGACGAAAACATGGCTGATCCGCCGCCCGGTGCGTAGACCCGTGTCGCGTGCCACCACGTCATGCATGAGTTCGTCAGTGTGCAGACTGCCTTTCATGAGCAGCGATGCTTGCCCGCAGCGCACACGTTCGACCGCGGCAGCCGCCGAAGCATGGCTGTGCGGAGTATCGACGATTTCCACCGACGTCAGGTCCAGGCCGCACTGCTCGGCCACTTCGCGGATTTTGCGTTGCGGACCGACGAGAATCGGCACCAGCAGGCCCAGCCGGGCCGCCTCGATGGCCGAACTCAGGGACGCCTCGTCGCAAGGGTGGGCGATCGCGCAAGTGGCGGCAGGCAACTCGCGCGCGCGTTCGATCAGGCGTTCGTAGTGGGGGGCACGGGATTCTGGCATGGATCAGTCTCCAATACTTAGCCGCGTTTGCGAGTGCGCGGCTGCTTCAGCGGGATGACATCGGCGCTCTTGCGCGCCGGCTTGTCTGCCGTTTTCGCAGCGGCCGTCCTGGCGGCGGTTGTGGACTTCTTGGGGGCAGCCTTGCGGGTTGCCGTTTTGCCAGGAGTTTTCGTCGCGACCTTGGTGGCAGCGGTCTTGGTGGCCGTTTTGGCGGCTCGGCCGGCAGCGGGCTTGTCCGTCAGGCGGCTGGCGCGGCGTTTGTCCGGCAGCTCCAGCCCCGAGGCTTGCAAGGCGGCGCGGCCAACCTCCGTGGCCCCGAACGCGTCGATCAACGGCAGTTGCGAGAGGTCCTGGGGCTGGCCGCCTTCACGGCGTCGTGCCCGCCGCTCGGCTGTCTCGAACAGGCGCTCCATCTCCTGGAGCACTTCCTGAGCGCGCGGTGTCAGCGGCTGCGTGGCTTCGACGATGTGGCGCATCGTGGCCAGTATCAGGCGGATACCATCGGCCGAGACATTCTCAAGCAGCTTGGGGATGGCTCGCACCGCAGCCGGCCCGTCCATCAGCATGAGCAGCGCCTGGTCGCGCACGGCGTCTTTGAAACCTTGCAAGGAGATGCTGGTCTCGGAGTCGGCGCGCAGCCGGCGGATCATGGCGTAACTGCGTTCATCCAGGCCGCCGCCGGCCCCCGAGACGGCCAGCACCATGCGGATGGCGGCTTCGCGTGCGCCGCCCTGGTTCATGCGCGCACGCAACTCTGCGTGGCGCGTGCGCATGAAGTCCAGGTGCTCGGGCGAGACTCCTGGATGTTTACGTGGCGCACCGGGGCGTGCGCCCAAACCGGCCAGATTCTGCGCCGGCAGCGAGCCGTAGATATTCATGAAACTGCGTTCGACGGCCGCATCCCGCAACTCGGTGAAGATCTCCAATCCGGCCACAATGGCCTGTGAGACCATCTGCTGGGCCACGAGAAAGGGGTTGTCGGCAGCGATGGGTTCGCGGTGTTCACGCACCTGCTCGGCGACCTGGGCGATGGGCGCAATGGCAGGATTGCGATCGGAGATCAGTTCGTAAGGCAGGCGCAGCGGATGCAGGCGTTGTGCCCACTCGGCCGTTTGCGGCGTGACGGCAGCTTTCACCCACGGCTGCACGAAGCTGCGGTACATCCCCAGATTGATGTCCGAGATGCGGGCGACGGCGGCAAAGCGGCGGTCGTCTTCCTCCAGCCGTTGCACGATCTCGCGCACGTCATCCAGGTTCCGGCGGGCGAACGACAGCACGTAGTTGCCCTGGGCCAGGTCGGCGTTGGCAGTCTGCGGCGTTTTATCGGCGATCTCGGTCTGGTAAATACCCGGTGGCAGAACATCGATCATGTCGATATTGCTGGTGAACTCCTGATGCTCTTTGCGTGCCACACTGCCGGACACGAAGATGCCCAGATGGCCGACGCTTTCGTGCACGGCATACACGATGGTCTGCCCATGGGCGATGACCTCTTTGTCATCCTGATAGAGATCGGTAATCCAGCCCAGCGCCTGAGGCGGCGGCGTGATGTTGTCACCCTTGGAGCAGAACACGATGATGGGTGATCGGATATTGCGCAGATCGATACGGATGCCATCGGAGGTCACCAGGCCGGCTGTGGCCAACCGGTTGCCGATGAACAGGTTGTCGACGATGTACTGGATTTCAGGGGCATTCAAAAAGACATGGCCGCCCCACTATTTTTCGAATTCGAGGTAACGCGGCGCTTCGGTATCGACTTTGGAGTACAGGTTGTACTGCTTGCTCCACAACGTATTGGCCGGGTTGAGGTTCTCGAAGTTCTGCACCAGCCAGGCGCCATCGAACTTGCCGTTGCCCATATCGCTGGTCATCTCGGTCAGCCAGGAACCGCCCAGCAGGCCGCCCGAGTAACGCATGGGATTCTTGTGGCGCCAGCCTGCCCAGTAGGAAAGCGGGGCACCGGCGACGATGATGGGTCCGAACAGCTCAGGCCGCATGGCGGCGGTCATCATGATCTGCCAGCCGGCCTGGCAATTGCCCACGACTACCGGCTTGCCCTCGGCGTCGGGATGTCGGGCGATGATTTCTTCGAGAAAGCGCGCTTCGGCGCGCATGACGTCCTCGACCGTCTGGGTCGCGGTGGGTTGGGGCAAGAACGACGCGAAGTAGCAGGGGTGGCCCGCGCGGACCGCGACGCCGATTTCGCTTTCGGGCTTGAAGCCGCCTATGCCGGGGCCGTGTCCGGCGCGCGGGTCGACCACCAGGAAGGGTCGTTTTTCGGGGTCAGCGGGCGTCTCGGCCGGCGGCACGATGCGCAAGAGCATGTAATTGACGGGACGCTGGAACTCTCGTGCATCGAGCAGCACTTCGGAGTCCATGGCCAGCACATTAGGCTCGTGCTTGGCCATGTGCACCAAGTACTGGTTGCCCCGTTGGCGCATGACGTCCGTGTAGAGCACGCTACGTTGCCAGGCATCGACGCCATAGGCATAGGCGGCTTGCCACAGGGCCGGGCCGGGTAACGCCTGCAGCGTGTCGGCAGACAGGCCTGGCAGGGCCGGCTTGAACCAGGAAGAAAGTAGTGCCGTGTAAGGATCACCCTGGCCTGCGGGCGTGCCGGTGGGGGGACTGGGGGGCGTTGCCCTTAACTGCCATGGCGGTCTCCTGCTTGATCGGCTTTTGGCCGGCTCCCCCAAAGGGGGTGGATAACTCCATTACACCCCAAACTCATGCTGCGCTGCAACAATGGGGTTTGGCTGGCGCCGAATACCGGGCAAACCGGATCAGGCTGACCGCCTCGGCCGGCTGCGCCCCACGGCCGGGGTGGCCAGTGCGGACAGGCTGTCGCCTGGCCCAAGGCCGCCTAACTGCGCGCCTCCTGATTGTGCCGCAGCCAGCGTTGCACGGCTGGCCTTTGCCATTGGAGGTCGGCGTAGGCGGCAAGCCAATCAGGCAGTTCAGCTCGCCGCAGGCGCTTGAGCATCACCGCCAATTCGGTGTCCGCAATAGACCAGGTGTCGAACAAATTAGTCTGTCCCGGTTTGAGCAGCAACTCAGCCACCCGCAGCAGCTTGGCCATGGCGGGCATGGCGGCATCGCTCAGGGACGCATCGGCTTCGCTGTGGAAGACCGCAATCGTGCTGCGCTCTTGCCGCAATGCCATCAGGTCGCTGCGCAGCCAGGCCTGCAACTGCCGCGCGCGGGCGCGCAGGCGTACATCGGCCGGGTAGAGCGCCACATATTCCGGCGCCGGGAAGCACTCTTCGAGGTATTCGAGGATGGCGCTGGACTCGGTCAGATGAAAGCCGTCGTGCGACAGGGCCGGGACGCGGCAGGTAGGTGCCCGTTGGGTATAGGGCGCCATGAATTGTTCACGGGCGTCCAGGTCGACCAGACGGACTTCGAAGGGCAGGCCTTTTTCCTGCAGGCCCACGTGCGCCGACATGGCATAGGGACTGAGAAAATTGGAATCGAGGTAAAGGGTCAGTGCAGGGTTCAACAGAGATCTCCGACAGCGCAGTGCGTCTGCTCTCCAAGCGTAGCGCAAGCGCTACGCCGGGTCACCGGGCCTGTGGCGTGGTGGCCTCAATCAACAATGAAAAGGCGGGCCCCGACTGGGGTGGATGAGCGATGGGCTTCGGCCTGGTCGGCTACCTGATAGCTTGTGCCGGGAGTCAGGATGAAGCGCCGACCATCTTCCAGTTCGGTGTGCAGCTCGCCCTCGAGGCAGAACAGGATATGGCCTTTGTGACACCAGTGATCGGCCAGGTAACCGGGCGTGTACTCCACCATGCGGACCCGGATGTCGCCGAACTGACACGTGCGCCAAAGCGCCTTGCCAGTGTCGCCCGGGTGTTCGGTGACAGGCACCTCGCTCCAGTCGGTCACGCCAAAAGGGATGTCTTGCAGCTTCATGATTGAGCTCCAGATCTGCGGTGGGTTCAGGCCAGTTTCTTTTGCCAGAACTGAGCCTGGCCGGTGGTTTCGTCCAGGGTGTAGCCTTCGTAGCCGGCCTGGCTATAGAGCGCGCGGGCGGGTTCGTTGCCTTGCAGCACTTCCAGCGTAATCTTGCAGCACCCCAGCTCGCGCGCCAGGTCGTCCAGCGCAGACAGTAGTTTGCGGCCGACGCCCTGGCCTCTGAAGCGGGCCGAGACCATGAAGTCGTGCAGATTCAGCAGAGGGCGGCAGGCAAAGGTCGAAAAGCCTTCGAAGGTGATAGCCAGCCCCGCGGGCTGCTCTTGTGACCAGGCCAGGAGCACGTGCGTGCCTGGGCGGCGCGCCAACGCGCCAATGAGGTTTGACCGGGTATACGCAGGTAGCGGTTGCGAGCCCCCCATGGGGTCACGGGCGTATTCATCCAGCAAGTCCAGCACAGCCTGCGCATGGCTGGGGTCCTGTAAATTGGCTTGGGTGATGACGGTCACGGCAGTCTCTGACTCGGTGTTGATGACGATCCGTGATTATGCCGTGCGCCGCCGCAGCCTCCGTGGCGATTGAAAATTCACGGCATAACCCCTATCTTGTAGAAATTGCACGGCTTGCGTGCCGACGCCCGCGCCAAGCGCGGCTGGCCGGTGCCGGCTGTTGATCCCCACCGGGCATGGCCCTGTGGCACTCACTCATGGAAGAGAGCCGGAATATGGAGTTCAAGGACTACTACAAGATTCTCGGCGTGGAGAGCTCCGCCTCCGAAGACGACATTCGCCGCGCCTATCGCAAGCTCGCACGCAAGTATCATCCCGACGTCAGCAAAGAAGCGGACACCGAGACCCGCATGCGCGAGGTCAACGAAGCCTACGACGTTCTGCGCGACAAGGAGAAGCGACAAGCCTACGACAACCTGGCCGCAGGCGTGTCGCCCGATGGCGGGTTTGAGCCGCCGCCAGGCTGGGACCAGGGGTTCGAGTTTCATTACCAGCCCGGCGAAGGCGACGGCGACGGTCGGTTCAGCGGCTTCTTCTCGGCACTGTTCGGCGGCCAGCAACGCAACCGCGCCCGCCAGGAGAATTTCCGCGCGCGCGGGCAGGACCAGCACGCTGCCATCGAGGTCGACATCGACGATGCGCTGGGCGGCGCCACGCGTGAGATCAGCCTGCGTTCCATGCAGGCCGACGCCCAGGGCCAGCCGCAGATTCATACCCGCACGCTCAGCGTGAATATCCCTGCCGGGGTTCGGGAAGGACAGTTCATACGCTTGACCGGGCAGGGCATGCCCGGCTATGGCGGGGGCGAAGCGGGCGATCTTTATCTGGAAATCCGCTTTCGGGCCCACGATCGGTATCGCGCCGAGGGTCGCGATCTGTACATGGAGCTGCCTATCACCCCCTGGGAAGCCGCGCTGGGCGCTTCCATCCAGATCCCTACGCCGGGTGGCCAGTTGGAAGTGTCTGTGCCCGCCGGTTCGAAAAGTGGCCGCAAGTTGCGGCTGCGCGGCCGCGGAATCCCAGGCAATCCGCCGGGCGATCTCTATCTGGTGCTTGAGCTGGCGCTGCCGCCTGCCGACACGGAGGCGGCACGCCAGGCCTATAAAACGCTGGCTGAACAACTGCCGTTCAATCCGCGTCGCCATCTGGGGGTTTGAAGATGAAATCCGTCACCATCACGCACACCACCGTCATCTGCCCTACTGATCCGCTGACCGCCGAGGAGTTGGCTCGCGCCTGCCAGGCGGAGATCGATTGGGTCGTCCGCCTGGTCGAAGTGGGGATCGTTGCCGCGCACGGCAGTCACCCCGCGGCCTGGCGTTTCGAGAGCGCCGATCTGAGCCGTGCCCTGGGCGCGCGGCGTCTGGAGCGCGACTTTGGCGCGGGACTCGACGCGGCAGCGCTCATTCTGGACATGGAGCAGGAAATCCGCCGTCTCAAAGGGCAAATGCGCGCGCTTGGCCTGAGCCGATAAGGGTCCGACAGGTTCGGCCACTCTTTACAATAAGGGGTTTACACAAGCTGTGAACCCATGAAACGCGATGTCTTAGCCGTGCCCGCAGGCACGCAGGCAGGTCTGCGAGCCTGCGTGCCTGTGATGATCGGCTACTTTCCTGTGGCGGTGGCCTTTGGTATTGCGGCGTCCGGGGTCGGTCTGGCACCTTACCAAGTCATCCTGATATCGACGCTGGTGTATGCCGGCGCAAGCCAGTTTCTGCTGCTGGCGTCCATCAAGGCGGGCACGCCCTGGATATGGGTGGTGGCCCTGTGCTCGGTGCTCAACGCACGGCATTTGCTCTATGGTCCCATCCTGGCCCGGCTGTTGCCGCCGTCACTGCGTACGCGGCTGCGGTTGGCGTTTCTGTTGACCGACGAAGTCTTCGCCACGGCACTGCATCAGCTCGCAGAGGTTTCGCCCGCGCAGCGCGGGCGCTGGATGGCGGCGCTGGGGCTGGCAGCCTGGTTGACATGGATCGCGGGTACGGCCGTCGGCGTGTATGCCGGCGACGGCCTGGAGCAGCACTATCCGGTGCTGTCGCGAGTCATGCGTTTTGCCCTGCCGGCGCTCTTTCTTGCTCTCGTATGTCAAACCGCCAAGCGCGGCCTGCTGCGGCCGCTGTTGGCCGGTTTCGGCGTCAGCGCGCTCTTGACGGCGGGGGGCTTTGGCACCCTGGGTATTTTGCTTGGCGCACTGGCCGGTTGCCTGTGCTTTCGCAAGGAAAAAGCATGAGCGGTGGGTTGCAATTCTGGGTGGCGGTGCTGGCGATGGCCGTCATCACCTATTTGACGCGCGGGCTGCCGTTCATGCTGTCGGCGCGCAACCGGCTGCTGCGTAAACTCACCGAAGAGGGGTCAAGATTGTCTGCCCTGGGCCCGGCGTTATTGGCCGCGATAGCCGCCGCCGTGATCGTGCCGGACCTCTGGGGGGAACAGCGCGTCGCCGATCTGGCTCCCTATATGGCGGGTCTGGCAGCGACAGCCTTGACCGCCCGGCTGGCCGGCAACAGCGGCGTGGCCGTTATTGCCGGGCTGCTTGTCTACGGCGGCGTGCTGGCGGGGCTCGGCTGACCGCCTTTCGGTGGCGCCGCAGCGGGCCCCAGCCGCGTTGGCTGGCCCGTGGCGCTCGTGCGCGTCAGCCGATGATCTTCAGGTCCAGCCAATACAGTCCGGCTGCCAGCAGCATCGAGGTCGGCAGAGTCAACACCCAGGCCAACAGAATGTTGCGCACCGTGCTGCCATGCAGGCCGCTGCGGTTGGCGACCATGGTCCCGGCCACGTCGGAAGACAACACATGCGTGGTCGACACGGGCAGGCTGAAGACATTGGCCAGCCCGATGGCACCCACCGCGGTAAGTTGCGCTGACATCCCCTGAGCGTAGGTCATACCTTGCTTGCCGATTTTTTCACCGACGGTATGCACCACACGCCGCCATCCCACCATGGTGCCTATCCCCAGCGCCAGGGCGACGGCCACGATCACCCACAATGGGGCGTACTCGGTCGTGGCGGTGAGATCGGCGCGTAGGCGCTGCAAATCGGTGCGTTCGCGCGTATCGAGATTTTGCTGCGCAAGCACTTTCTTGGCGGTGTCGTCCAGACAGAGCAGATAGCGGCGAACGGCTACGCGGCTGTCTGGAGCCAGTTCGTTGTAGTTGTGCACGCCTTGGAGGCGGGTCTGCAGCGCGTCTATGGTGGCCGTGGTCAGTTGAGGGTCACAGCGGAAGTTGGCCGGCAGGTCGCTGCCCTTGCCGCCTCGCGACAAGGCAAGATAGTCGCCCAACGTGGGGGCGTTGCGCTCATAGAAGGCCGACAAGTGGGAGGCGGCATCGCGGGTGCGGTCGATCTGGTAGGTGGTGGCGTTGACGTCCAGCACGAACTTCGCCGGCACGATGCCGATGAGCACCAGCATGATCAATCCGATGCCTTTCTGCCCATCATTGGAGCCATGCACGAAGCTCACGCCCATGGCCGAAAGCACCAACACCAGCCGGTTCCAGAAAGGGGGGTGTTTCTTGGCGTCGAGGGCGCGACGTTGTTCCGGCGTCTTGTGCATTTTCGATAACGGGAAAAACCGTTTGAGCAGCAACAGGACGCCACCGGCGATGACAAAGCCGGCGATAGGCGAAACCAACAGCGACAACCCGATGTCGATGGCTTTGCCCCAGTTCACTCCTGCACTCAGCGGCAGGTCGGTCAGTAGCGCATTGGCCAATCCCACGCCAAGGATGGACCCGATCAGGGTATGCGAACTGGAGGCAGGAATGCCGAAATACCAGGTGCCGAGGTTCCAGGCGATGGCGGCAGCCAGCATTGCGTACACCATGACCAGGCCGCGGCCGGTGTCGACGTTGATGAGCAGCTCGACCGGCAATAGGTACACGATGGCATACGCCACCCCTACGCCACCGAGCAGCACGCCCAGAAAGTTGAAGGAACCGGAAAGTACGACGGCCAGATGCGGCGGCATGGCCTTGGTGTAGATGACGGTGGCCACCGCGTTGGCCGTATCGTGAAAACCGTTGATGAATTCGAAAGCGAGAACGAAAGCGAGGGCCAGGACTAGGCTGAGACCTACCCAGAGGTCCAGGCCGGAGAAGAGATCGAGCATGGGTGCGAGCCGATGTGGAGTCCCGAGATTATTGCAGATTTGTGACTCGTCCCTGAGCCGGTGAGCCTTGCGGTAGCATTTTGTTTTTGGGCCAAGCCCTCACGCCTACGTTGGAGCCGCCATCCATGATGTCCGTAACTATGTCCCCCATTCGCCGTAATCACCCCGACGAGCTGATTGTTGGACTGGTTTCGGTCTCCGATCGGGCAAGCGCCGGGGTGTATGCCGATCAAGGTCTGCCCGCGCTGCGCGACTGGCTGGGTCAGGCGCTGGTCTCGCCCTGGCAGGCGGTCGAGCAACTGGTGCCGGACGAGCGCGAGGCCATTGCCTCGGCGCTGGTTGCGCTGGTGGATCAGGCCGGTTGCGACCTGGTTCTCACCACCGGCGGCACGGGGCCGTCGCGGCGCGATGTCACGCCCGAAGCCACGCTGGACGTGGCGACGCGCCAGATGCCCGGTTTCGGGGAGCAAATGCGCCAGATCAGCCTGCAGTTCGTACCCACGGCCATTCTGTCGAGGCAAGTGGGCGTGTTGCGCGAGAGCGCCGGTCATGCGGCCTTGATCCTGAACCTGCCGGGTCAGCCCAAGGCTATCCGCGAGACACTGGAAGGCTTGCGCAACGACGATGGTTCGGCCCGGGTGCCGGGCATATTTGCGGCGGTGCCTTATTGTATAGACCTCATAGGCGGGCCGTATATCGAGACGCGCGAGGCCATCGTCAAAGCGTTTCGGCCCAAGTCCGCGTTGCGACCCGCCCGAGGTTGAATCCGGGCCCTGCGGTATAGTTGGGCGCAGTTTCTCGCTGTCTGGAATCGCTAATGACCCTTCGTATCGCCTTCATCGTCGCGCTGGCCGCACCCTTGGCCGCCTGCGTGACCGCCCAGAATATCCGGTCGCTCGATCCGTTGTTCTATGGCTCCACCCAACGCAGTGCCCAGCAATATACCGAGTGTGTGAGTGCGGCCTGGAAAGGGATGGGGGTCAATTTCACCCAGCAACCACTGCGCGACGGGCTGGAGCTAGTGGTCGATGGCTCGCTGGGTGTTGAGGCGGTGCTCAGCGCCAGCACCTATCGTGGCAAGACGGACGTGAAGCTGGCTTCGCGTCTGCCGCAGCGTTCGCAGCCCTTGGTCGAATCGGCCAATCTTTGCCTGTGAGACGGCGCGCGCTCTTGCTTGCAGGCTTGGCCGTTTCGGCATGGCCGATGGCTGCCGTGCTTGCCCAGACGCGGGGTTATATTGCCCGCAGTCTCAACCAGCCTGTGCCGGGTGGCGTGGCCGTCGTCGACCTGGGTGTCGCGGGCAAGGCCCCGGCGGCTACCTTTCAGGCTCGCCCGGTGCTGGTGGTGCGTGACAGTGACACGCGCTGGGTGGCCGTGGTTGGCCTGAGCTTGAAAGTGCCCGTGGGGCAGCAGAAGCTGTCGGTCACCCAAAACGGCGCCGCGCGTGAACTGGCCTTTGCCGTGCGCGGCAAAGAGTATGCCGCGCAGCACATCACGCTCAAGAACCGGCGTCAGGTCAACCCCGATCCGCAGGACCTCAAACGCATCGAGCGGGAGTTGGCCGCGCAGAATGCCGCGTATGCCGCGTTCCGTGCCGATGTCACGCCCAGCAATGTCATCCTGGATCGTCCTGTGCGGGGCGGCCGTCTGTCCAGCCCATTCGGGTTGAGGCGGTTTTTCAACGGCCAGGAGCGCAACCCTCATTCGGGGCTGGACTTTGCAGTGCCGGCCGGCACGCCCATCAGGGCACCGGCAGCGGGCAAGGTGGTGCTGGTAGGGGATTATTTTTTCAATGGCAAGACGCTGTTCATCGATCACGGACAAGGGCCGATCAGCATGTTTGCCCATTTGTCGGCCATCGACGTCGAACTGGGTGAGGAGGTCGCGCGCGGTGCCTTGGTGGGCAAGGTGGGTGCCACGGGGCGGGCGACCGGACCGCATCTGCACTGGAATGTCAGCCTCAACGATGCGCGCGTCGATCCGGCAATTTTTATCCAATAAACGCTAGGCGTTGCTGGCCACACGCTCGCCATTGACGCAGGTCTCATAGACGCGTTGCGCGTATTCCAGCTCGCGTTCGATGCGCTTGTGAAGCTCATACTGCTGCTCGAGGCAGATGTCGAACTTGATCCTGGCCTGCGCGTAGTCCAGGCCGGTGTGCCGCAGGCTGTTGATGAAGTTCTCGCGCGATTGCATCAGCAGCGCGATGCCGCGCTCGCCATGCTCGTGCGCGCGGCGAGCCTGGGCCAGGCGATCGGCGGCCTGGCGCAGCGTTTCAGCGGGTTGGGGGCTGAGGGTACTCATGCCGCGATTTTCCCACGCCGGCGGCAACGGCGATTGCGCCAGAACAGGCCGTGAAGCGGCGCTGTTCCCGTTTCAGCGCAACGGGTGCCGAACGATCAGCGGCGCACCATCGGACGCGACGGGCTGGAAGAGGGGCGTTCGTCTTTGTGACGGAAGTTGATGCGCCCTTTGGTCAGATCATACGGCGATATTTCCAGGGTGACGCGGTCGCCAGCCAGGATGCGGATGCGGTGCTTGCGCATACGGCCAGAGGCGTAAGCGCCGACTTCAACGCCGTTGTCCAGGGTGACGCGGTAGCGGCTGTCGGGCAGCACTTCGTCGACGATGCCTTGCAGCTCGATGAGTTCTTCTTTCGCCATGTATAGACTCCTTTATCAGTGCGCGCATGCCGGTGGCATACGCCAAACGCCCAGCGCAATAGAGCAGTGCGGTGCAGAGGCAACGCAACTGGCACGGGTACGGGCCGGCCCCGAAAGGGCCTGGATAAGGCGGGTACTCACGCCGCGAGGGCAATGTGCGCGGTCAGGCGCGGCTTGGTCGCGGCAAGTCGGACTTGCCGGAAGACGCAGCGGGTGGCGGTAAACCGCAACCCGCGAGGCCTGGGGGAGAACGCGAAGACGCTCTATTGATGAACCCGACCAGACCCAGTGGATAGGACTGTTTTAATTGTAGCGCGGATACCACGATGTGCCTAGCACAAACCCCTAAGCCTGTCTGAGCGCCCCGTCGTTTCGGCCCGGTTTGATGTCAAAACGCATCAGTTCGTCGGTTCGGGGCCCGTCCGGCATGCACGGGCTGTCATGCAGGCGTCGTATCGTGCCCGGCATCATGATGCTCAAACTGAACTCTTCGCCGGTTTCCTGCGCGCTCGGGGTTGCGGCGTTTGCTTTGCTGGCCGCGGCACTGCACGTCCTGCTGGTCCTTTGGGCCGGCAGCCGGATGGGAGCTGCCCCGGCAGGTTGGGTCTGGCGCCTCGCCCTGGGGGTGCTCATGCTGTCCGTGGGGGCGCTCGCGCTGGGTGAATATCGACGCGAGCACCTGATGGGAGGGCTGCGCCAGGATCTGGAGACCCGCGTACAACGCGTCTGCCGCGAGGCCGAGGGCATTGTGCGCCGACTGGTTGGGCACCCCCCTCGCACGCGCCGGTTGTGCGCGCCCGTGTCGAGAAGGCGGTACGAAGCTACTTCAAGGATGTCGTGCGCGAGCATTTTTCGCATACCCGGTATTCGCCCGTGGAAGTATTGTCGGCCGGCAAGAAAAATACGGGGGATTTTGTGCTCGAACTCAAGGAGCAGGATCGAGAGCGGGTTCGTCTTGGTTGTTATAACCAGTACCAGCAGGCCGGATCCGATGCGCTACCCGAGTGGCGCCATGCGCAGGGGCGGTTGCCTGCCGGCAGCATGGTGTTTTTCGTTCAGGAACGCCAAGGCGGTAAAACCGTGGTGGATTATCCCGGGGCCGAAGGCTTCTGAAGGCGACCATCGTCTGGCCACCGCCGGCTGCCGTCTCTCTATACTGCGCTCCATCATGCGTACACCTCAGCCCTCACCATCTTCCCGTTTGCCTGAATTTGCCATGGTGGTCATCACCATGGTCTGGGGCGGTACTTTTCTTTTGGTGCAGTTGGCGATGCAATACAGCGGAGCGCTGTTTTTCGTCGGCTGCCGTTTTGCCGCGGCGGCAGTGGCCGTTGGCGTGCTGTCATGGCGCATTCTGCCGGGGATGACCCGGCAGGATCTGATCGCCGGCGCGGGCATTGGATCCATGATCGCGCTGGGTTATGGGCTGCAGACCATGGGCCTGCGCCACATACCAAGCTCCGAATCCGGCCTGTTGACAGGGTTGTACGTGCCCCTGGTCCCCTTGTTGCAATGGGTATTCTGGCGGCGCCGCCCGCATCTGATGTGCCTGGCGGGTGCGGTATGTGCATTTGCCGGGTTGTCGTGCTTTGCCGGCACCGGGTTCAGCCTGTCGTTTTCTTATGGCCAATTGCTGACGCTGGCTGGCGCATTGGCCATTGCCGTCGAAATTGTGTTGATCAGCCACTTTGCCCCGCGCGTGAATCTGCGCCGGGTCACTGTGGCACAACTGGCATTTGCTGCGCTGTTTGCTTTTATGCTCATGCCTGTGGCTGGTGAAACCACCATACCGCCGTTTTCCTGGCCGCTGCTGGGTTTGGCGGCCGGCATGGGATTGGCCAGTGCCGCCATCCAGGCCACCATGAATTGGGCGCAGAAGACCGTGGAGCCCTCGCGCGCGGCCATTATTTATGCCGGCGAGCCCATATGGGCCGCGGCCTTTGGCCGGCTGGCAGGCGAGCGGCTGCCGCCACTGGCGCTGATGGGCGGTGCGTTGATTGTGTTGGGTATCATCGTCAGCGAGTCGCGGCCGCGATGGTTGAGATCCGGGCCCTTCCGATCGCGCAAAAAAACGCCCGGCGCATGAGGCCGGGCGAATCTTCAGGCGAGGTGCCATCAGGCCTGGTCGGCATGACTCGGCAGTGGCTCCGTCTGTTTTCGTTTGCGCAGAAAGCCGCGGAACTGGAACAGGATGATCAACGCGATGACGCCTAGCAGCGTGCCGCTGATGGGGCGGGTCACGAAAATGCCGAAGTCGCCGCGGCTGAGCAACATGGCGCGACGGAAGTTTTCCTCCAGCATGGGGCCCAGAATGAATTCCAGCATCAGCGGCGCAGGCTCCATGCCCAGACGCATGAAGATGTAGCCGATGGCGCCAAAGAAGGCGGTGATGAAGATATCGTCCAGGCTGTTGTTGATGCTGTAGGTGCCGATGCAGCAGAAAAACAGAATGGACGGGAACAGCACCGTGTACGGGATCTTGAATACCGACAACCAGTAACGCACCAGCGGCACGTTGAGCAGGAGCAGGAAGCAATTGCCCACCCACATGCTGGCTACCAGACCCCAGAACAGATCAGGATGGGTGGCAATCATGTTGGGGCCGGGTTGAATTCCCTTGACGATGAAGGCTGCCAGCATCAGGGCCATCACGGCGTTTTCGGGAATGCCGATGGCCATGAGGGGAATGAAGCTGGTGTGACCTGCCCCCAGATTTAGTACGGCACCGACATAGAGCCCAGGGGTAAAAGACCTTCTTTCTGATGAGCCTGCACGAATTGCGCCGGCGTTAAATATCCGAGCGCGCTGTGAGGCCGATCGGTGTTGTACTCGACTCGCCAGTTTTCGATCAAGCTTTTAGCCTGTCGCAGGGACAAGAACCAGTGCTCGTTAAGGCATTCGTCGCGGAACTTGCCGTTGAAACTTTCGATATAAGCGTTCTCCACCGGCTTACCCGGCCGAATAAACGACAGCTTTACGCCTGCTTGGTAGGCCCCCAGGCGTCCAAGGCTCTTCCGGCGAACTCTGGCCCGTTGTCCACGGTAATAGATCGCGGCAGGCCACGCATCTCCGCCAGCCGTTGCAGCACCATGGCAACACGCAGTCCCGGCAACGACGTATCGACCTCGATGGCCAGGCATTCGCGAGTGTAGTCATCGACGATAGTCAAACAGCGGAATCGGCGGCCATAGGCTAGGCCGTCGGCCACAAAGTCCATTGACCAACTCTGATTCGGCGCGATTGCCGCTGGGCGAACCACGCGCTCGGTCGCCGCGATTCGCTTACGCTTTCGTTTTCGCACGCTTAACCCTGCCAGACTGTACAGCCGCCAGATTCGCTTGTGATTTGCTTGCCAGCCTTCGCGACGTAAGAGCACATGGATCCTCCGATAGCCGTAGCGTCGTTTCGCCACTGCCATCTCTTTCATGCGCTCGGTCAGCGCAGCATCGCCTGAGCGTGTGCTCTCGTAGGCAAACAGCGACCGCGAAATTCCTACCAGCCCACAGGCCCGGGTAACACCCATGCTGCGCTCGGTCATTAATGTCCTGACCGCCTCGCGTTTGGCCTGCGGGCTGACTACTTTCGGCTTAGCAGATCCTGAAGCGCCGCCTTGTCCAGCATCGACTCGGCCAACAGCTTCTTGAGCTTGTTGTTCTCCTGCTCCAGCTCCTTGAGCCTCTGAGCGTCCGACACCGTCATGCCACCGAACTTCGCCTTCCAGTTGTAGTACGTTGCCTCGGAGATTCCGTGCTTGCGGCACAACTCTGCGGGCTTGGCACCTGCATCGGCTTCCTTGAGCACGCCGATGATTTGCTCTTCCGTAAATCGTTTCTTCATTGCCATTCCTTTGGGAACGGACTCTACATCGATTTCGTACTAATCACGGGGAGCAGGTCAGGTGCGTGCGGCGGATTCGTCGGCCGCGGCCTGTCCGGCCACACCCTCGATGGCGCCGGTGCCGATCTCGTGGCGGTACTTGCTGAAGCGCTTGTCTGCCGCATAGGCAGCGAACTGGGCGATGGTCGGGCCGCCGCCGGGCAGGATGCCCAGTATCGAACCGATCACGCTGCCACGCAGGGCGCTGGGGATGATGCGCTTGAACTCGGGCCAGGTCGGCATGAGCTTGATCTTGCCGTTAAAGGGCGTGAGCGTGTTGCGGTTGTCGAGGTTTTTGACGATTTCCGCGATGCCGAAGCAGCCCAGGGCGATACTGATCAGGCCGATGCCATCCTGCAGGAAGACCAGGTCCAAGGTATAGCGCGGCATGCCGCTGTTGACGTCGGTGCCGACCACCCCCAGCAGAACGCCGATCATGGCCATGGCCAGGCCGTTGAGCAGATTGCCTGCGCTGACGAAACTCACGCAGAAAAAGCCCAACAGCATCAGCGCGCAATAGTCGGCCGGGCCGAAAAGCAGGCCAACTTCACCCAGAGCAGGGGCCATGGTTGCAAGCACGATGATGGCCACGGTTCCGCCGATGAAGCTCGACACCCCTGCGGTGAACAAGGCCAGACCGGTTTTGCCCTTGAGGTTCATGGCATAGCCATCGATACACGCCACGATACTGCTGGCGTGTGGGATCTTCATCGTGATGGCGCTGACGCTGTCGCCATACTGCGCGCCGTAGTAAATGCCGGCGAGCATGATCAGCGCTCCGCCGGTGGGGATGGAGTATGTCAGGGGCAGCAGCAGGCTGATGGTCGACAGCGGACCGAGGCCCGGCAGTAGACCGATCAGGGTGCCCACGACGCAGCCGATCGCGCAGTACATCAGGTTCTGCAGCGTCAGCGCATGTTCGAAGCCGAACGCGAGATTGTTCAGGATTTCAGTCATAGCAGGGGCAGATTCAGACCGAGGAGGTATTTGAAGCCGAAGGCCACGGCGATCAGGCCTGCCGAGATCTTCAGGTTGCGCACTACCGAGTAGGAGGTGCCAGCCAGCGTCGAGACGAAGACCAGGAACGCAATGCCCAGCAGCATGCTGAGAAAGTGCGACACCACCACGAAGCCGCAGAGAGCGACCAGAATGATGAGGATGTTCTTGAAGTTGTAGTTAAGCGGCTCGGGGGCGGCGAAACGCGCGCGGATCACCGTGGCCAGGCCGACCAGAAACAACATGATGCTGATCATCAGCGGGAACAGGCCGGGGCCTGAACGGCTAAACGTGCCAAGCGGGTAGCGCAAGGCTGCGCCTCCGAACACCAGCGCGATCAGCATGATGAACAGGCCGCGAACAAAACTGCGATTGGTCAGGTTCATGATGTGCGTTCTCCCGCAAGAAAGACGCTGCATTTACTCTCAGCCATGATGGATGGCCTCCCTCTACTTTCGTTGTTTGACACACCTCGTCCGGACGTGGTGCCGGAGGTGCTGGGCGCGATACTAGAGAGAGGGGCTGTCAGTCCGCTTTCAGGTTTATCGGAAAGGGTTTAACTACGCGTAAGTACCTAGTGCGCCAAAACCACATGCCCTTTTCGATGTTCAGGACCATGTCAGATGACCCCTTGAAACAAGGGGTTTTAGGGAATTTTGTTCAGAAATATGTCAGTTGCTCGGTCGCGGAAAGAGCGCCGTTTTTTCCATCGTCGAGGCAGCGCGTGGGCAGGGGGCGGCCGCCGCGTTGCCAGGCTTGCCGGCGTCTGCCATCCCGGGTAGCCTTGCGCTCATGGATCACCAAGCACAGTCTTTTTTCGCCGCATTGCGACGACCCACTCAACGACGTTGAGTGGCTGCGCTTGCGCGCCGGCATGCGCCCGGCGCCGTGATGGAACCAGGCCACGACATTGCCTCGTGGCCCATTTTTTTGTGCGAGCACGGGGAAGGTCGGGTCCGTTGATCTTCAGCCAACCCTAAGGAGTGCAAGCATGAGTTTTCCACCGTTGAACATCCGCCCCTTCGCGCCGCAGGACGAGCAAGCCGTCATCGGTCTATGGCGCGATTGCGGGCTGACGCGTCCATGGAATGACCCGCACAAAGATGTGCAACGCAAGCTGACGGTGCAGCCGGAGTGGTTTCTGGAGGGGCAGGCGCAGGAGCGCGTGGTGGCGACCGTCATGGCGGGCTATGACGGACACCGGGGCTGGGTCAACTATCTGGCGGTAGACCCGTTGTTCCAGAAGCGTGGCTACGGGCGGGCCTTGATGGAGGCGGTGCAGGCGCGCTTGCTCGCGGCCGGCTGCCCCAAGATCAATCTTCTGGTGCGGAGCGACAATGCCGCGGTACAGCATTTCTATCACGCCCTGGGCTTTACGCCGGATGACGTCATCAGCCTGGGCAAGCGCCTGATCCCGGATGCCGGCGACCAGGCGCTGCGCTGATCAGGCGTCGTCGTTGCTGGCCGAGGCCACTTCTTCAGTCGTGGCCCGGCCCCCCTCCAGTTTGGAGATCACTGCCGTAGCCAGGCTGTTGCCGACCACGTTGGTGGCGGTGCGGCCCATGTCGAAGAACTGGTCGATACCCATGATGAGCAGCAGGCCGGCTTCCGGCAGATTGAACATCGGCAAGGTCGCCGCCACGACCACCAGCGAGGCCCGCGCGACACCTGCCATTCCTTTGCTGGTCACCATGAGGACCAGCAAGAGCATCAGTTGCTGCGTGAAGGTCATGGGGATGTCGTAGGCCTGCGCGATGAACAACACCGCGAAAGACTGGTACATCATCGAACCGTCGAGGTTGAAGGAGTAGCCCAGTGGCAGCACGAAGCCGGAGATACGCGGCGGCACACCGAAGCGGGTGAGCGCTTCAATCGTTTTGGGGTAGGCCGATTCACTGCTGGCCGTCGAGAAAGCCAGCAGCGTGGGTTCCTTGATCAGCCCGCCCAGGCGCAAGACGTCGCGGCGCAGAAAGAGGTAACCGACGCCAAAGAGCAGGGCCCAAAGCAGTGCCAGGCCGAGATAGAACTCACCGATCAGCTTGCCATAGCTCACCAGCACACCGAGCCCCTCGGTGGTGATGGCCGCTGCCATGGCAGCGAACACGCCCACCGGAGCGAGGCGCATGACGTAGTCGGTCACGCGGAACATCACCCGGGCCAGCTCGTCGATCATGTTGACGATGGTCGTATGGCCGCCTCGTCGAACGAATACCAGCGCGGCGCCGAAAAACAGCGAGAACACCAGGATCTGCAGGATCTCGTTGTTGGCCATGGCTTCGACCACGCTGCGCGGAAAGACGTGCGTGATGAACGCCTTGAGGGTGAAGTCACCCGTCTTGAGCGCGGTGGTCGCCGTGGCATCAGGCAGGGCCAGATTCAGGTTGGCACCGGGCTGAAAGATGTTGACCAGCAGAAGGCCGAGCAGCAACGACGCGGCCGAGGCCGCCACGAACCAGACCATGGCACGAAAACCGATGCGCCCTACGGCGGCGCCGTCACTCATGCTGGCAAGACCCGATACCAGGGTAGCAAACACCAGCGGGGCGATGATCATTTTGATCAGGCGCAGGAAAATATCCGTCACCATGCTGAAATAGGAGGCGATCTCCTTGGCATGTTGCGCATCCTGCGCATAGCGGTTGCAGACGTAACCCACCACGACACCGAGCACCATTGCGATGCCGATATAGCGTGTCAGTTTTTTTGTATCCATGATCACTACAGAGGAAGGCCGGGCGCCCACGCGCGGCCGGCCGGGGGAAGGGCGTCCGGCAGGTGGACATAAAACAGCACAGATAATAGTCGTTTATGCCTGACAGGAAGTTGTCAGTTTCGTCTAGCAGAGGCCAGCCGGCAAGCACGCCTGGTGCCAACAAGTTACCGCTTGTCGGCCTCGGACAAGACCGGCAGTCAAACCCCGGCTAAAATCATGCGATTCAGCCGGATTTCATCTATCCACCAATACGAGAATTCAGGAGTCCTTGTTATGGCCCTCGTTTCCATGCGCCAATTGCTCGACCACGCGGCCGAGCATGGTTATGGCATCCCCGCGTTCAACGTCAACAATCTGGAGCAGGTCCAGGCCATCATGGAAGCCGCCGCGGAAACCGACAGCCCTGTGATCATGCAGGCTTCGGCTGGCGCCCGCAAGTATGCCGGCGAGACGTTTCTCAAGCACCTGATCCAGGCTGCTGTCGAATCCTATCCGCACATCCCGGTAGTCATGCACCAGGATCACGGTCAATCGCCCGCGATCTGTCAGGGCGCCATCAACCTGGGATTTTCCAGCGTCATGATGGACGGCTCGCTCAAGGAAGACGGCAAGACCATCGCTGACTACGACTACAACGTCGACGTCACGCGCAAGGTCGTGGACATGGCCCACAAGCTGGGCGTGACGGTCGAAGGCGAACTGGGCTGCCTGGGCTCGCTGGAAACCATGGAAGGTGACAAGGAAGACGGTCATGGCGCCGATGGCAAATTGACCATGGACCAACTGCTGACCGACCCGGAGCAGGCCGCCGACTTCGTGCGCAAGACGCAGCTCGATGCCCTGGCCATCGCCATCGGCACCAGCCACGGCGCCTACAAGTTCACGCGCAAGCCCACCGGCGACATCCTGTCGATTCAGCGCATCAAGGAAATCCACGCTCGCCTGCCCAACACCCATCTGGTGATGCATGGCAGCTCCAGCGTGCCGCAGGAACTGCTGGCCGAGATTCGCGAGTTCGGCGGCGACATGAAGGAAACCTACGGCGTGCCCGTCGAGGAAATCCAGGAAGCCATCAAGTATGGCGTGCGCAAGATCAATATCGATACCGACATCCGCCTGGCCATGACCGGCGCGATCCGTCGCTTCTTCGCAGAAAATCCCGCGAAATTCGACCCGCGCGAATACCTCAAACCGGCTCGCGCCGCGGCCAAGGCGATCTGCGTGGCGCGCTACACCGAGTTTGGCGCGGCCGGCAACGGCAGCAAGATCAAGCCCACGTCGCTGGCCGATGTGGCTCAGCTCTACGCGTCGGGCAAGCTGTCTCAGGTTGTGCAATAAGGGCCTTGGGCTGCCTCTTGCGGGCAGTCTGAAGGTACCGGAAAGCCCCTTGCGGGGCTTTCTCGCTTTCCGGCACAGGGAAGCGGTCATGGGGGCTTTTGCAGTAATCTATAGCCCCTGCCGGCCGCGCTCTGAACAGCCGGCCTCTCCCGTCAGCCGCCGACGGGGATCTTTACTGCCATAGGCCCATTTCCGTGACTTCCGCTTTGCATGAATCCAGCATCAAGTCCCTGCCTCTTCTGGGGCGTGGCAAGGTGCGTGATATGTACGCGGTCGGCGACGACAAGTTGCTGATCGTGGCGACCGACCGCATTTCCGCCTTCGACGTCATTCTGGACGACCCGATTCCGGGCAAAGGCCAGGTGCTGACCGAGCTGACCGAGTTCTGGCTCAACAAGCTGGCGCACATTCTGCCCAACCACTCCACCGGCGTAAAACCGGAAGACGTGGTCGCTGCCGACGAGATCGAACAGGTCAAAGGCCGCGCGGTCGTGGTCAAGCGCCTCAAGCCCATCCTCGTCGAGGCCGTGGCGCGCGGCTACCTGATTGGCTCGGGCTGGAAGGATTACCAGGCCAGCGGTGCGGTCTGCGGAATCAAGCTGCCAGCTGGCCTGCAACAGGCCAGCAAGCTGCCCGAACCGATCTTTACGCCGGCGGCCAAGGCCGAGTTCGGAATGCACGACGAGAACGTCGATTTCGCGCACGTGGTAAAGGAAGTTGGCCAGGAGATGGCCGAGCGTATCCGCACCATCACCTTGCGTCTGTATGACGAGGCGGCCAAATTCGCGGCCACCAAGGGCATCATCATCGCCGATACGAAGTTCGAGTTCGGCCTGGATGACCAGGGCACGTTGCACCTGATGGACGAGGTGCTCACGCCCGACTCGTCGCGCTTCTGGCCTGCCGAAGGGTATCGCGAAGGCATCAGCCCGCCGTCGTTCGACAAGCAGTTCGTGCGCGATTGGCTGGAAACCCAGACCTGGGACAAGACGCCTCCCGCTCCGCGCCTGCCGGCCGATGTGCTGACCAAGACCGCGGCCAAATACCGTGAGGCTCTGGACCGCCTGATTGCCTGATCCGGCCCTTTCTGCAAACGGCGCGGCAGCGCCGTTTTTCTTTGCCTGGCCGGGTCCGGGCCCAGGGCTGGCTGGCTGTCAAAAGGCGGCCGCGCCATGCATGCCGTGCAGGGCAGGTAAAATAGCGGGCTTCGCGGCCGGCCGTGTCCGGCCTGGCTTTATTCTCCTGCGCCCTGGTGGCGCGCTGAGCGGGTCATGACTTCACAAACCTCGGTTACGAACACCTCCACCGCCGCGCCTTTGGTGGGCGTCATCATGGGCTCTTCCAGCGATTGGGAAGTCATGAAAAACGCCGTGGCGATACTCGAATCTTTCGGCGTGCCATTCGAGGCGCGGGTGATTTCCGCGCATCGCATGCCGCAGGACATGGCCGAGTACGGCGCTGTGGCGCGGTCGTGTGGCCTGCGGGCCATTATCGCCGGTGCCGGCGGTGCGGCCCATCTGCCCGGCATGATGGCGGCCTTGACCGAGGTGCCGGTTTTCGGTGTACCCGTGCCTTCGAAGTATTTGCGCGGCGAGGATTCTTTGCTGTCCATCGTGCAGATGCCCAAGGGCGTGCCGGTGGCCACGTTCGCCATTGGCGAGGCAGGCGCGGCCAATGCTGCCTTGCATGCCATTGCCAACATTGCCACCACTGACGATGACTTGCACGCCAAGTTGGTGGCTTTTCGCGCGGCGCAGACCGAGGCCGCGCGCGCTATGAGCCTGCCAGTTTGAATGCCGTGCCGGTGGCCTTCAGGCGCCGGCGTTTATTTGACCGGGGCGCCTGGCGCCCAGTTTTTCCCGCCAGCTGCGGGCCTGACCATGTCGCAATCTCGATCCAAAACTTTTCTCGCTCCTGGTGCCTGGCTGGGTCTGCTTGGCGGCGGTCAACTCGGCCGGATGTTCTGCCATGCTGCGCAAAGCCTGGGCTATCGCGTGGCCGTGCTGGATCCTGCCGACGAATGTCCGGCCGGCATGGTGGCCGATATGCATATCCGCGCCGCCTATGACGACGCCCAGGGTCTGAAGGCGTTGGCCGACCGTTGCTCCGTCGTGACCACCGAGTTCGAAAACGTGCCGGCCGACAGTCTGCGCATGCTGGCGGCGCGCTGCCGCGTCAGCCCGTCCGGGGAGGCCGTGGCGGTGGTTCAGGACCGCATTGCCGAAAAAACATTCATCGCTGCTCAGGGCATTCCGGTCGCCCCTCACGCTGCCATCGGCAGCAAGGATGATCTGCTCTCGGCCAGCGATGCACTCTTTCCGGGCATTCTCAAGGTGGCCCGTCTGGGTTATGACGGCAAAGGCCAGGCGAGGGTATCGAACCGCGCCGAAGCCTTGTCGGCTTACGCCGAATTTGGCGGTGTGAGCTGTGTGCTCGAGGCCCTGCTGCCGTTGGACCATGAAATTTCGGTCGTGATCGCGCGCGGCTTCGATGGTACCAGTGTGGTGTTTCCCATTGCGCGCAATGTCCATCGCGATGGCATCCTGGCGGTGTCGTCCGTGGGCGGCCTGGAGAGCGGCGAGGTGCAGCAGCAGGCGCGCGAGGCCGCGCAGACCATTGCCCAGGGCCTGGATTATCACGGCGTGCTGTGTGTGGAATTCTTCGTCCTGCAAAACGGCGATCTGGTCGTCAACGAGATCGCCCCGCGGCCGCACAACAGCGGCCACTACAGCATGGACGCCTGCATCACCAGCCAGTTCGAGCAACAGGCGCGGGTCATGGCCGGCCTGCCGTTGGGCAGCACCGCGCTGCTCAGGCCCGCTGTCATGCTCAATTTGTTGGGCGACATCTGGTATGAAGGGTCAATCTCGCGCGAACCTGCCTGGGACGAGGCACTTGCCGTTGACAGCGCCAAACTGCATCTTTATGGCAAGCATGACGCACGCTTTGGCCGCAAGATGGGTCACGTGACCATATTGGGCGAGACGCTCGAACAGGCCAATCATGATGCGTCGCGTGTAGCGCGGGCGCTGGGCCTGCCGGATGTCGGTCATGATTGAGGCCGCGATCGCCGCGGCTGCGCAGCGCTTGGCCGAAGGTGGCCTGGTGGCGTTTCCGACCGAGACGGTCTATGGCCTGGGTGCCGACGCCGAAAGCGCCGAGGCTGTCGCGGGAATCTACCTCGCCAAGGGCCGGCCGGCCAATCATCCGGTCATCGTGCACGTGGCGCCGGGTGCGGATCTGGGGCACTGGGCGATTGACGTGCCTGCGCAGGCGCAACGGTTGATCGAAGCCTTTTGGCCCGGCCCGCTCACACTGATTCTCAAACGCCGCCCGGGCGTGGCCGAGGCCGTCAGTGGAGGGCAGGACAGTATTGGTCTGCGCTGTCCCTCGCATCCGGTGGCGCAAAAGCTCTTGTGTGCGTTCGCTGCGCTCAAGCCCGGCGGAAAGGCAGGGGTAGCGGCTCCCTCGGCCAATACATTCGGGCACGTCTCGCCCACGCGGGCCGATCATGTTCGTGCCGAGTTTCCGCGTGAAGTCGCCGCCGGCATGCCGGTGCTCGATGGTGGTGCTTCCGAAGTGGGCATCGAGTCCACCATTATCGATCTGTCGCGTCTGGACCAAGGCGTGGGTCCCGTGCTGTTGCGCCCCGGACATATCAGCGCCTTGCAGATTTCCCGGGTGCTGGGCGAGCCCGTCAGCCGTCCCGATGCCGCAGCACCACGGGCATCCGGCACACTCAAAGCCCATTACGCACCCCACACCCAGCTGGAGCTCATCGACGAGGCCAATTGGGCGCGTTTGCGTGCCGGCGACCGGCCCGCCGGGCGTATCGCCATGGTGGCCTACGGCTGGCGCGGCGAAGCGGGTGACGGCCTGGAGTGGCACATGGTGCCTGCCGATCCCACGCGTTACGCGCAAGCCCTTTACGCCATGTTGCGCGAGCTGGATGTGCAAGGCTATGCGCGCATCTGGGTGCAGATGCCTCCTGCGGATCCGGCTTGGGATGCCGTCAACGATCGGATCGGTCGCGCAGCGGCGGCCTTTATGCTGGAGACTGCCGGGCTGCACGGCGCTTGAGCGCATGGCGGACATCACCGCCCGTTCTGCAATGCGCTCGCTGGCCAGCGGGTTCAAGCCAGGGCGCGCGCGGCATCGGCTTCCGACTTCAGGCCGCTTAGAAAATAGCGCTTGAGCAGCAGCTGGGGAAGATAGCGCATGGCAGTGTTGCGCAGACGGAAACTCCAGCCAGCGCTGGGCACGTACATCGGCGCCAGCTTGCGGCTTCGGGCCTGCAGTTGCTCGATGATGGGCCGCAATCGCGCATCATGCGCCCGCAAGGCGTCGGCCACGGGCTGGCGCTGCAATTCCTGAGCCAGTACGGCGGCCGAGGCCATCGCCATACCTGCCCCTTGCCCTGAGATGAGCGACAAGCTGTGGGCGGCATCTCCGGCCAGCAAGAGTCGGCCTCGATGCCAGCTTGGCATCGCTATCATGGCCAGATCGTCCATGACGATGGGCGCATCCTCCGGCAAACTATCGAGCAGTTGGCCGACTTGAGGATGGCTACGGGCTGCCAACGCCTGCAGCAGCGCGCGACGTTGCGGGGGGGGGGCACCAGCCCGCTGGCGTCGCTGCGCCACACATGCAGAACCGCCATACGCTGCTCGCCCAGACCGTGGTACTCCACTTGCTGCCCGACTGCTGCATAGGAGACGAAGTCGGGGGCCAGGCCCAGCGTATCGGCTAAGTCATAGGCCGCATAGCGATAGCCAAGAGCCTCGTAACGCGACGCGAACGCGCGGCTGCGAAGGGTGGAATGCACGCCGTCTGCGCCGATGAGCAGGTCCGCCTGCCAGTGGCTGCCATCCGAAAGGCTGACCTGCACCTTCTCGCCATTGTCTTGCCACTGTTGCACCGTGCACGGCAGCCGCAGTTCGCAGCGGTCACGGACCGCCTCGTGCAGCACGCGTACGAGGTCGCTGCGCCTGAGGGTGATCCAGTCCAGTTGCTCGAGCAAGTCTCGGTAGCGAATACGCATGATCTCGCGGCCGTGACGGTCGCGATAGATGTTCTCGCGGATATCGTGCTCGACGGCACGCAGCGCAGGCACCAGGCCCATGTTGCGCGCGGTGTGCAGTCCGGGACCGGACAGCCCCATCATGTAGCCGCCATCGCGCAAGTCGGCGGCGCGTTCAACCACGACGACACGCCAACCGGCCTGCGTCAGCCACCACGCATTGGACAGGCCGGCCACGCCAGCGCCGGCGATGACCGCCAAAGGGGGGGGATTCGTCAAACGCCTTCTCCTGGTGAGGTGCGCGCGACCAGGCGCGCAATGAATAGGCAGCCCGCCAGCGTGCAGGCTGCGCCCGGCAAGTAGATCGGGCTCTTAGTACTCGTACGCGACATTCACGCCTACCGTGCGGCCCGGATCGACGAGTGCGAAATTACCTAGGGCGCCTCCTGCGAAGGCATAGGTCCGGTAGCGCTTGTCCGTCAAATTGTTGATGTAGGCGGTCAGTGTCAGGCTGCTGCGCGGCTGCCAGGAGAGGCTGGCGTTCATCAGGGTATAGGCATCCTGCCGCAGCGTATTGCCGACGTCGAAGTACTGCGATCCGACACGACGGACCTCCACGCGCGGCCGCAGCATGCCCGCTGACGTCGAGAAAGCCGCCTGGGCGCTGGCCGCCACCATATAGGCCGGCGAGAAGGGCACCCGATTGTCGTCGCAGGCCCCGCTAGCGGCTGGCGTCAGAGCGCGGAAGCGCGCCCGTGTCCAATTACCCTGCAGTCCCACCGTCCACTGCTCAGTGACATCCCAGGCGGCGTCGAACTCCACTCCACTGGAACGGGTTCTACCCACGTTCTCGAGGTGCTGATAGCCGATCTGATTGCTGACGTACAGTTGCGCGTCGCGCACATCGATGCGATAGAGCGCCACCCCGCCACGCAGGGACTCGCCTTGATAGCGTGCGCCCAACTCATAGCTGACGGCCTTCTCTCTCCCATAGGGCTGGGCATCGGCGGCCGATGAGGGTGCCAAGTTGAATCCGCCAGGCTTGTAGCCTTGCGAGGCGTTGGCGTATACCCGCCAAGCGTCGTCGAGCCGGTAGCCCGCCGACACGCGCCCCAGCGCGGTATTGCCGCGCGTGGTGTCCTGGCCACCAAAAGGATCCTGACCGAAGGTACTGTAGTTGAGCGATTGGCCGCTGTAATCGATGCTGGCCTTGTCGTGCGACCAGTGCAGCCCAGCCGAGAGATCCAGGGCTTCGGTGGCATGCCACGTCAGGTCGGCGTAGGCAGCCAACGACTCGCTGGTGTTGGTCGAGTGGGTATCCAACGCGCGGATGGCGACGGGCGCAACCAGATCGTTGATGTAGTCGCGTGACTGCGTCACCCGCTGCCGGTACAGCCCGAATACGCTGTCGACGGTGCGCTGACCGGTGGATGCCAGGCGGAGCTCCTGGACTTGCTGGCGCCAATGCTCAGGTTGTTGCGTGAAGTAGGGGCCGATGGGGTATTCGCGGCGGTAATGCAGGCGTTGCCAGGCTGCCAGTGCAGTCAGGCGCCACCCCTCGAAGTCATACTGTGCGTTGATGGCCTGACTTCCGCCGCAGCGACGCTGCTTGAAATCGGCCTGGCCGGCCGGAAACCCGGCATCACATAGGCCTGGCCTGCGCCTGGATCATCGAAGGGCACATACGCGTCCTGACGGGCGCGGGTGCATTCGCCGCTGACCGCGAGGCCGATTTCCCACGGGCTGCCGGCAGGGGCTAACCGCAACTTTGCTGCCCCTGCGTTGGTGCTGCTGCCTCCCACGCCATCGCTGCCGGTGATGGGGTTGGACAGTCTGCCGGGCGCATCGGACGTCGCCAGGCTGACCGAGCCATACAACATATCCTCGACCAGTGCCGCGCTGGCACCGGCCTTGAAGAGGTAGCCGTCACGGCTGGCCACGCCAGCCGATGCGCGGACATGGGTTTCGTTGTCCGGCTGGCGTGTGACGATGTTCAGTACGCCTCCCAACGCACTTCTGCCATACAGCGTGGACTGAGGGCCTTTGAGCAACTCCACTTGGTCGACGTCGAGCAATTGCTGTGAAGCCGCAACAGGCAACTGGGGCACGCCGTCGACGTAGATGGTGAGCGCGGGGTTATAGAAGTCCTGGGCGGAAGTCACGCCGCCGAGCTGCAGCGTGTTTTCGACCTGGTTGGCGGCCAGGGCGTCGGAGGAGCGCACATAAGCCGCACCATTGATGCTGTCGAGTTTCTGGTCTCGCTTCGATGCCGTCACGGTGACGGCATCGAGCTGGGCTGGCGTGTCGGCCAGCGCCGCCGGGACGGGCAGCGCCGCCAAGGCCAGCGCGGCCAGACGCGTGACTTGCGGGTGTTTCATGAGAGCCTCGGAATTTTCGTTAGAATGATTAATGAGAATTATTGTCATTCGTTGCGATGGCTGCTACCACTTTCGGGGCCGCCGTTGTCGTTTTCGAGGTCACCATGTCCTTATCCCTGCCGGCAACCTGCCACGACGTGCATCCACTGCTGCCTGACGTGAGGCTGCCCACGGATTGGGCAGGCATGTCGCGCATCGATGGTCTCGATGATGAACTGACCATCACCGCCTGGCATGGCATGCCGGTACAGGCGCTGGACGTGCAGGCCGAAGGCCCGCCGATGCTGTGTATCGCCGTTTTTCTGGACGGAGAGGCCGACATGAGTATCGATGGCGGCCCGCCCTTGCATGCTACCCCGGGGATGGCGGTCATTCAGACGGGTGAGCAATGCGTGCGGGGGCGCTTTCGCATGCCAGGCGGGCAGCGGGTGCGCCTGATCGACATCCGCTATACGCCGACCGGCCTGCTGCGCGCCGGCGGCCGGCCATTGGTGGCCCTGCAGGGCGACTTTCTGCAGGATTGCAGTGCAGCAGGCTCGCTGATGGCTGGCTTCCGGGCGCCGTCTTCGTTGTTGCATTTGGCTGCCGATGTGGTGGATTGCCCTTACGCCGAGCCGCACACGCGGCGTCTCTATCTGCGCGCCAAAGGGTTGGAGGCGCTGGCTGTGGTGCTCGACATGGTCAATCGCTCGGGTAGTCTGCCAGCAGATCCGCGTGAGCGCCAACTGTTGGCGCGCGCCCGGCGCCTGATCGAAGAGCGCTATGACGAGGACTGGAGCGTGCGGCGGTTGGCGCAGACCGTGGGTTTGAGCGAAAAGCGCCTGAAAGCGGGCTTTCGGTCAGTGGCCGGCCGTTCGGTGCATGCCTATCTGCTGCAGGTCCGGCTCGACGCTGCAGCGGCCCTGCTGGCCGGTGGCCACAGCGTTACCGAGACCGCTCTGGCCATCGGTTTTTCCAGACTGAGCCACTTCAGCAAGATGTTCCGCCAGGCCAAGGGCGTGGCACCCAGTAGCTGGGCTCAAACCTCATGAGATCGAGCAGGGCGGGCGTTTCTGCGGGGCCATCCCGGTTTTTCGTGCGGCGCCGTCGAGTGGTTCCATAGCCGGGTCCTGAAATGGACCTAGGCGCATCCGGCCGCTGTCCCTATCATGTTCAGCGCAAGGGCGGCACGCGGCCGTGGCTCGCCCATCTTTCCTACGAGATCACACCACCATGAACGGCGCTGACAGCCTCTGCGATACCCTGCTTGCCAATGACATCGATGTCTGTTTTGCCAACCCCGGCACGTCGGAAATGCATTTTGTAGCGGCGCTGGACCGCAAACCACGGATGCGTTGCGTATTGGGACTGTTCGAGGGCGTGGTGACGGGGGCCGCCGACGGTTATGCGCGCATGGCGGACAAGCCCGCGGCAACGCTGCTGCATCTGGGCCCTGGCCTGGGCAATGGCCTGGCCAATTTGCATAATGCGCGTCGCGCGCGCACGCCCATGGTCAACGTCGTTGGCGATCATGCCAGCTACCACGTGCAGTGCGACGCTCCGCTGACCAGCGATGGCGAGGCCGTGGCCCGCCCCATGTCGCATTGGGTGGGCCGCATCGACAACGCGGCAGCGGTCGCTGCTCGCACCAGCGAGGCCATCGAGGTGGCGCGACAGGCCCCGGGCAATGTGGCCACGCTTTTTCTGCCTGCCGATGCCGCATGGACCGATCTCCCCGACGGTACACCGGCGCCTGCACCGGTCGACATCCAGGCGCCTTTACGTCCGGACGGAGACGCTGTCCGGGCTGCCGCGGCCGCCATTCGTTCGGGCGAGAAGACGATGCTCATGTTGGGCGGGGCGGCCTTGCGTGGCCGCGCCCTGGCCGCTGCGGGCCGCATCGCCCAGGCCACCGGCGTGCGTCTGGCCAGTGAGACCTCCAACCGCCGCATCGAACGCGGCCTGGGGCGTGTGCCCGTCGCGCGCCTGCCCTACCCGGTGGACATGGCTCTGGCCTTTCTGAAAGATGTGCGCAATCTGGTGCTGGTTGGCGCGCGCGCCGGTTGCTTTTTTTGCCTATCCCGGCAAACCCAGCCTTTTGGCGCCCTCGGAGTGCAATGTGGTGGCACTGGCCACCCAAGAGCAGGATCTGGAGCAGGCGCTGGAATGGCTGGCCGAAGAGCTGGGTATCAAGCCGGACGCCCCGCGCCTGGCCGCGCCAGGATGGCATGAACCGTTGCCTGCCTCGGGCGCGCTCACGAGCGCGGCCATCAACCTGATCACCATGCATCATCTGCCGGACAACACCATCCTGGTGGATGAGTCCATCACACAAGGCCGGGAGATCGGCGTGCACAACGTCAATTCGGCACCGCATGACTGGTTGCAGCTTACCGGCGGTGCCATCGGCATTGGGTTGCCCATGGCCACCGGTGCCGCCATCGCCTGCCCGGATCGCAAGGTGGTCACGATGCAGGCCGATGGCAGCGGTATGTACACGCTCCAGGCGCTTTGGACGCAGGCGCGCGAGCGCCTGGACTGCCTGACCATCATTTACGCCAACAACAGTTATCAGACGCTGCATGGCGAAATGCGTAACGTTGGCGTGCAGGAACCGGGCCGCAATGCGCAGCGCATGCTGGATCTGGTCGACCCGAGCCTGGACTGGGTCAGTCTGGCCCGAGGCATGGGCGTGGATGCGGTACGCGTCGACACCATCGAGGGATTCACGCAGGCGTTGCTGGCCGGCCTCAATCACAAGGGGCCCTTCGTCATCGCGGCGCAGATCTGATAGCAACTCCGGGCTCGCACCCGCTCGCCAGGGCGCGATATGCTGTAGGACAGGCCGCTTCTAGGCCTGCTTTCTACAGGACAAGCCATGAAGTTTGCCGAACTACGCCAGGGGATGGAGATCAAGGGCGGCCCGTCAAGGTCTCGCGCGAAGAGGTGCTTGCATTTGCAAGCAAGTTTGATCCGCAGTGGTTTCACGTCGATGAAACGCGCGCCGAGCAAGGCCGCTGGGGTGGGTTGATCGCCAGCGGCTGGCATACGTGTGCGCTGGCGATGCGCATGGCAGTCGACGCCGTGTTGCATGACTCGGAGTCTTTCGGCTCACCCGGGCTCGGTGAGGTGCGGTGGCGGGTTCCGGTACGTCCGGGCGATACCCTTACCCTGCACGCCCGCGTGCTTGGTGCCCGCACCTCAGCCTCGCGGGAGGATCTGGGCATCATCAATTGGACGTGGCTCGTCTATAACCAGCACGACGAAATCGTGCTGGAACTCGAAGCCACCAGCCTGTTCGACCTGAGCGGGCAGGGCTGAGCCTGCCGGCAGATCAACCGCGAAAACCCGGATCGCGACGATCCAGCAGGCGCAGCATGGCCGGCCACTCCATCTCGCCGAAGGGGCGCCGGGTGGTCGGTTTGTAAAGATGGCAGGTGCGGTCGATCACGGCTTGTGACGGCGTGTGCAGGGCCACGCCACTGTGCATGGCATCGATCTGCGCTTTGCAGGCCATTTCCAGCCAGTACATGCTATTGAACGCTTGGGCGATCGAGGCGCTTGCCACCAGCAAACCGTGGTTGCGCAGGATCATTGCTTCTTTCTGGCCCAGGTCCGCCACCAGACGGGCGCGTTCGTCCAGATCGATCGCTACGCTCTCATAGTCATGGTAGGCAATGTCGGCAAAACGCATCGAGGTCTGTGTCAGGGGGAGCAGGCCACATTGCATGGCCGACACCGCCATGCCGGCACGCGTATGGGTGTGGATGACGCAGCCCACGTCATGGCGCGCGCCATGCACGGCGCTATGGATCACATAACCGGCCTGGTTGATGCCCAGTTCCGTGTCTGCGTTGTGCAGCACATTGCCTTCGATATCGATGCGCACCAGGCTCGAGGCCGTGATCTCTTCATACATCAAACCGTACGGGTTGATCAGCAGCTCATCGCGAGTGCCAGGAATCCGTGCCGTGATGTGGTTGTAGATGAGATCGCTCATGCCAAACAGAGCGATCAGGCGATAGCAGGCCGCCAGGTCCACGCGCGTATTCCACTCGACATCGGATATCCCCGGCGCACGTTGCGCCAGGGCGTTCTGCATCTGTTTCATTGCGATTTTGCTCCTGTTTCTTCTACGACTTTGCCCCACATGGCATAGTCATCCCGCATCATTGCAGCAAACGCCTCGGGGCTTTGGCTGAGCCGCACCTCGGAACCGAGCGTAATCATCTTCTGCCTGACGGCTGGGTCATTCATCACCTGCTGGGTGGTGTCGAACACCTTGCGCACCACGGCATCCGGAGTGCCGGCCGGTGCAAACAGTCCCAGCCACGCGCCCACCTCGAAATTGGGGAAACCCTGCTCGGCCACGGTAGGGACGTCAGGCGCCAGATCGGTGCGCTGGCCTTTGCTGACGGCCAGCGGCATCAAGCGCTTGCTCTGGATCATGGGCAGCTCGGAGGCCAAGGTGTCAAAGGTCATGTCCACGTTGCCGCCCAGCACATCAGCCTGGCTTTGCGAACTGCCTTTGTACGGGACGTGCGTCAATGTCATGCCGGTCTTGGCCTGAAGCATGGCCATGATGAGATGGCTATTGGTGCCCACGCCCGTGCTTGCGTAGGTGAGCTTGCCAGGCTGGCTGCGAGCCAGTGCGATGAGCTCCTGCAGGCTTTTGGCTTGGAAATCCGGGCGCACGACCAGCGCATAAGGCAGCCAGGTGGTCTGGGTGATGGGCGCGAAACTGGTGGCGCTGTCGTAGCCCACGTTCTTGTAGACATGCGGATTGATGCTCATGGGGCCGGAGGCGCTCAGCAACAGCGTGTAGCCATCGGCTGGCATGCGCGCCGCCGTGGCCGCCCCCAAGCTGCCGCCGACACCCGGTTTGTTTTCGACGATGACAGGCTGCCCCCAGCGTTTGCTGAATTGTTCGCCCAACAAGCGAGCCACCATGTCGGTGGAGGTCCCTGGCGGAAAGCCGAGGTATAGCGTAACGGGGCGCTGAGGCCAGTCGGCGCCGGCGTCTGCGGCATGAGCGGTGGCCGTCGCGATGCTGGCAACGACCGAGCAAGCCGCGAGGGCGGCCAGACGGCGAAAAAGCTGCATAGTGTCTCCGATTGTTCGAGTAGAGTCCTCTGCGGGACCAAACTACACGGTATACAGAGACGACGGGCGCGGCTATTAATAATGCGGAAACACGGGCTTTACGAGCGCCAAAGCCAATGCAAAACCCCAGGCACTCAGGCCTGGGGTTGCGTCGTGCCAGTAACCGACAGCCTTAGAAGAAAGACTGAATGCCGGTCTGCGCACGGCCCAGGATGAGTGCATGCACGTCGTGCGTGCCTTCGTAGGTGTTGACCACTTCCAGGTTTACCAGATGGCGGGCCACACCGAACTCGTCGGAAA
Source organism: Bordetella holmesii ATCC 51541 (assembly GCA_000612485.1). NCBI lineage: Bacteria > Pseudomonadati > Pseudomonadota > Betaproteobacteria > Burkholderiales > Alcaligenaceae > Bordetella > Bordetella holmesii. The sequence continues at coordinate 2,871,246 of CP007494.1, forward strand.
TGCCGTTGCCGCCAAGCATGTCGCGCGCCAGACGGGCGACATCCAAAGCCTTGCCGCAGGAGTTGCGCTTCATGATGGACGTAATTTCGACGGCGGCAGTGCCTTCGTCCTTCATGCGGCCCAGACGCAGGCAGCCTTGCAGGGCCAGCGTGATTTCGGTCTGCATGTCGGCCAGTTTTTTCTGGATCAGCTGGTTGGCGGCCAACGGGCGGCCGAATTGCTTGCGATCCATCGTGTACTGACGCGCGGTGTGCCAGCAGGCCTCGGCCGCGCCCAACGCGCCCCAGGCGATACCGAAGCGGGCCGAATTCAGGCAGGTGAAGGGGCCACGCAAGCCGGAGACGCCGGGCATCATTTGAGCGTCGCTGATCTCGACTTCATCCATGACGATTTCACCGGTGATCGAGGCGCGCAGGCCGACCTTGCCATGGATGGCAGGTGCCGACAGGCCCTTCATGCCCTTTTCGAGGATGAAGCCACGGATCTTGCCGTCAAACTCGCCGCCCACGCACTTGGCCCACACCACGAACACATCGGCGATGGGCGAGTTGGTGATCCACATCTTCGCGCCGCTGACTTTGTAGCCACCGTCGATCTTCACGGCACGGGTTTCCATGCCTGCAGGGTCAGAACCGTGGTTGGGCTCGGTCAGGCCGAAGCAGCCGATCCACTCGCCTGCGGACAGTTTGGGCAGGTACTTACGCTTTTGCTCTTCGCTGCCGAACTCGTTGATCGGCACCATGACCAGCGAGGACTGCACGCTCATCATCGAGCGATAGCCGGAATCGACACGCTCGACTTCACGGGCGATCAGGCCGTAGCTGACGTAGTTCAGGCCAGCACCACCGTACTCGGCGGGAATGGTCGCGCCCAGCAGTCCCAGTTCGCCCATTTCGGCAAAGATGGCCGGATCGGTTTTCTCATGGCGGAAGGCTTCGAGCACGCGCGTGGCGAGCTTGTCCTGCGCGTAAGCCTGCGCGGCATCGCGCACCATGCGCTCTTCTTCGGTCAGTTGCTGATCCAGCAACAGCGGATCTTCCCAGTTAAACGAGGGCGTAGCGGACATGCAGTACTCCAGTGTATGGATGATTTAAGTTTAAATATAAATTGGCGGCAACGCTCAGGCCTTGGCCTCAAGCGCAGCGGCGCGAATCTTTTCCAGGGTGGTCGACGGCGAGATGGTTTCGGGGTCGATCAGGCAATGCAGGATGGCGGGTTTGCCGCTGGCTCGCGCGCGTTCGAAGGCAGGGCCGAACTCGGCGCTCGTCTCCACGCGTTCGCCATGGCCGCCAAACGCGCGGGCGTAGTCGGCGAAATCGGGATTTTTCAGTTGTGTGGCGGACACCCGGCCAGGGTAGTGCTTCTCCTGGTGCATGCGGATGGTGCCGTACATGCCGTTGTCCACCAGCACCACGATGATGGGCAGGTCGTATTGCACTGCCGTGGCGAATTCCTGGCCGTGCATGAGAAAGCATCCGTCGCCGGCAAAGCAGATCACGGTCTTGTCGGGCCAGATGCGTTTGGCGCCGACGGCGGCGGGCAGGCCGTAGCCCATGGAGCCGGAGGTCGGGGCCAACTGCGTTGCATAACGGGTATGGCGATGGAAACGATGCAGCCAGCTGGCGTAGTTGCCGGCGCCGTTGGTCATGATGGCGTCGGGAGGCAACGCGTCTTCCAGGTAGGCCATGACCTCGCCCATTTGCAGCGAGCCGGGAGTCTTGATTTGGGACGGGTCGCTCCAGGCCAGGTAGTTCTGGCGCATGCGTTCGGTATCCGCCGCCCAGGACGGGGCAGCCTCGGGCGCGGGGATACTGGCCAGCGCCGCGCAGAAGGCCGTCGGCGACACATTGACGGCCAGATTGGGGCGGTAGACGCGGGCCAGCTCGGCGCTGTCCGGATGCACATGCACCAACTTCTGGCGCGGCACCGGGATGTCGAGCAGGGTGTAAGCCTGGCTGGGGTTCTCCGACATGCGGCCACCCACCAGAAGAATCAGGTCGGCTTCGCGGACACGCGCCAGAAGCGCCGGATTGATGCCCAGCCCCACGTCGCCGACGTAGCAGGGGTGGTCGGCCGGAAATAGCATCTGGCGCCGGAAGGACACGCCCACCGGCAGAGCGTGGGCGCGGGCGAAATCAGCAAACTGCGCGACGGCTTGGGCATCCCACCGGGTGCCGCCCAGAATGGCGACCGGCTTGCGGGCGCTGGCCAGCATCTGCGTGAGCGTGTCCATCTGGTCGGACGCGGGCGCGGCGTCGATGACTTCGTAATGCGGTGCATCGGGCACATCCGCCATTTCGACCAGCATGTCTTCGGGCAGGGCGATGACGACCGGGCCGGGGCGCCCCGAGGTGGCAACATGGAAAGCGCGCGAGATCAATTCTGGAATGCGTTCGACTTGATCGATCTCCGTGACCCACTTGGCCTGGGTGCCGAAGACGGCGCGGTAATCCATCTCTTGGAAGGCTTCGCGCTCGCGCATGCCGCGTTCGATCTGCCCGACGAAAAGAATCAGCGGGGAGGAGTCCTGCTTGGCGATGTGGATGCCAGCCAGCGCATTGGCCGCGCCCGGACCGCGGGTAACCATGCAGATGCCCGGCTCGCCCGTGAGCTTGCCGTGGGCGTCGGCCATCATGGCTGCGCCGCCTTCCTGACGGCAGACAGTGACTTCTATGCTGGCATCATGCAGTCCGTCCAGCACGGCCAGGTAGCTCTCGCCAGGCACACAGAAGACGTGCTTGACACCGTGGGCGAACAACTGATCGACCAGAATGTGGCCGCCCATGCGGGAGCCTTTGACAGAGGCGGAGGACGACGCGGAGGATTGGGTGTTCATAATTGGGTTTAGCAGGAATATCGCGCCAGAATAATGTTCCAGACTTGCACAAGGCAATTGATAAAATTGCACATGATAGTGAGCTGCCGGCACTAGCTTGCCCTGCTGCGCCGCAACATCGGCCAGGCAGGCCAGAGCCGGAGGTAAGCCTATAGGCCGGCGCGTGCCGCGCCTAGCCGGGTCTGCCCGAAGTGACATGCAGGATGGATGAGCAAATATGAGAAACGGCATTCCCAATCTGAGCGCCTTGCAGGCTTTCGAGGCCTCGGCGCGTCTGGGCAGCTTCTCACGGGCAGCCGAGGAGCTTTCCCTGACGCACAGCGCGGTCTATCGCCAGGTCGCCAGCCTGGAGTCCCGGTTGGGCGTGCAACTGTTTACCCGCGTGCGGCGGCGCATCGTTCTGACCGATCAGGGAGCCGAGTATGCCGGGCGCATCCGCCATCACCTGGATCAGATCGAGAAGGACACTTTTGGATTGGTCAGCCGCACCGGCATGGGCCGCAGCATCCACATCGCGGTGGTGCCCACCCTGGCCACCACCTGGTTGATCCCGCGGTTGGCGGATTTTCAGCAGGCCCATGCCGATATTTCCGTCAGTCTCTCGGTGCGCACGCTGCCGTTCCAATTCAAGGACCACCCCTTCGATGGTGCGCTCTACCATGGCGATGGCGTCTGGCCAGGCACCAAGGGCGTGCTGCTGTTTCCCGAGCGCGAGCTGGTGACGGTATGCGCGCCGGGACTGCTTGAGGGGGTAGGCGAGCAAGATGCCGCGGCGTTGGCGGGTATGACGCATCTGCATCTGGCTTCGCGGCCAGATGCCTGGCGCCAGTGGTATGGCGCCAATGGACACGTCTATGGGCCGCGGTATGAACTCTTCACCATGGTGATGGCCGCCGTCCAGGCGGGTCTCGGGGTGGGCCTGATGCCGCGTTTTCTTGCACAGCCGGCACTGGATGCCGGCACGCTGGTCATGCCGGCGCCGCAGGCTTTACAGGTCAGCCAGGGCTATTACTTCGGCTACCCTCAGCACAGCGAACGGTCGGGCGCGCTCAAGGCCTTCGAAGTCTGGCTCAAGGCGACCGCCGCGCACGAGGCCGCGCGTAACCCTTAGCCTCTCGTCCACCCTCACTTGCCTGACATGCCGGAAACCCCTGTTCTCGTTGCTCAGCCCGATATCGACGCTTTCATCGATGCCATCTGGCTCGAAGATGGCCTGGCCGCCAATACGCTGGCGGCTTACCGGCGCGACCTCAGCGCGTTTGCTCGGTGGTTGCAGTCGCCCGCATCGGGGCTGTCGACCGGGGGCGATCTGTGCGCGGCAGGCGGCGCAGACATTGAAGCCTGGTTTGCGCAGCGTCATGAAGACAGCCGCCCCACCACGGCCAACCGCAGGTTGGCGACGTTGCGCCGCTTCTATGCCTGGGCGTTGCGCGAGAAGCGCGCGGCCGCCGACCCCTGCCTGACACTGGAGGCCGCCAAACAGCCGCTGCGCGTGCCCCAGACTCTGTCGGAGGCGCAAGTCGAAGCCTTGTTGGCGGCTCCCGACCTGGACACCGCGCGGGGTCTGCGCGATCGCGCCATGCTCGAAACGCTGTATGCCACGGGCTTGCGCGTGTCCGAGCTGGTCGGCTTGAAGACTCTGGATGTCAGTTTGAGCGATGCCGTGGTGCGCGTGGTGCAGGGTAAGGGCGGCAAGGACAGGCTGGTGCCGCTGGGCGCCGAGGCTGCGCATTGGCTGCAACGCTATCTGAGTCAGGCACGCGCTGAACTGGCGGGCGCGCGCGTGGCGGATGCGCTTTTTGTCACCAGCAGAGCCGAAGCCATGTCGCGCCAGGCGTTCTGGCAGCTTGTCAAAAAGTATGCCCGGCTGGCCGATGTGCAGGCGCCGCTGTCGCCGCATACTCTCCGGCATGCCTTTGCTACCCATTTACTCAACCACGGCGCAGACCTGCGGGTGGTGCAGTTACTGTTGGGGCACGCTGATATTTCCACCACCCAGATCTATACCCATGTGGCGCGAGAGCGGCTGAAGTCGCTGCACGCCGTCCACCATCCGCGCGCCTAGGCGCCCTTATCTCATGAGCAAATCCCGACACGTTTCCGAGACCCCCGCCACCCAATTGCTCAAGCAGCACAACGTGGCATTCACCGAGCATACCTATGACTACGTCGATCATGGCGGCGCGGGTGAGGCGGCCCGGCAACTGGGTTTGGATCCGCACGCGGTGGTCAAAACCCTCGTCATGGAAGACGAGGCCGCTCGGCCCCTGGTGGTCATCATGCATGGCGACCGCGAGGTCTCGACCAAGAACCTTGCGCGTCAGGCCGGTTTGAAGAAAGTCAGCCCCTGTCAGCCCGACGTCGCGCAGCGGCACTCCGGTTATCAGGTCGGTGGCACCTCGCCGTTCGGCACGCGCAAGCGGATGCCGGTCTATGTCGAAGAAAGCATCCTGGCTTATCCCGAGGTCTATATCAACGGCGGGCGGCGCGGCTATCTCGTGGGTATCGCCCCGCAGGTGCTCGTCGCATTGCTGGATGCCAAGACCGTCAGCGTCGGCTTGGAGTAAAGGACACTGATCCTAGCGACGACGCCTTAGCGCACGGCTGAGGAGCGCGCCTCTTGGTCCACTCTGTCGCAACCAAAAAAGGCCGCTTTCGGCGGCCGTTGACGGGATGCGGATCAGAGCATCGCCACATCGCTTTGCAGGATGCGGCGAATGCGCACCGCATCACCGATACGCGAAAACTTACCTTGGGAGTCCAGCAGCACGATGGCCATGTCGCGGCCATTGATGCGTGCCAGCATGACCAGGCACTCGCCCGCTTCGTTGATGAACCCCGTTTTGGACACCTTGATATCCCAATCGGGCTTGCGCACCAGCAGGTTGGTATTGCGGAAGGTCTGGGTGCGCTTGTTGATCTCCACATCGTATTCGGTGTCGGTGGAGTAGCGATGGATCAACGGGCGTTGCGCGGCCGCGCGCAGCAGCCGGGCCAGATCATGGGGTGACGAGACATTCTCGCTCGACAGACCCGTGGGCTCGATGAAGTGCGTGTTGATCATGCCCAGCGAACGGGCTTTGGCATTCATGGCCTGCACAAAGGCGCTCAGCCCGCCCGGATAATTGCGGCCCAGTGCGTGGGCGGCGCGGTTTTCGGAGGACATGAGGGCCAGATGCAGCATGTCGCCTCGCGACAGGCGGGTACCGACGCGCAGGCGCGAGGTCGTGTGCTTGAGCGTATCGACGTCTTCGTCGGTGACCTCGATGATCTCGTTCATCGGCTGGTTGGCATCCACTACCACCAACGCGGTCATCAGTTTGGAGATGGAGGCGATCGGGCGCACAACGTTTTCGTTCTTGGCAAACAGCACCGTCGAGGTCTCGAGATCCTGGACATAGGCGGTGGACGAACGCAGGGCGCGCGCTTCCGCGGCCGGGGAGGCTGCCGCTGCCGGCAGCGCTGCACTGCTGACGGCGCGGGTCTTGGCCCGAGTCGTCGTCTTCTTGCTCGAGGCGGTTTTTGCCGCGCTGCTCTTTTTTGCTTGAGAGGTCGTCTTGGCGGAGGTCTTGGAAGCCGTCTTGCTACTGACCTTGCTGGTTGTCTTTTTGGTGCTGGCGCTTTTGCTGGCGCTGGCCGCTTTTTTCTTGGCCGCCTTGCACTCGGCGGACTTGGCGTTGGTCTTGCAGGGATCCGCCGGCTTGGCCGCCAGGGCGTTGGCCGAGTGCAGGGTCGCGACGGCCAGCGCCAGGGGGGCGAATGCCGATGCGAGCGCGCGTATCCAGGGAAATGCCATGATTACAGGCCTTATCTGTCTGTATGAAAGTACAACCCGGTCACATCTAGGATAAGACTAGAAAAAAACCAAGTGAATTATGGGTTTACGGGCCAAATTTAAACAGCAATTTGAACTTGCGCGCAAGAGGGCATTGCGGTTATTTGCCATAAAAAACCGGGGACGCATTGGCGTGGCGCCCCCGTTGCGCGAGCGTATACCAATTTGTCCTGCAACAGGCGCAATAGCGTGGGGGAATCGGAGCGAGTCGACGCAGGCGGTACGCGGAGCCTCGGCAGCACGAGGACGGTAGTTGGCCTCGCCGGGTGGAATCGAACCACCAATTGACCCTTAGGAGGGGCCGGTTATATCCATTTAACTACGGCGAGTACTTGCTCGAGCAGCCAGCCAGAAAACTCAAGTGCTTGAAAAGCCTTGGTTTTCGATGGTGGCACGAGAGGAAAGACCGGCATTCTAGCATTGCTGCAGCGGCTTTTCGCTTCACGAGGCGAGGTCTATTATTCGTCTCTGGCGCCGACAGCGGCGTTACCGCGATGCCAGGCATGGCGGACTTTCATAACATGGCGCAACGACGCCAGGTGTTTACTCGAGACAATCCGACTGCCATGTCGAATACATCAGAAGCAGTATCCGTGCGCACGATCGTGGCTGGCACGGTGGTGGTGCTGTTGGCCATGGGCGTGCGCGCCACGTTTGGGCTGTTCATGCAGCCCATGGGGCTGGCGCATGGCTGGGGGCGGGAGCTCTTTTCCTTCGCCTTCGCCTTGCAGAACCTGGTGTGGGGCGTGTCCTGTATTTTCATGGGGATCATGGCGGACCGTTATGGTTCCGGTCGTACGGTGGTCCTGGGCGCACTGCTGTACTTTTGCGGCATGCTGGGCACCCGCTATGCGGCCGATCCGTTCACCCTGTGCTTCATGAGTGGTGTCGTGGTCGGTCTGGGCCAGGCTGGCATGACATTTCCGGTGATTCTGCCCGTCATTGCCCGCGCGGTCCCGCCCGCCTACCGCAGCACTGCCATGGGGATTGCCAGCGCGGGTGGTTCGCTCGGCCAGTTTCTGGTGGTGCCGGGTGGCCAATTCGCCATCACGCACCTCAATTGGACGGGCGCATTGTGGCTGCTGTCGTTGCTGGTAGCCGCGGCGCTGCCCCTGGCCTGGTTTCTGCGGGGCAAACCGCAGGCGCACACGGGGACGCAGACGCTGGGTTTTGCCGTGCGCCAGGCGCTGACGCATCCCTCGTTTCACTTTTTGTCGTGGAGCTATTTCGTCTGCGGTTTCCACACGGCTTTCATCACGCTGCATCTGCCGGCTTTCGTATCCGATGCGGGGCTCAACGCCAGCTATGGCGCGACCACCCTTGCCCTGATCGGTCTGTTCAATGTCTTCGGCTCGTTTTATGCCGGCAAGTTAGGTGGGCGCTACAGCAAGAAATGGTTGTTGGCGGCACTCTACGGCTTGCGGGCCATAGGCATTGTGCTGGTGCTGGCGCTGCCGCTCACCCCGCTGGTTCTCTATGTCTTCGCGGCATGGATGGGGCTTTTCTGGCTGGGCACCGTGCCGCTGACGCAGGGCCTCATCGGCGAGATCTACGGGCTGCGGTTCGCCGCGACGTTGTCGGGTATCGCGTTTCTCTTTCACCAGATCGGCAGTTTCACCGGTGTCTGGCTGGGCGGTTATGTGTACGCGCATACCGGCAGCTATAACGGCGTCTGGTGGATGGGGCTGGCGCTGGCGCTTCTGGCCATGGTGCTCTGCCTGCCGGTACGCGAACGCGTCATCGGTGCTGCGGCATGAAGGCGCGCTGGCCGCGCTGGGTGGGCGGCCTGGCCCTGGTCGCCGTGCTGGCGCTGGGCTTTGCCGGTTATCTTTCGCCGCAGATGCGGTTGAGTTGGGAGAATGTCACGGCGCTGTGCGGCTTCTGATGCGGCAGCAGGCAGGCTATCCTTCGGGTAATCGAATCCGTCGGTCCGCCGCGCATGACCTCTCTCGCCCAATTGCCCGCCTGCGACACGTCGCAACTCGGTGATCTGCCTTGCACCGGCACGCTGGTGCTGACTGTCAATAATCGCTTGTCGCGTCGCCTGACGCTTGAGCTGGCCGCGCGGCTGCGGGCCGATCGTCAGGTCAGCGAGCTGCCCCGTATTCTGCCGCTGTCAGCCTGGTTGGCCAGCGCCGCCGATGAGTTGTCCTTCACCGTGCATGCCGAGCTGCCCGCTTACCGACTGGGCGGCTTTGCCGCGCAACTGGTATGGCGTGAAGCCATTCAGCGCGAGGAGGCCGAGCGCGAGTTGCTCGACATCGATCAGGCTGCCCGGTTGGCCATGGATGCCGACATGCTGTGCAATGAGTGGCGTCTCGATGTGCCCGAGTCTGCTATGACGGACGAATATCGGGGTTTTGCGCGCTGGCGTGAGCGCTACCGCAGTCTGTTGGCCGACCTCGATGCCGATGATGCCAATCAGGGCTACGAGCGGGTGCTGCGAGCGCTGCGAGCGGGCGAGCTGATGCCGCCCGAGCGCGTCGTGCTGGCCGGTTTTGGTGAGATTTCGCCGCGCTTTGCCCGCCTGTTGGCTGCCCTGGAGGAAGGAGGGGCGGTCTTGCTCGTCTGGCGCGAGGGCCAGCGTGAACGAGCACATCCCGAGCGCGTTCTGGTGGCTGATCACGGCGCCGAATGGCGCGCTGCAGCAGCCTGGGCGGCGTGCCGCTTGCGCGAGAACCCCGCAGGCCGCTACGCCATCGTCTCGTCGCAGCTCGAAAGCGAGGCGCCTTTCGCCCGTCGTGTATTGATGCAGGCCTTGCAAGGTGAGCCTGGCCAGGCCGAACTGCCGTTTAACGTGGCCGTCGGCCGCTCCTTGATCGAGTGGCCGGCCTTGCGTGCCGCACTGGCCTGGCTGCAGGCCGTAGCGGAAATGGGCAGCGCAGGCAAAGTGGCCGTGCCCGTATTGGGGGCGGCCATGCTGGCCGGGCACTGCGCGGGTGACCGCGGCGAGCGGCACGCCGCGCTGGATGCACGTTGGCGCCGCCTCGGCCGTATCGACGTGACCGAAGCCTCCTGGCGCAGCGACCTGCAGTACAGCCCCGTCTGGCGCAGGCTTGGGAGGCCGCGATGAAAATCTGGCGCGACGGACCCACACGCGCCTCCTGCGATGTGTGGGCGCCTCGCATGCGCGAAGCCCTCAAGGCGCTGGGGTTTCCGGGTGAGCAGGCGGTCGACAGTGTGGGCTACCAGGTGCTGGGTGCCTTGGGCGAGCTTTTGGGCGATTTCGCCGCGTTGGCCCCGGCGGCAGGTCCGCTCAACGGCCGTGGCGCCGTCCGGTTGTTGATCAGCGCGGCGCGTGCAGGCAGTTTTCAGCCTCAGCGTGATCCACGCGCCAGGCTTGACGTTCTCGGGTTGCTGGAAGCCGAGGGGGCAGTTGGGATGGTGTCTGGATATTGGGACTGACCGATGAGGTGCTGCCCGCCTCGCCCAAGCCCAATCCGTTCTTGCCATTGAGTGTGCTGCGCCAGGCCGGTGCGCCGCGCGCCACGCCCGAGCGCGAACGCGAATGGGCCGAAAACATCTACGAAGCCTTACGCGCTTGCGCACCTGAACTGGTCGTCAGCTGCGCCGAGCATGAAGGCGAGCGTGAGCTGCGCCCATCACCGCTGATCGCCGAGGCGCCCTTGCGCGTTGCCGATATGGGCGGCGACGGTCTCGAGCATGTCTGGCTCCAGCAGAGCCTGATCGATGAGTCGGGGCCGCCGTTGGACAGTGCGGGCGACAGCACCGGGGGGATCGATGTCCTCGATACGCAGGCGCGCAATCCGCTGTGGGCGTTTGTCCGACATCGTCTGGGTGCCCGGGAGCTTGCGCCCTATGCGCAGGCCGCAGCCCAGAATGTGCGCGGGCAGTTCCTGCATCGGGCGTTGGAGCTGGCCTGGCGCCTGCTGCCCGACCAGGAGGCCTTGCACCTGGCCATGAGCCAGGCGCGTCTGGCGCCACTTTTGCACGAGGCCGTGGAGCAGGCTGCCGACGAAACGTTGGTTGCTTATGCGCCTGCCTTGCGCGCTCTTGAATGCACGCGGGCCGAGTCAGTGCTGGCGCGCTGGATGGCGCTGGAGGCCCGGCGACTGCCCTTTGTCGTGGCCGGGCTGGAGGCCGACCATCGCTGGCGGCACGGCCCCTTGTCGCTCAAGCTACGCCTGGACCGCATGGACAGGCTCGCCGACGGCCGCGCGGTGATTCTCGACTACAAGACGGGATCGGGGCAGGCTCGTCCCGAGTCGGATTGGGCGCGGGCCCGGCCCATCAATCTGCAGTTGCCGTTTTATGCCGCGGTGCTGGCCGGCGATGCGCCGGATACGCACGTGGTGGGACTGCTGCTTGGGCAGATTCATGCGCGCAACGTGGGAGCACAGGGGCTGGCCGAGGAAGACCTCGGTATGGAGGGGGTGCACCTGGCGGCCGACAGCGAGGCGTTTGCCGGGCGCAATTGGGCGGAGATTCTGGCCGGCTGGCGCGCCGCCATCGAGAACCTGGCCAATGAGTACGCGCGTGGCCACGCGCCCAATGTGGCCTGGGGGCGCGACGATCTTAAATACTGTGATGCCATGCCGTTTCTGCGCCTGGATCTGGATGTGGATGAGGCCTGAACCATGAGCGATCGCCAACCCCAAGACCACGCCGCGCGTTTGCGCGCGCTGGACCCGCAAACCTCCTTCATCGTCCAGGCGCCTGCTGGCTCGGGCAAGACCGAGCTGCTGACAGACCGCATTCTGGCCCTGCTGTCCACGGTCAGAAAGCCCGAGGAGATCGTTGCCATCACGTTCACGCGCAAAGCCGCCTCCGAGATGCATGCGCGAGTCCTGGAAAAACTCGCCCGAGGCAAAGGCCCCGAGCCGCAGGCCGAACATGAGCGCCGCAGTTGGCAACTGGCGCGTGCCGCCCTTGAGCGCGATGCCGAAATGGACTGGCAGGTCTTGCGGCATCCGGCCCGCCTGGCCATTCGCACCATTGATTCGTTCTGCGCCGGACTGGTGCGGGGCATGCCTTGGCTGTCAGGGCTGGGCGGCATGCCTGAAATCGCCGATGACGCGCGTGCCCTTTACGAAGCCGCCGCCCGCGCGACCTTGGCGCTGGCCGGCGAGCATGAGTCCATCGTCAATCTGCTGGCCCATCTGGACGTCGATGTCGCAGCCGCCGAGCAGGCTATTGCCGATATGCTGGGTCAACGTGATCAATGGCTGCCGTTGCTGGCCCATGGTCTGGACCGGGAGCGGCTGCAATCCCACCTTGCCCAGACGCTGTCCAGCGAGTTGGCGACCGTGTGCAGCCTCATGCCGCGCGGATTCGACGCTGACCTGTGCAGCCTGGCGCGGCAGGCCGCCGCCGAACTCGCGGCAAGCCAGGACAGGCGCCTGGATCCCTTGCTGGACTGGCAGGGCCCATTGCCGGCCGACGCCGACGCCCTGCCGCGCTGGCGGGCGCTATGCCATCTGTTGCTCACGGGAGCGGGCTCCTTGCGCAGTCCCAAAGGCGTCAACAAAACCTTGGGATTCCCGGCCAAATGCGCGCACAAGGACGCGTTTGTGCAATGGCTCTCGGGGTTCAGCGGCGATGAGCCCTGGATCGCGCGTCTGGCCTCAGTCGTCGATATGCCCGAGGCGCACTTCAGTGACGGGCAATGGGAAGTGCTCAGCTCGCAACTGGTGACGCTGGCTCTGGCGGTCGGGCAGTTGCAGAAAGTCTTCGCTGATGCGGGCGAGGTCGATTTCATCGAAATCGCCCAGCGGGCCCAACGCGCATTGGGCGATGCCGATGATCCCGGTGAGTTGCTGCTCAAGCTCGACGCGTCCATCAGCCATCTGTTGGTCGACGAGTTCCAGGACACCAGTCAGACGCAGATCGATTTGCTGACCACGCTCACCTCCGGATGGCAGCCGGGCGATGGTCATACGCTGTTTCTGGTGGGCGACCCCATGCAGTCCATCTACCGCTTTCGCAAGGCGGAAGTGGGTCTTTTCCTCGGCGCGACGGAACACGGCGTAGGCGAGTTGCCGCTGGAATTTCTCCGGTTGACCGATAACTTCCGTTCGCAGGGAGGTGTCGTCGATTGGGTCAACCGGGCATTCGGCGATCTGCTGCCGCGTGACAACGACGCGGTGGCCGGCGCCATCCGTTACAGCCCTTCGGCCGCGTTTCACCCCCCGCTCGATGGCGCGGCAGTGAGTTTCCATCCGGCCTGGGGCACCGCAGATCGGGCGTCAGGCGAAGCCGCTGCCGAAGACATTGCCGTGGCATTGGCTCGCGCCGCCCTGCTCGAACATGCCGGCAGTGCGCATCCGGTGGCCATTCTGGTCCGGGCGCGCTCGCATCTGGGCAGTCTGTCGCGCCGGCTTGCTCAGGAGGACATCCCGAGCCGAGCGGTTGAACTCGTGCCCTTGCGCCTGCGTCCGGTGGTGGCCGATCTGGTGCAATTGTTGCGCGCGCTCACGCATCCGGCGGATCGCATGGCCTGGCTGTCCGTGCTGCGCGCGCCTTGGTGCGGGCTGACCCTCGAGAGCCTGCAACGCCTGTTTGGTCAGGATCACCGCGCGCCGGTGCCGGATGTCTTGCGCCAGGCCCTGGCCGAACCGGTGGCCGCCTCCCCTCAGGCCGGCTTGTTCGATGCGCCGTCAGAGTCTGGCAGTGCGGTGGCTCGGCGTTGCCTGGCACCCGAAGAATATGCGCGGCTGTCGCGCGTGGCGGCCATCTTGCTCGATCGGGGCAATGATTCCGGCACCTGGCCGCTGGCTGCCTGGCTGCAGAGTACTTGGCAAGCGCTGGGAGGCGCAGGTCTGTATACCGGCGTGGGGGCGGCGGCCGATGCCGAAAGCCTGTTCCAATTGGTCGAGCGGCTCGCCCCTCATGGAGGCTTGGATACCGCGGCTTTCGATACCGCTGTCGCGCGCCTTTTTGCCGCGCCCGACGTGCAAGGCGAGCAGGGAGCGGTCGAGATCATGACCATGCACAAGTCCAAGGGGCTGCAGTTCGACAGCGTCATTCTTTATGGCCTGCATCGGGTGCCGCGTGGCGATCAGGCGCCGCTCGTGCGGTTCGAACACCACAATGGGCGGGTGCTCATGGGGCCGATCAAGGCGCGCGCCGATATCGAGGCCGACCCGATCTCGCGCTACCTGGGCGCGCGCGAAGCGCGCCGCGCCGCCTATGAAACCGATCGTCTGCTTTATGTAGCCGCCACGCGCGCCCGCAAACGCCTGCACCTGATCGGCAGCGTCGCGATCGACGAAGAAAAGGGGCTGCGGGTGCCGGCCGCCTCCAGCCTGCTTGCAAGGCTTTGGCCCTACGTCGATGCAGGGCAAGCGCCGTCACCACAGGCCGATCCCCAACCTGACGCTGGCGGTATACCGGCCTGGCAGGGGGGGGCCTTGATGCGTCTGGACGACGCGAGTGTGGCCGAGCTGGCCGCCACACCCCGGCGCAACGCGCAGGTGGCGGGCCTGGCCGCCGATGCGGAGCATCCGGCCTGGCAGTTGGAAGCGGGCTACGAGGCTGCCGTCGGGACGCTGGCGCATGCATGGCTTGCGCGGATGGGAGAGGAGGGTGGCGAGTTCTGGGATGCGCGGCGCCTGCGCGAGCATCTGCCGGCCATGCGGCGGCAGTTGACCCGTGCCGGTATCCCCGATAGCCAGGCCGATAGCGCTGCCGAGGCCGTACTGCAGACCCTGCAAGCTACATTGACGCACGAAAAGGGGCTGTGGCTATTGCGCCAGTCTCGCGCGCGGCGCGAGTGGCCGCTCATCGATGCCGCAGGCCGGGTGTCCGTCATCGACTTGGCCTTGAGCATCGAGGATGGCTGGCTCATCGTGGATTACAAAACCGGCCAGGCCTTGGCCGGTGAGACGGCCGCCCATTTTTCCCAACGCATGCGGTTGCGCCACGCCGAGCAGCTCAAACGCTATTGTGCTCAGGTCACCGCTCTGGATGGGCGGCCCGCCCGTGCGGCGCTCTACTTTCCCCGGGCCCAGGCCTGGATAGAGCTGTGAGCCTGACCCGTGCCCGGGTGGGCCCAGCCGCCGTGGCGAAGGTCGCTGTGTCCGGCGGGCGCGCAAGGCGATGGCAGGCGGCGCAGTGGGTGTTTGCTCACCCCGGCGCCTCCCAAAGCAGGCTTTCATCGGCTCTGATAGAATGCGGGCTGGCGGGCCCCTTCGCATGGTTCGACGGTGAACCTGGTCAGGTCGGGAACGAAGCAGCCATAGTCGTTTAGGGCCAGTGCCGGAGTAAGGCTCGCCTCCCGGTTTTCCCAAAAGGGGCGCCGCGTACGGAATGTCGGTCATTGGACTGGTTCTCTGCGCGGCGCCCTTTTTGTTTCCGACCCATGGTCGTTATCGTCGTGTTCTGACGCCGGCTGGCTCATCAGGCTCTACAATCCCCGCATGACTTATCTGGTTCTGGCCCGCAAGTGGCGTCCGCGATCCTTCGATACCCTGGTTGGCCAGGATCACGTCGTGCGCGCATTGACGCATGCCCTGGACACCCAGCGTTTGCACCACGCCTGGCTTTTTACCGGTACACGTGGCGTGGGCAAGACCACGCTGTCGCGTATCCTCGCCAAATCCCTCAACTGCGAAACCGGCATTACCTCCAAGCCGTGTGGCGTGTGCCGTGCGTGCACGGAGATCGATGCTGGCCGTTTCGTCGACTACCTCGAACTTGACGCGGCTTCCAACCGAGGCGTCGAGGAGATGACGCAACTGCTCGAGCAGGCGGTGTATGCACCGGGAGCGGGGCGTTTCAAGGTCTACATGATCGACGAAGTCCACATGCTCACCGGGCATGCGTTCAACGCCATGCTCAAGACCCTCGAAGAGCCGCCGCCGCACGTCAAGTTCATCCTGGCCACGACGGATCCACAGAAAATCCCGGTCACCGTACTGTCGCGCTGCCTGCAATTCAATCTCAAGCAGATGCCGCCCGAGTCCATCGTGGGCCATTTGCAGGCGGTGCTCGGTCAAGAGCAGATCGGCTTCGAGGTGCCCGCCCTGCGCCTGATCGGGCAAGCTGCTTCGGGTTCCATGCGCGACGCCCTGTCCCTGACGGATCAGGCGATTGCCTACAGCGCAGGCAATCTGACCGAAGACGCGGTGCGCGGCATGCTGGGCACCATTGATCAGCGCCATTTGGTGCGCCTGTTGGATGCCCTGGCCACGGGGGACGCCCGCGGCGTGCTGGCCGTGGCCGATGAGCTTGCTACCCGTGGTTTGTCCTATGCTGGCGCGCTGGCGGATTTCGCCGTGCTGCTCTCGCGCATCGCGATCGAGCAACGTGTCAGCGGCGTCACCCCGGCCGACGACCCCCTCGGGCAGGATATCGCGCGCCTGGCGGCAAGCCTGCATCCCGATGCGGTCCAGCTTTTCTATTCCGTTGCCGTGCATAGCCGCAGCGAACTCAGCCTGGCGCCGGACGAGTACGCCGGGTTCGTCATGGCCTGTCTGCGCATGCTTGCCCTCAATGGCGAGGCGGGGCCGGCGACGCAGCGCGAAGCACCACGTACCGCACCCCAGCCAGCGTTGACCCACGACGTGGCTGCGGCGGCGCCTGCTACGGTGGCGGCAGACGCCGCGCCGGTTGAGACGCCTGCCGTTGCAGCCGTGCAGGCGGCGGTGCCTGCCGTAACCGCATCGTCGGTTACCCCTGCTGACCCCATCGCACCCGATGCCGAACCTGCCGTTGCCGCCGAGCCCCGGCCGTCGTCGGTGGCGCTGGCGCACAGCGCGCCCTCTGCGGCAACGCCGGTGCCGCCCTGGGAAGATAACCCCGCACAGGAAGCGGCCGTCGTCACGGCCGTGGCCGGCCAGAACCAACCCCAGGTTGCAGCATCACCCGAGGCCGCGCCAGATCTTGACCAAGAGGGGCCGCCGTCCTGGGTGGACGAGTCCATCCCGGATGATGCCGAAGGCGGGTATGCGCCAGCCCAGGCCTACACCCTCGATCCGGATGACGATTTCGAGACCCTGGCAAGCGAACCGGCGCCGGCGCCGGCTGCCGCTGCGCGAGCCGCCGCAGCAGCCAGGCCGGCGCGCACGCCGCGCCAGCCTCGCTCACGACTGAGTGACATGTCGCCGCAGACCTGGCCCGAACTGGCCGCGCGCTTGCCTGTCACCGGGCTGGCAGCCGAGTTGGCGCGCCAGAGCGAATGGGCCGGCGTCCAGGGCGACGCGGTGATGTTGCGCGTTGCCGTGCGCACGCTGGCCGAGAGCGAGAGCCGGGTACGGTTGCAAACGGTATTGTGCGAACATTTCGGCCAGGGCTTGCGGCTGGAGATCGAGGTCGGCCACACGGGCGATGGCACGGCGCACGCCGTCGCGCGCATCGAGCGCGCGGCGCGTCAGCAGGCTGCCGAAGAGGCCGTCGCCGTCGATCCCTTCGTGCAGGCACTGGTTAATGATTTTGGCGGACACGTCGTGCCGAATTCGGTGCGCGCCGTCGAGCCGCCGGCCGCTTGAGGCCGGCGTTTCCCCTATTCCCCAAGGAAAAACTCACCATGATGAAAGGACAACTGGCCGGCCTCATGCGCCAAGCCCAGCAAATGCAGGAAAACATGAAAAAGGCCCAGGAAGCCCTGGCCGATATCCTGGTCGAAGGTGCCGCCGGCGGTGGCCTGGTCAAGGTGACCATGACCTGCCGCAACGACGTCAAACGCGTGGCCATCGACCCCAGCCTGCTGGCCGATGACAAAGACATGCTCGAGGACTTGGTTGCCGCCGCGTTGAACGACGCGTTGCGCAAAGCCGAGGCAACCTCGCAAGAAAAGATGTCCTCCCTGACCGCTGGCCTGCCCCTGCCTCCGGGCATGAAGCTGCCGTTCTGAGGCGAGCCGTCCTGATGGACAATTCGCTTCCGGAAGCCGAGCCGCTACGGGCGTTGATCGAGGCCTTGCGGCGCCTGCCTGGTGTGGGCGCGCGCTCGGCCCGACGCATGGCGTATCACCTCCTGCAGCATGATCTGCAGGGGGCGGATCTGCTCGGACGGGCTCTGGCCGGCGCCGTGCAGAACCTGCGCCATTGCTCGCGTTGCAACAGCTTCACTGAAGACGAAATCTGTCTTATCTGCGCCAACCCCAAGCGTGATGCGACACAGTTGTGCATCGTCGAAACGCCTGCCGACCAGAATGTCATCGAGTCCAGCCATGGCTATCGTGGCCTGTACTATGTATTAATGGGGCGGCTTGCGCCGCTCGAGGGTGTGGGGCCGCGGGCGCTGGATTTTCAGCGCGTGCTGGACCGGGCCTCCGACGGGACGGTCCAGGAGGTCATCCTGGCGACCAACTTCACCGCCGAAGGCGAGACGACCGCCCATTTTCTGGGCGAGGCGCTGGCCGATCGGGGTTGAGAGTCACCCGCTTGGCGCGTGGCGTTCCCGCGGGCAGCGAGCTTGAGTACGTGGATGCCGGTACCATCGCCTGGGCACTGATGGAGCGCCGCTCGACCTGAGGCGTTGCGCCCGGGTTTTTCGTTCTGCCTGACCGTGATCGCTGGCCTGCTGGGCGATCGTGGCCCATAGCAATAAACAGTCGGGTGGAAGAGACAAATGTCAGCCTTGAAAGGCATGAAGGTGCTCGAATTGGGCACGCTCATTGCAGGCCCTTTTGCCGCGCGCATGTTTGGCGAATTCGGCGCCGACGTCATCAAAGTCGAAACGCCGCCAGACCAGCACGGGCAGGGAGGTGGCGATCCGATACGTAGCTGGCGTCATCTGCACGAGGGCAACTCGCTCTGGTGGACGGTACAGGCCCGCAACAAACAATCGATCAGCCTGTGAACCTGAAAGATGCTCGGGCCGCGAGATTGCGCGTCAATTGGCCTTAGAGGCCGATATCATTATCGAGAACTATCGTCCCGGCGTCCTCGAGAAATGGGGCTTGGGTTATGAGGATCTGTGTTCCATCAACCCGGCGACCATCATGGTGCGTTTATCCGGCTATGGGCAAACGGGGCCGATGCGCGACCAACCTGGCTTCGGCGCGATAGGAGAGTCCATGGACGGGCTGCGCTACGTATCCGGCCATCCTGACCGTGCGCCCTTGCGCGTGGGGATTTCCATCGGTGACTCCCTGGCTGCGCTGCATGGCGTAATAGGCGCCCTGATGGCGTTGCGGCACCGTGATGCCACGGGCGGGCGCTGGAATGGCAAGACGGGCGAAGAGTGTCAGTCAGGACAAGGCCAGATGATCGATGTGGCCCTCTATGAGTCCGTCTTCAACGTCATGGAAAGCCTCGTCCCGGAGTATGACGTGGCCGGCGTGATCCGCGAACGTACAGGCGGGGCCTTGCCAGGCATCGTGCCGTCGAACACCTATACCACCGCCGATGGGCAGAATATTGTGATTGCCGGTAACGGTGACGCGATCTTTCATCGCCTGATGCTTGCCATCGGACGCGAGGATCTTGCGCGCGATCCGGACCTGGTGCACAACGATGGCCGCGCGCGAAGGGCGGCCGAAATCGATGGCGCCATCCAGGCCTGGTGCGATAGACAGACCATCGATGAGGCGCTGAGCCAACTGCGACGTGCGGATGTGCCCGTGAGCAAAATCTACAGCGTGGCGGATATGTTCAGCGACCCCCAGTTTCTCGCCCGCGGAATGATCGAACAACATCGGTTTCCGGATGGTAGCCCCGTCAAACTGCCGGCTGTCGTGCCCAAGATGTCGCTCACACCGGGCAGCACGCGCTGGTTGGGACCGCGTTTAGGGGAACATACCGAGGCCGTGCTGAAGTCGCTGGGGTATGATGCAGCGGCGATTCAAGAGCTGGCAAAGACCGGCGCAATCAGTACCTGAGGCGCTGGCAAGTGCACCAGCCCCGAAGCAGACGGTCATGCCGGCCGTCTGTCTTTTCGCCGCTTTCTGGCGGCACACAGGAGACAACCGATGTCAGTCACTCGTCGTGATCTGCTCAAGCTCGCCGGCGCAGCCGGCGCCATGAGCATGGCTCCGGCCATCGTTCGTGCGCAGAAACTCGAAAAAACCAAAGTGCAGATCGCAGTGGGCGGCAAGCCCCTGATCTACTATCTCCCGCTGACCATCGCTGAGATCAACGGCTACTTCAAGGACGAAGGGCTGGATGTCAGTATCGCGGACTTCGCGGGCGGCTCCAAAGCCTTGCAGGCTGTCGTGGGCGGCAGCGCCGATGTGGTCTCGGGGGCGTTCGAGCACACCATCGCCATGCAGTCCAAAGGCCAGGCTTATCGTGCGTTCGTGCTGCAGGGGCGCGCGCCCATGATCGGCGTGGGCGTCTCGAAGAAGGCCTTGCCCAACTACAAGGGTGCTGCCGATCTCAAGGGCAAGAAGATCGGCGTGACCGCGCCGGGTTCGTCGACCAACATGGTCGTGAGTTTCTTTCTCGCCAAGCATGGCCTGAAGGCCAGCGATGTTTCCTTCATCGGCGTGGGTGCCGGCGCTGGCGCGGTGACCGCTTTGCGCGGTGGTCAGGTCGACGCCATGTCCAACACCGATCCCGTGGTGTCCATGTTGACCCTGGGCGGCGATATGGAAATCATCGTCGATACCCGAACCCTGAAAGACACGTTGGAGATCTTCGGTGGCAACATGCCTGCTGGCAGCCTTTATGCGCCACAGGCCTTCATCGATGCCAATCCCAATACGGTGCAGGCATTGACCAATGCCATCGTGCGCGCCGACAAGTGGATTCAAAAAGCGGGTGTGGATCAGATCGCCAAGACGGTGCCGACCAACTATCTGTTGGGCGATCCCGAGGTCTACAAGGCAGCGGTCAAAGCCAGCCTGGAAGGTCTGTCGCCCGACGGGGTCATCCCCGAGGACGGCGCCGCCACGGCAGCCAAGGCGCTGGCCGCCTATGCCGGCGACATCGATCTGGCCAAGATAGATACGTCCAAAGTCTGGACCAATGAGTTCACCCGTCGCGCCAACGAGAAGTATCCCAATGGTTGAAGCTGCACTTTCGCTTGAAGGCATCACCTGTACCTTTGCGTCGCGTGATGACAGCAAGCAACGCTATACCGCCGTGGCCGACACCACGCTGGCGATCGCTCCTGGCGAATTCGTCTCCGTGGTGGGTCCGACAGGCTGCGGCAAGTCCACCTTGCTTAACGTCGGCGCGGGCTTGCTCTCGCCGTCGTCGGGCCAGGTCAAGGTGTTCGGGCAAGTCCTCTCCGGTATCAACGCCCGCGCCGGCTACATGTTCCAGGGTGAGGCGCTGCTGCCGTGGCGCAATGCACTGGACAACGTGATGGCGGGCCTCGAGTTCGCGGGCACGCCCCGCGAGCAGGCCGAGACGCAGGCGCGGGAGTGGATGCGCCGCGTGGGTTTGGGCGGATTCGAGCATCGGTATCCGCATCAGATGTCGGGCGGCATGCGCAAACGCGTCATGCTGGCCCAGACGCTGATCCGCGATCCGGACATCATTCTGATGGACGAGCCGTTCTCGGCGCTGGACATTCAGACCCGGCAGCTCATGGAAAATGAGGTGCTCGAGTTGTGGATGGCCCGGCGCAAGGCGGTCCTGTTCATCACCCACGATCTGGATGAGGCAATCGCGATGAGCGACCGGGTGGTGGTGCTCTCGGCAGGGCCGGGAACCCATCCCATCGGTGAGTTCGTCATCGACCTGCCGCGTCCCCGGGACGTGGCGGAGGTGCGCATGCATCCGCGCTTCGTCGAATTGCACTCGGCCATCTGGGGCGTGTTGCGCGAAGAAGTCCTCAAAGGCTATGCCCAGCAGAAGCGGGCTTGAGAACCATGGCTAAGTTGATCAAACCCGGCTCGGCGAGCCTGCGTTTCTGGCAGTTATTGCTTCTGGTCGTTATCCTGCTCGTCTGGCATTTCGCCTCGCTCGACAGCAAGGTGGCATTCTTTTTTGGGCAGCCCCTGAAGGTGGCCGAGCGCATCTGGACCTGGTTCATCACCGATGCCGATATCTACAAGCATCTATGGGTGACACTATCGGAAACGGTGCTGGCCTTTGTCATCGGCACCGTCGCCGGTTTGGGGAGCGGTTTGTGGCTGGGCCTGTCGCCGGTTGCCAGCGCCATTCTCGATCCCTACATCAAGGCCACCAACTCCATGCCTCGCGTCATTCTGGCGCCTATCTTCGGCATGTGGTTTGGGCTGGGAATCTGGTCCAAGGTCGCGCTGGCGGTCACGCTGGTGTTTTTCATCGTGTTCTTCAATGTGTACCAGGGCGTACGCGAGGTCAGCCCGACCCTGCTGGATAACGCTCGTATGCTGGGAGCCCGGCGCCGTCAGTTACTGCGCCACGTCTATCTGCCCTCGGCCACGAGTTGGGTCTTCTCCAGTCTGCACACCTCGGTGGGCCTGGCATTCGTCGGGGTGGTGGTGGGGGAATATCTCGGTTCGGCCAGCGGCGTGGGGTATCTCATCCTGCAGGCCGAAGGCACGTTTGATGTCAACACGGTGTTTGCCGGCATCGTTGTGCTGACCGCCTTCGCACTCATCCTCGACGGCATCGTCGGTCTGGGAGAGAAGCGGCTGATGAAATGGCAGCGGCGTTCAGGCGAAACGGAAAAACTCTAAAGCTATCCGGGTCTGCACCCGGATGGGGCAGGCGGCGGCATTGCCGCCCGCCTCCCTCCCTGATCAGGCGCAGGCCTGTTCGATAAGTTGATCCAGTTTGCGTGCGTCCGCCACGAAAAACCGTATGCCCTCGGCCAGCTTTTCGGTGGCCATCGCATCGTCGTTGAGCAGGCTGCGAAAGGCAATCTCGCCGCACGGCACCTCGGCCGGGGCGGGGCTGCCTGCGGCGGGCAGGGTGAGTTGCACCGGCACCTCGCCTTCGCTCGCGTCCAGCTGAGCCAGCAACTCGGGGCTGATGGTCAGCAGATCGCAGCCGGCCAGCGCCAGGATCTGACCGGCGTTGCGGAAGCTCGCGCCCATGACTTCGGTCGTGATGCCATGCGCCTTGTAATACTCGAAAATCCGCGCCACTGACTGCACGCCCGGGTCGTTGGCGCCGCTGCGGGCAGTCTCATCCCATTGGGCGCCGGCAGCTTTCTTGTGCCAATCGTAGATGCGGCCCACAAAAGGAGAAATCAGTTGTACGCCGGCTCGAGCGCAGGCGGCTGCCTGCACCAGCGAAAAGAGCAGGGTCAGATTGCAGTTGATGTCTTCTTCCTGCAGCAGCTTTGCCGCCTGTATCCCCTCCCAGGTGGAAGCAATCTTGATCAGCACCCGTTCACGCGAGACGCCCGCGGCTTCGTAAAGAGCGATGATGCCGCGGGCGCGTTCGACGCTGGCGCGCGTATCGAAGGACAGGCGGGCGTCCACTTCGGTGGACACGCGGCCGGGGACGATATCCAGAATCTGCCGTCCGAAGGCCACCAGCAGACGATCGGTGATCTCGCCGGGAGTCGCGCCGCGGTGATCGCGGGCGACCTGCTCGAGCAAGGGGCGGTACGCATCCTTCTGCACCGCTTTCAAAATAAGTGACGGGTTTGTTGTGGCGTCGGTCGGGCGCAGCGCGCGCATGGTCTCGAAATCGCCAGTGTCGGCGACAACGGTGGTGTGGCGGCGCAGGGCTTGAAGCTGAGAGGGCATGGGCATCGCAGATGAGAGGTTGATGTCAGCCCTAGGGTAGCACTGGCGTCTGACGCGGTGCGTCTCGATCCGGGTCCCGCGCACCGTGACTCGGAAGGCAAAGAAGTCGGAATGATGATATTCGCTTCGATTGGCGCGGTATTTCACCGAAAATAGCCGGATATTGCCCGTTCGAGGTATAATCTGAAATTTTGATTATCGATTCTGAAAACTGGGGTTCACTGTGCTGCCGCAACTTTTTCCCGAGGGGATCAACCGTTTCCCTCCTGCAATTCTGGCTTTGGCGGACGGTACCATTTTTCGGGGCGTATCGATAGGCGCGCCGGGTCACACCGTAGCCGAGATGGTGTTCAACACCTCCATGACGGGCTACCAGGAAATCCTCACCGATCCGAGCTACAGCGGTCAGATTGTGACCCTGACCTATCCCCACATTGGCAATACGGGCGTCAACGTTGAAGACGTCGAGGCCAACCGTGTCTACGCTTCCGGTCTCGTGGTGCGCGACTGCCCCGCGCGAGTGTCCAACTTTCGTGCGACCCAATCTCTGCCCGACTACCTGACGGCGCAAGGCGTGGTTGCCATCGCGGGTATCGATACCCGCAAGCTGACCCGCATTCTGCGTGAAAAAGGCGCCCAGGGCGGCTGCATTCTCGTGGGTGAAGATGCCGAGCGCGCCGTCGAGTTGGCTCGCTCCTTTCCGGGCATGTCCGGCCAAGATCTGGCCAAGGTGGTTTCTCAGAAAGACACCACTTCCTGGACGCAGGGCACCTGGCAACTGGGCGAGGGCTACACCCAGCCCGCGCAAGACCGCTTCCACGTCGTGGCCTATGACTTCGGCGTCAAGTACAACATTCTGCGTCTGATCGCAGATCGGGGCTGCCGCATCACGCTGGTGCCGGCGCAAACGCCTGCCGAGGAAGTCCTCAAGCTCAACCCGGACGGTGTGTTCCTGGCCAACGGCCCGGGCGATCCCGAGCCCTGCGATTACGCCATCGCCGCCACGCGCGTCTTCCTGGAGCGCAAGCTGCCGGTGTTCGGCATCTGTCTGGGCCACCAGATCATGGGCCTGGCCGTTGGTGGCAAGACCGTCAAAATGAAGACGGGGCACCATGGCGCCAACCATCCAGTGCAGGACCTGCAATCCAAACGGGTGTTCATCACCAGCCAGAACCACGGTTTCGCGGTTGACGCGGCCAGCCTGCCAGCCAATGCGCGCGCCACCCACATCTCGCTGTTCGACGGCACCTTGCAGGGCTTCGAGCTGACCGATCGTCCGGCGTTCTGCTTCCAGGGCCACCCCGAAGCCAGTCCAGGCCCGCACGACATCATCGTGCTGTTCGACAAGTTCATCAGCCTGATGGCCGGCCAGAAATAAAGATTCCACCATGCCTAAGCGTACAGACCTAAAAAGTATTCTCATCATTGGCGCCGGCCCGATCATCATCGGCCAGGCTTGCGAGTTCGATTATTCGGGCGCGCAGGCCTGCAAGGCGCTCAAGGCCGAGGGTTATCGCACCATCCTGGTCAACAGCAACCCCGCGACCATCATGACCGACCCGGAAACGGCCGATGTGACCTACATCGAGCCCATTACCTGGCAAGCGGTCGAGAAGATCATCGAGCGCGAGCGTCCCGATGCGTTGTTGCCCACCATGGGT
The DNA here is from genome assembly GCA_000612485.1 of Bordetella holmesii ATCC 51541. Classification (NCBI taxonomy): domain Bacteria; kingdom Pseudomonadati; phylum Pseudomonadota; class Betaproteobacteria; order Burkholderiales; family Alcaligenaceae; genus Bordetella; species Bordetella holmesii. The sequence continues at coordinate 2,896,115 of CP007494.1, forward strand.
GGCCAGACTGCGCTGAATTGTGCGCTGGATCTGGCGCATAACGGCGTGCTGACCAAGTATGGCGTCGAGCTGATCGGCGCCAACGAGCATGCCATCGAAAAGGCCGAAGACCGCCAGAAGTTCAAGCAGGCCATGACGGATATCGACCTGGCTTCGGCCAAGTCGGGCGTGGCTCACACCTTGGATGAGGCCTGGGAGGTCCAGCGCCGCATCGCCGCAGAAATCGGCACAGCGGGCTTTCCGGTCGTCATCCGCCCCAGCTTCACGCTGGGCGGCACCGGCGGCGGCATCGCCTACAACGCCGAAGAGTTCGAAACCATTTGCCGCCGCGGTCTGGAGGCTTCGCCCACCAATGAGCTGCTCATCGAAGAGTCGCTGCTGGGCTGGAAAGAATTCGAAATGGAAGTGGTCCGCGACAAGGCGGACAACTGCATCATCGTCTGCTCGATCGAAAACCTCGATCCCATGGGCGTGCACACCGGTGACTCGATCACGGTCGCGCCGGCGCAGACGCTGACCGACAAGGAATACCAGATCATGCGCGACGCATCCATTGCGGTGCTGCGCGAAATCGGCGTGGATACGGGGGGCTCGAACGTGCAGTTCGCCGTCAACCCGAAAAACGGCCGCATGATCGTCATCGAAATGAACCCGCGCGTCTCGCGTTCCTCGGCGCTGGCGTCCAAGGCAACGGGGTTCCCATTGCCAAGGTGGCCGCGCGTCTGGCCATTGGCTATACGCTCGATGAACTGCAAAACGAGATCACCGGCGGCGCCACCCCGGCCTCGTTCGAACCGTCGATCGATTACGTCGTCACCAAGGTGCCGCGTTTTGCCTTCGAGAAGTTCCCGCAGGCTGATGCCCGCCTGACCACGCAGATGAAGTCCGTCGGCGAAGTCATGGCCATGGGTCGAACCTTCCAGGAGTCCTTCCAGAAGGCCTTGCGCGGCCTGGAAGTCGGGGTGGACGGCCTGAACCAGAAGACCACCGACCGCGAGAAGCTGCAGGTCGAGCTTGGCGAGCCAGGCCCGGAGCGCATCTGGTATGTGGGCGACGCCTTCGCCCAGGGTTTCACGCTCGATGAGGTGCACAACATCACCCACATCGATCCGTGGTTCCTGGCCCAGATCAAGGAGATCGTCGATATCGAGCTGGCGCTCGAGCAAAAGACGCTTTCCGACCTTGACTACGCCACGCTGTTCGAACTCAAGCGCCGCGGTTTCTCCGACCGGCGCTTGGCCTTCCTGCTGGACTCCTCCGAGTCCGAGGTGCGCAAACTGCGCCATCAGCTCAACGTGCGTCCGGTCTACAAGCGTGTGGACACCTGCGCGGCCGAATTCGCCACCCGCACCGCTTACATGTACTCCACGTACGAAGAAGAGTGCGAGGCGCAACCCACCGACCGCAAGAAGATCATCGTGCTGGGCGGTGGCCCGAACCGCATCGGCCAGGGAATCGAGTTCGATTACTGCTGCGTGCATGCGTCGCTGGCGCTGCGTGAGGACGGGTTCGAGACCATCATGGTCAACTGCAATCCGGAAACTGTCTCGACCGATTACGACACCTCCGATCGTCTGTACTTCGAGCCCCTCACCCTGGAAGACGTGCTGGAGATCGTGCACAAGGAAAACCCCGTTGGCATGATCGTGCAATACGGCGGGCAGACTCCGTTGAAGCTGGCGCGCGCGCTGGAAGCCAACGGCGTGCCCATCATCGGTACCAGCCCCGAATCCATCGACGTGGCCGAAGACCGCGAGCGCTTCCAGAAGCTGCTCAACAAACTGGGTCTGCGCCAGCCGCCAAACCGCACGGCGCGCACCGAAGCCGAAGCGCTGGCTCATGCCGCCGAAATCGGCTATCCGCTGGTCGTTCGCCCCAGTTACGTGTTGGGCGGGCGCGCCATGGAAATCGTCCATGAGCAACAGGATCTCGAGCGCTACATGCGCGCGGCCGTCAAGGTGAGCAATGACTCGCCCGTGCTGCTGGACCACTTCCTGAACAACGCGACCGAGGTTGACGTCGATTGCCTGGCCGACGGCGAGACGGTATTTATCGGCGGCGTGATGGAACACATCGAGCAGGCCGGCGTGCATTCGGGGGACTCCGCTTGCAGTCTGCCGCCTTACTCCTTGTCGGCCGATATCGTGGCCGAAATCAAGCGCCAGACCACCACGATGGCCCGTGCCTTGAATGTCAGCGGCTTGATGAACGTCCAGTTCGCAGTGCAGGACGGCGACGTCTATGTGCTGGAAGTCAATCCGCGTGCTTCGCGCACGGTGCCCTATGTCTCCAAGGCGACCGGCCTGCAGTTGGCCAAGATCGCCGCGCGCGCCATGGCGGGTCGCACGCTGGCGCAGCAAGGCGTGACCGAAGAGGTCGTGCCGGCCTACTTCTGCGTCAAGGAGGCCGTCTTCCCCTTCGTGAAGTTCCCGGGTGTCGATACGATTCTCGGGCCCGAGATGAAGTCGACGGGCGAAGTCATGGGGGTGGGCCGCAGCTTTGGTGAGGCCTTCGTGAAGTCGCAACTTGCCGCTGGGGTTCGCTTGCCTGAATCGGGTACGGTGTTCATCAGCGTGAAGAACCAGGACAAGCCGCGCGCCGTCGAAGTCGCTCGTGGGCTGCACAACTTGGGCATCAAGCTGGTTGCCACGCGTGGCACGGCCGCCGAGATCGAAGCGGCGGGCATCCCTGTTCAGGTCGTCAACAAAGTCACCGAGGGCCGTCCGCACATCGTGGACATGGTCAAAAACGGTGAGGTCTCGTTGGTGATCAATACGGTGGAAGAGCGCCGCAACGCCATCGCTGATTCGCGCACCATTCGCACGCAGGCGCTGGCCAATCGCATCACCTTCTATACCACCATCGCAGGGGCTCGGGCGGCAGTCGAAGGCATGCAATTTCTGCGCGAAGGCCTGGGCTTCCAGGTCTATCCGTTGCAGGATCTGCACGCGTCGCTGCACCAGTAAGCCCCTCGTGGGGTAGTATCCAGACGGGCCCGGACCATGATTCCGGGCCCAGGGAGAATCAGGCATGAAGTGGTTCATCCTCGCCTTATTCGTCGTTACAGCCGTCGTGGTGCATTACCGCGGCCGCGTCAGGCACCGGTTTTCACGTCAGGCGCTTGATCACTCGACGTTTACCGCACCCATCAATGTGTTCATGTACGCCTTTTCTGGCGTGCCTAATCAGCCCTATCTCGATCTGAAGTATTTTCCTCAGATCAAGGTGCTGATAGACCGCTGGGAAGACATTCGGGCCGAAGCGGAACAGTTGTTCGGGGACGGTCACATCAAGGCCTCCGACAAGTACAACGACGCTGGCTTTAACTCGTTCTTCAAAAGCGGCTGGAAGCGCTTTTATCTCAAGTGGTATGACACCGACCATCCGTCGGCCCGGGCATTGTGCCCGCTGACGACGGAGCTGGTCAGCACTATTCCTGGCATGAAGGCCGCGATGTTTACGGCACTGCCCCCGGGTAGCCGCCTGCCGCGTCACCGTGACCCGTATGCAGGCTCATTGCGCTTTCATATGGGGCTGATCACGCCCAACAGTCCCGACTGTTATATCAATGTCGATGGCCAGGATTATTACTGGCGCGATGGTGAGGCGGTCGTATTCGACGAAACATTCATTCATTACGCCGAAAACAAAACCGATCAGAATCGCATCATTCTGTTCTGCGATATCGAGCGTCCCATGAAGTATCGCTGGGCTCAGGCCGTCAACAATTTCTTCGGTACCATCCTGCTGCGCGCGGCTACGTCTCCCAACCAGGAAGGGGATCGCACCGGCGGGATCAACCGCATTTTCGGTGCGGTTTATGCGGTGCGCCGTTTTGGGAAAAGCATCAAGAAAAAAAACAAAACGGTTTACTACATCTTGAAATGGATGCTGGTTCTGGGTATCTTCGCGTTGATATTTCTTTGATAGGCCGAACCGGCGACAGTTTCCAACGCCCGCTTTGCCGCGGGCGTTGTCATGTGCGGAGTCTGGGATGCATGTATTTATAACCGGCGCAAGCTCGGGGCTGGGCCTGGCGCTGGCCGAAGAATATGCACGGCGAGGGGCGCGGCTCGGGTTGGTGGGGCGGCGCAAAGCGGCGCTGGACAGCCTGGCTGCCCGGCTGCCCGGCGAACACTATGTCTATGCGCTCGATGTGCGCGATCGAAGCGCCTTGCATGCGGCCGCGCGTGACTTTCTTGCCCGATGCGGCGCAGGCGTGGATGTGGTGATCGCCAGCGCGGGCATCAGCGCCGGGACCCTGACCGAAGCCACGGAGGATTTCGAGGTCTTCGAGGCGATTTTCCAGACCAATGTCATGGCCACCGTGGCCACGTTCGAGCCCTTCATCGACGCGATGAAGGCGCAGGGCGGAGGGCGCCTGGTAGGCATAGCCAGCGTGGCCGGTATTCGGGGGTTACCGGGGCAGGGGCTTACAGCGCCTCCAAGTCGGCCGTCATCACGTATTGCGAGAGCCTGCGCCTGGAGCTGGCCGCCGATGGCATCGGCGTGGTGACGATCGCACCGGGTTATGTCGACACGCCAATGACGCAGCACAACCCCTACCGCATGCCTTTTCTCATGTCTGCGGAAAAGTTTGCCCGCCGTGCAATACGCACGATAGAGGCAGGCGCGTCCTATCGGGTCATCCCTTGGCAGATGGGGGTGGTCAGCCGCCTGATGCGGCTCATTCCCAATGTCCTCTATGACGTGTTGGCACGCAACGCCCCGCGCAAGCCGCGCGCGCGGCGTTGACGCGTTCAGGGCTGCACATCATTGCCGACCTCATCGGCAATGTGTTTGACGTCACCCCAGTCCAGGATGCGCCACTGCCGGCCCTGCACGCTGACCCGATTGATGCTCACATTGAACAGGGTGGCCTGGCGAGGAGCGTTCAGGGACACCCCGCTGGCCTGGCGCCATATGATGTCCAGTACGGCACCATGGGTGAAGGCCAGCAGCCGTTGGCCGTCGTGGCGTTGCGCCAAGTCTTCCACGGCCGCCACGATGCGGGCATTGAACTGCCCCAGCGTCTCTCCGCCGTCGACGACGCGTTCGGGGTCGCGGCTTTTCCAGGCCGCGGCTGCGGCGGGTGCCAGTTCGTCTATACGGTCCAGATCCAGCCCTTCGAGTACGCCGAAGCCGCGCTCGCGGATACCGGGCTCGGGGCGCACGCGCAGCCCCAGCGCCTGGCTGACCGGCGTGGCGGTGGCCAGGGTGCGCTGCAAGTCACTGCTGTAGAGGGCATCGAAAGGCAGCGGCTCGCTGCCCAGCCGCTCGGCCAGGGCACGTGCCTGCGCCTGTCCAGCATCATTTAGCGGTGTGTCTTGCCACCCTTGCAGGCGGCGTTGGCGATTCCAGTCGGTTTCGCTATGTCGGATAAACCAGATTTCAGTCATGAGTTGCGGTGGCGGTAGCGCCAGGTTTCCAGATTTTCTGCACTAGCGAGCTTAGCGCGACCAGCAAGGCTTCGCCAGCATGCTCCGGGGATTGAATAAAGCCCAGCATGGCATCGGCGCGCGCTTGCCCCCACACAATGAAGTCGCCGGCCGCCGCGCCTGCCAGCGCGGTTTCTTCGCGCAGCAGTGCGCAGCCCGCGCCAGCGCGCACCATCGCGTCCAGATTGGCCTGGTCATCGTTTTGCATGACCACGCGCGGCGCCAGACCGTGGCGCTCGAACATGTCACGCAATAGCAAATGAGTGTGACTGCCGGCAGGTCCATCCAGCCAGGGCAATTGGGCGATGTCGCGCCACCCGGCGCGGGTCAGCGCATCGCGCATGGTTTTGGGCACGGCCAGGCGGTAGCGCACACTGCGCAGTGGTCGCCATTGCACGGCACGCGGCGGATGGGCGACGATGAGCAGTGCCGCGGCCAGCCGTCCGCCCTGGACCTGCTCCAGCAGCGCGTCGGCCGTCAGGATGTGCGTCTTGAGTTCGACCATGGGCAGGCTTTGCATCAAGGTCGAGGCCAGATCGCCCAAGCGCAGGAATTCCGGCCGCTCGCTGGGCAATCCCAGGTCCAGTGCGCCTTGCAGAGCACCCTGCAACTGCTGAGCTTCGGATTTGAGCTGGGCCCCGAGCACCAGTAGCGCTTCGGCCGTGGGCAGCAGCACTTCGCCCGAACGAGCCAGCACCATGCGTCCGGCGCTGCGCTCGAACAGCGCCACGCCCAGGCTTTGTTCCAGGGCCTTGATCTGGGCACTGACAGCGGGTTGGGTCAGAGACAGGGCGTCGGCGGCACGAGTCAGGTGGCCCAGGCGGGCCACCGTGACGAACGCGCGGAGCTGATAGATTTCCACGACCGCCCGGATCAGGTGGCCAGCAGTCGAATCTGCGTGGGTTCGAGGCCGACCGATACGGGCGCGCCGATAGGGAAGGGAGAAAGGCCGGCCATATGGGTTTGATCCGCAGTCAGGCGCTGTTCGCCCACTGAAAGTTGATAACGGGTGAATTCTCCCAGGAATTCACTGGCCTCGACTACTGCAGGCAGCCAGACATAGCGTGCATCGCCGGTGCCATCGGCCATTTCGATCTGGACCGTATGGGGCCTGAAGCTCGCGGCCAGGCGCGCCGAATCCGGAATATCGCCCGTTACGGGCAAATGAAGCTCACCCACCCCCTCGACGGCCAGCAATACGCTGTCGCTGCGGCGTTCGCGAACCTGGCCCTCCAGCACATTCATGGTGCCCACAAAGTCGGCGACGAACCGGTTTACCGGGTAGTCGAACAGGGTGGTGGGCGTGCCGATCTGCTGAACCACGCCGCGGTCAAGCACGGCCATGCGGTCGGCCGTGGTCATGGCTTCCTCCGGCCGTGGGAGACGAAAATCGTGGTGATGCCCAGTCGGCGCTGCAGCGCCAACAGGTCCTGACGCATCTGCACGCGCAGTTTCTTGTCCAGGTTGGACAGCGGCTCGTCTAGCAGCAACACCTGCGGCTCGATCACGATTGTGCGGGCCAGTGCCACGCGTTGCTGCTGGCCTCCCGAGAGTTGATTGGGACGGCGCTTGGCAAATTGCGCCAGCCCGACCAGTTCGAGGGCATCCTGCACACGCTCCTGGATCTGCGCCCGCGGCAACTTGCGTTCGACCAGACCGAACGCTACGTTGTCCCATACCGTCATATGTGGCCAGAGCGCGTAGTTCTGGAACACCATCCCGATGTTGCGCTTCCAGGGCGGCGTGCCGCTGATGTCCTTGCCGTCGATGAGCAACTGGCCATGGCTGTGCTGGTTGAAACCGGCGATCAGCCGCAGCAGCGTGGACTTGCCGGAGCCCGAGGGCCCCAGCAGGGCGAAGAATTACCCTGGCTCGATGTTGATGTTGATGTTGATGTCCTTGAGGACCTCGTTCTTGCCATAGGAGAGCCGGATGTTGCGGCACTCAACGCTGATTTTCTTCATGGTTCAGTCCTGCGCCGGGCGTTGGCGGGATGATGCCCGCTCGACCAGCAGATGAGAAACATAAGTGCCTATGCCTACTGCCACGACGGCCAGCACGCCGAGCGCGGCGCCTGGACCCCGCCCGGCTGCGCTTTGCATATACAGGTAAATCCCGTAGCTCATGGGAGCCTGACTGTCGCGCGTGACCAGCATGATCGTGGCCGACAGCTCCACGGCAGCGGTCACGAAGCTGGTGACAAATCCCGCCAGCATGCCACCTGCCATCAGGGGCACGACCACGCGACGCAGTGTGCGCAGCCGGCTCGCGCCCAGGGACTCCGCCGCTTCTTCCAGTGAGATATTGATCTGCTGCAATGACGCCACGCAGGCGCGCAGAGCGTAGGGCAGCCGCCGTACCGAATAGGCGATCATGATGAGCACCCATGAGGACGTGAGCAGAACCCCGCCGATTTCCACGCCGCGGAAGGTGCGCAGGTAGCCGATGGCCAGCACAATGCCCGGAATGGCCAGGGCTGCCGAGGCCAGAAAGTCCAGCCATTGCCGCGCCGGCAGACGGGTGCGCAGTATCAGATAGGCGATGGCCGTGCCCAGCAGGACGTCGACACCTGCAACCAGACCGCAATACAAAAGCGTATTGGCGATCATGCCCTGCGACTCGGAGAACACCGCGGCATAGTGCGACAGGGTGTAGCCGTCGGGCAGGGGCGCGTAGCTCCAGACGCTGGCCAGCGACAGCAGCAGCACACCCAAGTGGGGTGAGAGCACCAGGGCGAGCACCAGAATGATCCAGCCATAGGCCAGGATCGACTCGGCAGGGCGCAGCTTGCGCTTCTGGATCGCGCTGCCGCCCTTTTGCAGGGTGGAGTAGTCCTTGCCGCTGAGCATGCGGGCCGAAAGCCACAGGGCCAGAATGGAAAAGCCGATCATGATCACGCTGATCACATAGCCCAGCGGATCCTCCAGGCCGACCTGTGTGATGCGCAGATAGGCCTGCGGAGCCAGCATATTGGTGATGCCCAGCACCAGCGGAGTACCGAGGTCGTCGAAAACCTTGACAAACACCAGCGAGGTGCCGGCCACGTAACCAGGCAGCGCCAGCGGTAAAATCACGCGGCGGAACAATCTGAAACCGCGAGACCCCAGATTGAAGGCTGCTTCCTCCATCGACCCGTCGATGTTGCGCAACGCCACCACCAGGTTCATCAGGATGAAGGGGAAGTAATGGATAGATTCGACGAAAATGACGCCATTGAGCCCCTCCATGAATGGAAGGGTGATGCCGAACCAGTCGTCCAGCAACAGATTCACCGAACCTGAACGCCCAAAGAGCAATTGCATGGCGACCGCGCCCACAAACGGCGGCATGATCAGCGGCAGCACTCCGAGCGTCTGGATGAGCAGCGCACCGCGGAAGTCAAACCGCACGGTGAAATACGCCAGTGGTATGGCGATCACCGATGCCAGCAAAGCGGACCAGCCCGCGACGTAGAGGCTGTTGAAGAACGCTTCCTGCATCAATGGCTGGCCAAAAAAAGCGCCGAAATGGCCAAGCGTAAAACTGCCGTCCGCGTTGACGAAGGCGGTATAGAAGACCGTGCCGACTGGAAAGACCAGGAAAAGCACCAAGAAGGTCAGCACCAGCAAGGCGGCCAGCAGCGGCCCGGCGGGCAGGCGGGATCGACCCGTGAGCATCATGAGGGTTCCTGCGCAAAGAGAAGAGGGCGCTGGCTCGCACGAGCCAGCGCATGCCCCTGCCGGGGGTTACAGGGCGGCGGCTTCGCGAGCCACCTTTACCGCTTGTTCATAGTTGGCGCGGGCCTTGCTGTTCCATTCGCCTTCGAGTTGCGTGAGCTTCTGATTGACCGCGGCGTCTTTCTTGTTGCCCGCGAACAGTTTCAGAAACTCAGGGTCGGCGACCGTTTTGCCATCGACGACCTGCGACCAGGTCAGCTTGCGTGCCTGGGCAAGCAGCTCGGCAGCCTTGCCTTGACCCGCGCGCTCGCCGAGCTTGGCCTCTGCCTCGTAGATGGCTTTGGTGGCAGCCTGGAGTTCCTTCAGGCGGAACGTGATCGTCTGGTCATACAGGCTTTGCACCACGTAGTAGCGTGTCTGGGACAGGTCGGCGTCAAAGTGCACTTTGCTGCGGCGTGCGATCTCGGCCGGGTCTGGATAGCCCGGCGGAATCTTGCCCTTCATGTCCGCATAAGGCAGCACCGGCAGGCGCGAAATCTTGGGTTCGAGCAGCAGTTCCTGCCCGGCCTGGCTAAGCGTGAAAGCGATGAACTTCTTGCCTTCCTCGGCATTCTTGGCCCCATCGATCAGCGCGATATTGGCCGGCACGATGGAAGTCTCGCTCGGGTAGACGAACTCCACCGGGAACTTGGAGTACTTGCTCGACAGACCAAAGAAATCGATGACCGGACCCGCGCCGAATTGGCCGTTATTCACCCCGTCGGGAACTCCGAATGATCGTTCGGTGACGGCGCTGCTGTTGCCGGACATGCGCAGAATGGTCTGCCAGCCCTTGTCCCAGCCTTCCCCTTGCAGAATCGTCTCGACGGTCAGATGCATGGTGCCGGAACGCGAGGGGCGGTGATGCCCACATGGCCAAACCATTGCGCAGCAAGCAGATCCTTCCACTCTACCGGTGCTGGCAGCTTGTTGGCTTTGATATAGCGCGTGTTGTACATGATGCCGTAGCCGGTCAGGGCCTGGCCCATGTAAAGGCCGGAGGGGTCATTGATCGGATAGTTGCCGATCTTGTCCGGCACGGCTTTGTTCAGCACATCCGGGGCCTTGGCTAGCAGCTTGTCGCGGCCGAGCACTTCAAAGGCGTCAGGCGCGCTGGCCCAGAATACTTCCGGGCGTTGGCCGGCCGGCGTTTCGCGCACGAAGGCAATACCCGAGACGGTGTCCTTGTTAAGAATCTCGACCGTGATCCCGGGGTTGGCCTTCTCAAAGGCCGCCTTGTAAACCTGGGTGAGATCCTTAGGAAAGGACGTGATCACGGTGACGGTGCCGGCAAGGGCGGGGTGGTGGCGGCCAGCAGGGCGGCCGCCAGTGCAGTGCGCACGGCGTTCATGGTTTGTCTCCTCGGTGTTTTTATGCGTAACAGACCATAGCCCTGGCTTGCGGGCGCGTCCAATCAGAAATTTTGATGTGCCCGATCAGCGCGGCCCTCAGGTCTGCAATTGCTGCAACTGCTGTTGCAGGACTTTCTGAATCTGGGTCTGCAAGGTGGCTGCCTGGGTGTTGAGTGCCTGCAATTGCTGAGCCTTCTGCTCGGCCGTCGCATTGCTATTGCGCACCCGGTCCATCTGCTGCTGCAACTGCCGCAGTTGCTGCTGTAGTTCTCGCAAGGTCTTTTGCAGCGAACTGTCGCTGGTGCCGGAGCTCGAATTGGTACTGCGGGACAGGCCGGTATAGGCGCTGGAGCCGACGGAGGAAATGGCCATACTTCGGGTCCTCGGGCAGGGTGTGAGGGTTACTCCTAGTACGGCAGGGGGGCACGGAAACTTAAACCTTGTTGCCCATGCCTTGGGCAGCCCTTACACTTCGCCCCGAATCCCTACATAAGCCTCCAATTTTTCATGTCCGACTCCTATTTCCCGCGCTGGCGGCTGGCCGATGACACCGTGCCCGGCGTGCTGATTGCGCCCGATGAAAGGCTGTCCTGGCCCAAGAACATCGCCATGGGCGCCCAGCACGTGGTGGCCATGTTCGGTTCGACCGTGCTTGCGCCGTTGCTTATGGGCTTTGACCCCAACGTCGCCATTCTGATGTCGGGTATCGGGACGCTGATATTCTTTCTGTTCGTCGGCGGCCGCGTGCCGAGTTATCTGGGGTCCAGTTTTGCCTTCATCGGTGGCGTGATCGCGGTGACAGGCTATGCCGGTTCGGGCCCCAATCCGAATATTGGTGTGGCCCTGGGGGCCATTATTGCCTGCGGGTTGGCGTATACGCTGATCGGCCTGGTTGTCTGGGTGGCCAATGCGCGGGGTGGTGCCGGCGCAAACTGGGTCGAGGCGTTGATGCCGCCGGTGGTCACCGGGGCTGTGGTCGCCGTCATCGGCCTGAACCTGGCGCCCATCGCCGCCAAAGGTGCGATGGGCAGTTCGGGTTTTGACACCGCCATGGCCATCGTCACCATCGTCTGCGTGGGCGGCATAGCCGTGTTCACGCGGGGCATGGTGCAGCGCCTTCTGATTCTCGTTGGCCTTATTCTGTCCTGCGTCATTTATGCCGTGCTGGCCAATGGCATGGGCCTGGGCAAAGCCATCGACTTCTCGGGCGTGGCAGCGGCGGCCTGGCTCGGTCTGCCGCATTTCGCCGCACCGGTCTTCACGGCTGAGGCCATGGGCCTGATCGTGCCGGTGGCCATTATTCTGGTGGCGGAAAACCTCGGCCACCTCAAGGCCGTCAGTGCCATGACTGGCCGCGACATGGACCGCTACCTGGGCCGTGCCTTTGTGGGTGATGGCGTGGCCACCATGGTCTCTGCTGCGGTGGGCGGCACGGGCGTGACCACATATGCCGAGAATATCGGCGTCATGGCCGTCACGCGGATCTATTCCACGCTGGTTTTCGTGCTGGCCGCGGTCATTGCCATCGTGCTGGGCTTTTCGCCCAAGTTCGGCGCCTTGATTCAAACCATTCCGGGCCCAGTCCTTGGGGGCATGTCGGTGGTGGTGTTTGGCCTGATCGCCATTGCCGGGGCACGGATATGGGTCGTCAACCAGGTCGATTTCAGCGACAACCGCAACCTGATCGTGGCGGCGGTCACCTTGGTGCTGGGCGCGGGCGACTTCACCGTCAAGTTGGGTAACTTCACCCTTGGCGGCATCGGGACCGCGACTTTCGGTGCCATCATTCTCTATGCCATTTTGGGCCGGGCGCGGCGCCGCTGACGATGACGGCGCCCAGGCGGCAGGCGATAGCGAGCGGCGCGGCGGGAGTGATCCGCGCTGCCGGGCGTGCGAATGCGGCCACGCGAGACCGCAGTTGCACTTGGCTTTTGGTTGCTTGAACGAAAGGCCTCAGCCTTGAGGCAACTGGCGCTTCCGCGCCGCCCCTATCGGGGGATCACCCAACGAGGTGTACTGTCGCCATGAACAGCCATGAAGAGTTTGGCAAACGATTGGGACGCGCGCTCGCCGATCATCGGCGGATTCGCGGTCTGACTCAGGAGCAAGTTGCAGAACGCCTGGGCGTGGAGCAGGAGACCATCTCCCGCTTCGAGCGCGGCGCCACGTTGCCGCCCCTGAACCGCTTGCTGGATCTGACCGACGTTTTAGGCGTGCCTTTGGATGCGGTTTTGGCCGGCGGACCGGCCAGGCACAGTGACCAGGTCAGCGACATCGCCGCACGCCTGGCGTTGTTGGCCGAGGATGATCGCGAGTGGGTGCGGCGCTGGGTGGTCGAGTTGTGCCAACGCCTGGCCCGGCATGGCACGCCAACCTCCGCCGCGCTGACGCCATTTTCCGAGCAGCGCGCCGATGTCGATAACATCGCTTTTTTTTGGTTCATCGCGGAATAGCGTGGAGCCGTGCTTGATTGCCGTTACGCTTGATCCTTGATTTTTCAAGGATCAAGGCCGGAATCATGCTGGACCGCAAGACGATCGAGAGGTTGGGTGGGTGGGAAGGTTATCGGGTGGAGCGGGTCGTGTGGCCTGAAGGTGAGAGCCGGACGGTCACGATTTACCTGAAGCCTTCAGCGCGAACGATGCACTGCGAGCACTGCGGCAACCGATGTCGGCAGGTGCATGAGACGACCACGCGCCGGGTGCGGGATCTGCCGCTAATGGCGCTGCGAGTGACGCTGGTAGTGCCGCGTCGGCGGGTCTGGTGCGAGCAGTGCGGTGGACCGCATCTGGAGAGGCTGAGCTGGCTGGGCCGTTACCAGCGAGTGACCGACCGGCTGGCCGAGGCGGTCAGCCAGTTGCTTGAGTCCAGCAACATTCTGGCCGTGGCGCGCTTCTTCCAACTGGGTTGGCACACGGTCAAGGCGCTGGACAAGGCCCTGCTGCGACGGGCGATCCAAGAGCCGGACTGGAGCCAGATCCACTACCTAGCGATGGACGAGTTCGCTCTACACAAGGGCCATCGTTATGCCACGGTCGTTGTCGATCCGATCCGCCGTCAGGTGCTATGGATCGGTGATGGCCGCTCGCGCGAGACGGCCAGAGCCTTCTTCGAACAACTGCCAACTGGGGTTGCCCAGCAGATCCGGGCCGTAGCGATCGACATGACGACGGCCTATGAGCTGGAGATCCAGGCCAACTGCCCCAACGCCGAGATCGTCTACGACCTGTTCCACGTCGTGGCCAAGTACGGCCGTGAAGTGATAGACCGGGTGCGTGTAGACCAAGCGAACCAGTTGCGGCACGACAAGCCGGCCCGCCGGGTGATCAAGTCCAGTCGCTGGCTACTGCTGCGCAATCGCAAAAACCTCGATCCGTGCCAATCGGTAAAGTTGGACGAGTTGCTCCAGGCCAACCAGCCCTTGCTCACCGCTTATCTGATGCGCGATGAGCTCAAACAGCTGTGGTTCTACCAACACCCCGGCTACGCCCGCCAGGCATGGGATCACTGGCTGCAACAGGCTCAGGGCAGCGGCATCGCCGCCTTGGCTCACTTCGCGCTCAAGCTAAAAGCCTATCTGCACGGGATTCTGTCTCGCTGTCGCCACCGGCTCAACACCAGCATCGTCGAGGGCATCAACAACACCATCAAAGTCATCAAGCGCCGCGCCTACGGCTACCGCGATCAGGAGTACTTCTTCCTCAAGATCCGGTCTGCATTCCCCGGTATTCCTCGATGAACCTTTTTTTTGCGGAAAATGGTGCTCAACTGGTGCCAAATACCCGATAAATATTTGCCTGTGCCTGGGGGCTTGCTTTTCCCTGGAGTTTGACCACAATGACACATTGACTGCCCCGGTTCCGACCCGAGCCGGGGTTTTGTTTTGGGTTTAAGCCACGCTTTCCGTCCGGGGCGTGTCGCGGCCAGGCCGTATGCGGCCAGCCGCCAATACTCTGGAAGACCATATGCCAAACTGCCCCGGGGCGACCCCGCCAGGGCAGCGACCGCGTACTGTCTTTCGGCAGCATGGCTTGGGCCTTCACCGAAACGCCTCTTTGGGGGGCGTTTTCTACTTTTGCTGGGATAACGACATGTCTGCCATTCCTTTGACAGTGCGCGGGGCCGAGCGCTTGCAACAAGAGCTGCACCGGCTGAAAACCATCGAGCGTCCATCGGTGATCAATGCGATCGCCGAAGCCCGGGCTCAAGGTGATCTGTCGGAAAACGCCGAATACGACGCCGCCCGCGAGCGCCAGGGTTTCATTGAGGGACGCATTGCAGAACTCGAAGGGACGCTGTCTAACGCGCACTTGATTGACCCGACTGCACTCGATGCGGAAGGCCGCGCCGTATTTGGCGCAACCGTCGAAATCGAAGACCTGGACTCCGGCGATCGCCTGACCTACCAGATCGTCGGCGACGTGGAAGCCGATATCAAATCCAATCTGATTTCGGTATCCAGCCCTGTGGCGCGCGCGTTGATCGGGCGCTCTGAGGGCGAGGTTGTGGAAGTGAAAGCCCCCTCGGGCGTGCGCGAGTACGAAGTCATCGGCGTGCGCTACCTCTGAGGCGCAACAAACCGCCCCCCTTCGTGGATCGTACCGGCCCAAGCATGACCCCTTCCGAGGTGCCGGTTCATCGTCCCGAGTCCAGGGGGGCGCGGTTTTACCAGGATTGTGTGCCACGCGACGTCGGTCTGCGGGGCGCGGAAGGTTCCGACTGCCCTGCCGGGCGGTGCTTGTGACAGGCTGCGGCAGGCGGGAATAAAAAAAGGAGCCTGGCGGCTCCTTTGAGTACGGCAAGCGTGAAGGCTTGCGGTAAAGCGGTTACTTGCTCTTGATGACGCGGGCGCGTTGCAGGCCGCCTCGAGCGCTGGTGCCCGTGCGGGCGCCGTCGCGTAGCGACAGCGCGCTGCCGGAACGGCGCGGGATGCCATGACCGGCGGCTTCCTGAGGTTTGCGCGTGGAAGGGCGCATCGGACGGCCCTTCTCGTTTAACGGGACCGAGCGCGGTGCAGCCGTCTTGGGTGTTTCACCTTCTGCAGGCTTGCGCGACCGGGTCTTGCCCAGCGTCTTGCCTTCGGCGGCAAGCTTTTTGGGCGTGTGTGGCTCGCTGGCGCGGCGCTTGCCGGAGGCTTCGGCCGCCTCGGCAGGCGTGTCGGCCGAAGGACGGAACAGAATGAACAACTTGCCCAGATGGTGCACCGGGGCGCAGGAAAGCGTGTCGCAGATGCTGGCGAGCATGGCCTCGCGCGTATCACGGTCTTCACCGCCGGCCCGCACCTTGATCAGCTCGTGCGAGTTGAGGGCGCGGTCGATTTCTTTGAGGACGGCGTCGGTCAGGCCCGCGTCGCCGATGAGGACGACAGGCTTTAAGGGGTGGGCGGCGGAGCGAAGATCGCCACGCTCGCGTGAGGTGAGTTCTAATATAGGCATGCTTGGAATTGTACGGTAATGGCTAAAAAGAAATTCTCCAAAGATTGGATTCATCAGCACATCAATGACCCATATGTGAAACTGGCGCAACAAAAGGGTTATCGGGCGCGTGCCGCCTTCAAGCTGATCGAGATCCTGGAAACCGAAAAATTGCTCAAAAAGGGCGATGTCGTCGTCGACCTGGGCTCGGCGCCGGGCAGTTGGTCGCAGGTCGTGCGCGAGCGGCTCGCTGGCGCGGGAGGTGTGGTTGCCGGACGCATCATCGCCCTGGATCTGCTGCCCATGGAGCCGATTGCAGGGGTGGAGTTCTTCCAAGGAGACTTCCGCGATGACGATGTATTGGCCGAACTTGAGCAACGCGTGGGAAATCACGCCGTGGATCTTGTAATCTCCGATATGGCCCCCAACTTGTCGGGGGTAGGATCGGCCGATTCCGCCCGGATCCAGCATGTCTGTGATCTGGCACTGGAATTTTCCTGCGCGCACCTCAAGCCCAACGGCGCCCTGATCGTCAAGGCGTTTCACGGCAGCGGGTTTTCGCAGATCGTCCAGTCCTTCAAACAGCGTTTTAAGCGGGTCGTCGAGCGCAAGCCCAAGGCTTCGCGCGATAAATCCTCTGAAACTTTTCTGGTGGCGCGTGATCTCAAGGACCCCGTGGTGAGGGATTTGAAAACGAATACAGCCGAATAAAACAAGGGGGTAACACCCCTGAACGGCCCGGGCGTAACAGGCCGCGGGGCGCCAACCGGCGCAATCTGCCTTGACAGGGTAGAATGGGCTATTGACTTTACATTGCAGGCCGGGCGTTGTTGCGCGCGGGAGCGCCGGGTCTGCCGGTCGGAATCGAGAGCAGGAGATCGACCTTGAACAATTCGTTTTCTAAAGTTGCGGTCTGGATGGTGATCGCACTGGTGCTGTTCACGGTATTCAAGCAGTTCGACGGACGTGCACAGAGCCAGGACGGCGTGAGCTACACCCAGTTTATGGATGACGCCAAAGCCGGCCGCATCCGCAAGGTCGACGTTCAGGGCGATGTGCTCTACGTTACGCCGGATACCGGGCGTGCCTATACGCTGACGTCGCCTGGCGACCTGTGGATGGTGTCTGATCTGCTGAAGTACGGTGTACAGGTTTCCGGCAAGGCCCGCGAAGAGCCGTCATTGCTGATGAGCATTTTCGTTTCCTGGTTCCCGATGCTGTTGCTCATCGGTGTCTGGGTGTTCTTCATGAGGCAGATGCAGGGCGGCGGACGCGGGGGCGCTTTCAGCTTCGGCAAATCGCGCGCCCGCATGCTCGACGAAAACACCAATCAGGTCACTTTTGCCGATGTCGCCGGTTGCGACGAAGCCAAAGAAGACGTCCAGGAGCTGGTCGACTTCCTGCGCGACCCGAGCAAGTTCCAGAAGCTGGGCGGGCGTATCCCGCGTGGCGTGCTGATGGTCGGCTCGCCCGGTACCGGCAAGACCTTGCTGGCCAAGGCCATTGCCGGTGAGGCCAAGGTGCCGTTTTTCAGCATCTCCGGTTCCGACTTCGTCGAAATGTTCGTCGGTGTGGGCGCGGCCCGCGTACGCGACATGTTCGAGAACGCCAAGAAGCATGCTCCTTGCATCATCTTCATCGATGAAATCGATGCCGTGGGTCGCCAGCGTGGCGCCGGCCTGGGCGGTGGAAACGACGAGCGCGAACAGACCCTCAACCAGATGCTGGTCGAAATGGACGGCTTCGAGTCGGGCCAAGGCGTGATTGTGATCGCCGCGACCAACCGTCCCGACGTGCTCGATCCGGCGCTGTTGCGTCCGGGCCGCTTTGACCGTCAAGTGGTCGTGCCGTTGCCCGATATCCGTGGCCGCGAGCAGATCCTGAAGGTGCACATGCGCAAAGTGCCTCTGTCGCCCAATGTGGATGCCACCATCCTGGCACGCGGCACGCCTGGTTTTTCGGGTGCAGATCTGGCCAACCTGGTCAACGAAGCCGCGCTGTTTGCCGCCCGCCGCAATGGCCGCACAGTCGACATGTCCGACTTCGAAAAGGCCAAGGACAAGATCATCATGGGCGCAGAGCGCCGCTCCATCGTCATGCCCGAGGAAGAGCGCCGCAATACTGCTTACCATGAGTCTGGCCACGCCATCGTTGCGCGCATGCTGCCCAAGACGGATCCCGTGCACAAAGTCACCATCATCCCGCGCGGGCGTGCGCTGGGCGTGACCATGCAGTTGCCGGAAACCGATCGCTACAGCATGGACAAGGGCCGCCTGCTCAATACCATCGCAGTGCTGTTCGGCGGCCGTATCGCCGAAGAGCTCTTCATGGATCAGATGACGACTGGCGCGTCCAATGACTTCGAGCGCGCCACGGCCATCGCCCGCGACATCGTCACGCGTTATGGCATGACCGACGAGCTGGGCCCCATGGTCTATGCCGACAACGAAGGCGAGGTCTTCCTGGGACGCAGTGTCACCAAGACCACCCACGTCTCTGAGGCGACCATGCAAAAGGTCGACAACGAGATCCGCCGCATTATCGATGAGCAGTACGGTATTGCCCGTAAGATTCTGGAAGACAACCGCGACAAGGTCGAAGTCATGACCCGCGCGCTGCTCGATTGGGAAACCATCGACGCCGACCAGATCAACGACATCATTGAAGGCCGTCCGCCGCGCCCGCCCAAGCCCCCCCAGGGTCCGTCGGATTCGCAGGATACGCCGCCCAGTGGTGTGGCGACCGGGGGCAATACGGCCGCGGCGGTGTAATCCGCGGTCGTCCCTGCACGTTTTTACATGGCAAATTCTTTTCTGTGCGGGCGCTTTGAGCTGGATCTCGAGCGCCCGCTTGTTATGGGTATCGTCAATGTCACTCCCGATTCGTTTTCGGATGGGGGCAAGCACGACGATGCCGATGCGGCTATCGCACATGCCCGCAGGCTGATTGCAGAGGGTGCTCACATCCTGGATCTGGGTGGCGAGTCCACGCGGCCAGGCGCGCCGGCTGTGCCGGCCGACGAAGAGCTGCGGCGCCTGCTGCCTGTGATCGAAGCCTTGCGCGATTGCGGCCTGCCTTTGTCCATCGATACCTTCAAGCCCCAGGTCATGCGTGCCGTGCTCGACGCGGGCGCCGACATGATCAACGATATCTATGGTTTTCGTCAGCCTGGCGCTATCGAGGCGGTGGCTCAGTCACGTTGCGGCCTGTGCGTGATGCACATGAAGGGCGAGCCCGGCACGATGCAGGATGCTCCTGAGTACACCGATCTCATGGGCGAGATTGGCGTGTTTCTGGGTGCACGCGCCCAGCGTTTGCGAGCGGCCTGGGTCGATCCACGCCGCATCGTGCTCGATCCTGGATTCGGTTTTGGCAAAACCATGGACCAGAACTATCAACTGCTGCGCAGGCTGGCCAGCCTGCGTGTCTCCAGCTATCCGCTGCTCATCGGGCTGTCTCGTAAATCGATGATCGGGGCGGCCACCGGACGCCCGATCAACGAGCGCCTTCCCGGCAGCATTGCCGCCGCGCTGGCCTGTGTGGCGCGTGGGGCCTCGATCGTGCGCGTGCACGATGTGGCTGCCACCGTCGACGCGCTCAAGGTCTGGCAGGCGGCCGAACAAGGAGCCCTCCTCTCATGAGTCAACGTAAGTATTTCGGCACCGATGGGGTGCGTGGTGAAGTCGGCGGCCCGGTGATCAATGCCGCTTTCGCCTTGCGCCTGGGCTATGCCGCCGGTCGCGTGCTGGTGCGCCGCAATGCCAATCGGGTCGGCGGACGCCCGCAAGTGCTTATCGGCAAGGACACGCGCATTTCCGGCTACATGCTCGAGTCCGCCCTCGAAGCCGGGTTGTCGGCGGCAGGTATCGACGTGTTGCTCGCCGGCCCTATCCCTACGCCGGGCGTAGCCTACCTGACGCGCACGCTGCGTCTGGTGGCGGGCATTGTCATCAGTGCCTCGCACAACCCGTACCAGGACAACGGCATCAAATTCTTCTCGGCTGAGGGCACCAAGCTGCCCGACGATGTGGAAGCGGAGATCGAGGCGGCCTTGGATGAAGAGTTGGGATGCGTCCGCTCGGAAGAGCTGGGGCGCGCTCGCCGCATGTCGGATTCGCAAGGGCGCTATATCGAGTTCTGCAAGAGCACCGTGCCATCCACGCTGGATTTGCGCGGCATGAAACTGGTGATCGACGCTGCCAATGGCGCGGCCTACAACATCGCGCCGCATGTGTTTCGCGAAGTGGGGGCCGAGGTTCATGCCATTGGTGTCTCGCCGGATGGCTTTAACATCAACAAGGGTGTGGGTGCGCTGCATCCGGAGTCCCTGGCCGCCGAGGTCAAGGCGCGCGGTGCGCACTACGGCATCGCGCTCGACGGCGACGCCGATCGCCTGCAGATGGTCGACGCCAGCGGTCGGATTTATAACGGCGACGAGCTGCTCTACGCCATCGTGCGCGATCGCATGCAACGTGGCAAGGTCGAGGGCGTGGTCGGAACGCTGATGACCAATTACGGTTTCGAGCTGGCCATGGGCCGCTTGGGCGTGGCCTTTGAGCGGGCCAACGTGGGCGACCGTTATGTGCTCGAACAACTGCTGGCTCGGGGTTGGAAGTACGGCGGCGAGAGTTCGGGCCACTTGCTGTGCCTGGATTGCCACACCACGGGCGACGGGACTATTGCAGCCCTGCAGGTGCTGGGCGCCTTGCAAGCCAACAAAACCGCCTTGGCCGACTGGGTGACGGATTTGCGGATGTATCCGCAGGTGATGATCAACGTGCCCCTCAAGCCCGGTATGGACTGGAAAACCCATGCGGGGCTGGCCGCTGCCCGCGAGGCGGTGGAGGCTGAGTTGGCCGGGCGCGGACGGGTCTTGATCCGCGCATCGGGGACTGAACCGAAGCTGCGTCTGATGGTCGAAGCGCAAGACGAGGCGCTGGCTCAGGCCAGTGCCGAGAAATTGGCCGCAAGCCTGGCCTGAATCCCAGCGAAGGCCCTGAACAACGGCCCGCCTCCGAGCGGGCCGTTGTTGTAACTATATGAAAACAATCCGTTTCCTGCGCACTTTACGCGGGCGGCGTAAACTTCATAGTCAAGTAACATTTTGGTCAGAAAACTGACATGACGCGCGTCCACACTTGCAGCAAATTTAGGAGCCCCGCGCAATGCTTGAACTAGCCCGCTTGGATAAAACGACCGACGGCAGCGGAAACTGGGCCGGTACGGGCCAGCGCACGCTGGCCGTGGGCCTGGCCCGCACTCCCGAGGAAGTCGAGCAGATCCAGCGTCTGCGCTATCAAGTCTTCACGCAGGACATGGGGGCGGTGTTTCCCGATGCCCATGACGGCATAGAGCAGGACAGGTTTGACCAGTGGTGTGAGCATCTCATGGTCACCGAACTGGACACCGGACGGGTCGTCGGCACCTACCGCATCCTCACGCCCGAGAAAGCTCGCGAAGCCGGCGGTTATTACTCCGAGTCGGAGTTCGATCTCAGCGGACTGGGCCCGCTTCGCCACGAAGTGGTGGAATTGGGGCGCTCGTGCACGGATGCGGAGTACCGGGGCGGTGCCGTCATCATGTTGCTCTGGTCGGGGCTGGCCGAGTATCTGCGCCGTGGCGGCTACCGCTATGCGCTGGGCTGCGCCAGCGTCAGCCTGCGCGACGACGGTGTGACCGCCGCGGAAGTCTGGCGCACGGTCTGCAAAAGTCTCCCGGGCGAAGGTGAGCCTCGTGTGGCGCCTTTGCATCGCTACCCGGTCGAACGTCTGGACAGCCCCTTGCCGGCGCGCGTGCCGCCGCTCATCAAGGGCTATCTGAAGCTGGGTGCCCGGGTGTGTGGCGAGCCTGCCTGGGATCCGGATTTCAACGCCGCCGACTTTCCGGTGTTCATGGACATGGAAATGATGGACGAGCGCTACAAACGTCACTTCGGCCTGGTCGAGCCGCCGGCTGAACTGCGCCCCACGGGGACGCGCTGATCATGCGCCGGGTATTGCGCCGCTGGAAAATCCGTTTCGTGCGGCGCGCTACCCGGCCAGTCAGGCTAGCGCTCAAGCAACTCGAACGCGAAACCGACTTTGCGCCATTCTGAGACTTCGCCTTGCAAGGTGAAGTCCGTGAGCGGGTGGCTATCGAGCCAGTCGCGAGCGATTTCGACCTGTATATGCGTGCCCTGGATCCGCAGCTTGAAGGGCAGGGGAGTGTCTTCGCGGCGGCGCAGCAGTAATACCGCCATGCGCAGACAGAGGATGGCGATCCATTGCCCGCGGCTACGCACCAGGGGTTCGGCCTTGGTCAGCTTGCCCTGGCTGGCCAGTGCCAGCAAAGCCAGCAACTGCTGATCCGCCCGCGAAAACCCGGGCATATCGGCGTTCTCGAGGACATAGGCGCTATGCTTGTGATACGCATTGTGCGCGATGGACAAGCCCACTTCATGCAGGTCGGCCGTCCAGCCGATGGCGTTGCGTAGTTCGGCGCGTTCGGCTCCGTCGGGCATGAGCTCATCGAATAGCGACAGCGCCGTCTGCCGCACCCGGCGGGCCTGGTTGACGTCGATGTGATAGCGCTTCATGAACTGGCGCACCGATTCGTCGCGCTTGTCATGCTGGTCGTCACGGCCGATTAGATCGTAGAGCACCCCAGGCGCAGAGCGCCGTCGCCGGTGTACATCGTGTCAATGCCCAGCTCGTCGAACAAGGCGCTCATGATGGCCAGCCCACCGGGCAGGACGTCTGCGCGCTCGAGCTTGATGCCGGGGAGTTCCGAAGGCACGACTTTGCCCGAGCGGATGATTCTGTCCTTGAGCTTGGCCATGCCCGCCGCGGTGATGGCTTTGGCAAAGCCGCATTCGGTCAGAATGGCAAACAAGGCCTTGGCCGTGCCGGAAGACCCATAGACTTCCTTCCAGCCCATGCGCCGGTATTGCTTGGCGATGACTTCGATTTCGCGGCGTGCGGCGATCTCTGCCTGTTTCATGCCGCTGCCGTCGACCCGGCCGTCGGGGAAGAACTGGCGGCTGTAACTGACGCAGCCCATATAAAGCGAAGACATCAGGTTGGGGTCTAGCCCCTTGCCGATGATGACTTCGGTGGAGCCGCCGCCGATATCGATGACCAGGCGCTTGTTGGGCGAGGGGGGCAAACTGTGCGCGACGCCCGTGAAAATCAGCCGCGCCTCTTCGCGCCCGGCGATGACTTCAATCGGAAAACCCAGCGCCGCTTCGGCACGAGGCAGGAAATCTGGCGTATTGCGCGCCACCCGGAAGGTGTTGGTCGCCACGGCGCGCACCCGGTTGGGATGAAAGCTGCGTAGACGCTCGCCAAAACGCTCCAGTACGCCGACGGCCCGGTCGATGGCATCGGGACCGAGAATCTTGTCCTGTCCCAGGCCGGCGGCCAGGCGCACCGTCTCTTTCAGACGGTCGATCTGGTAAATCTGGGCCACGCCGTCCTGCTGGACAACGCGGCCTATGGAAAGGCGGAAACTATTGGACCCCAGGTCCACGGCGGCCAGAAGATGGTCCATGTGCTCGCAGGTAAGACGGTAATCGGCCCAATTATAGAGATCCCATATGACAATGGCGGCCAGGGGCAGATTTTACTTCCCGCAAGGGCGGCTGTTATGCGTCCCGATTTTGGCGTACGCTATGCCAAAGGCCGTCGTCATGGAACCGTCACGATTTTGCAGTAAAACCAGAGGCTGTTAATTTGTATGGAACCCGGTATGCCCATCCGTTCGGTTGACGAACCCTTGCTGCTCAATCGCGAACTGTCGTTGCTCAAGTTCAACGAACGCGTGCTGGCGATGGCCGAGAGCCCTGCCACGCCCCTGTTGGAGCGCCTGCGTTACGTGTGTATCGTCAGCTCCAATCTGGACGAGTTCTTCGAGATCCGCATCTCCAGCCTCAAAGAGCAGCAGCGCCAAAGCCCCGGTGTCCTGGGGCCGGATGGACGCACGCCCGATCAGGCTTTCGATGAGGTGCAGGAAGCCGTGCACCGGTTGGTGGCGCGTCAGTACGACCTGCTCAACGACCAGATCCTGCCCCGGCTGCATCGTGAGGGCATCACGCTGCACCATGCATCGGAATGGAACGAAGCTCAACAGGCCTGGGCGTATGACGTGTTCATCCGCGACGTCATGCCGTTGCTCACGCCTATTGGACTGGATCCGGCCCACCCCTTTCCGCGTGTCTACAACAAGAGCCTGAATTTCATCGTGGCGCTGTCAGGCGCGGATGCCTTTGGACGCCAGGCTTCGATCGCCGTGGTTCAGGCGCCGCGCGCCTTGCCGCGCCTGATCAAAATGCCCGCAGAGCTGTCTGGCCAACCGGAGGGCTACATCCTTCTGACCTCCTTGTTGCGCGCGTTCGTCGGAGAGCTCTTTCCCGGCCTGCAGATGCTGGGCTGTTATCAATGGCGCGTCACGCGCAACAGTGACCTCTTCGTGGACGAAGAGGAGGTCACCAATTTGCGCCACGCCTTGCAGGGCGAGTTGTCGCAGCGCAATTTCGGCGCCGCGGTACGCCTGGAAATCGACAAGCTCACCCCGCCCGAGCTCGAGACGTTTCTGCAGCGTGAGTTTTCACTCGGGCCGGTCGATACCTATCGCGTCAATGGCCCGGTCAATCTGTCGCGCCTGATGCAGTTGTGCAATGTGGCCACGCGCCCGGAATTGTTGTTTCCTGCCTATCAGGCGGCAGTGCCGGCGCCTTTTGCGCGTATCGGAGACAAGCCGGCCGATATCTTCGCCGCCGTCGCCGAGCGCGACCGCCTCCTGCACCACCCCTATCAGTCCTTTCAGCCCGTCATCGACTTCCTGACCGCCGCCGCGCTGGACCCGGATGTCATGGCCATCAAGCAGACGATCTACCGTACCGGAGAGGATTCGGAGTTGATGCAGATCCTTCTGGCCGCCGCACGCGCCGGCAAGGAGGTCACGGTGGTGGTGGAGCTGATGGCCCGCTTCGATGAGCAGACCAACATCAACTGGGCCGCCCGGCTCGAAGAGGTGGGTGCTCACGTGGTCTACGGCGTGGTGGCGCATAAAACGCATGCGAAGATGGCCCTGGTGCTGCGCCGTGAAAAAGGGCGCTTGCGCCGCTATGCCCACCTGGGCACCGGTAATTATCACCCCCGCACGGCGAGGCTGTATACCGATTTTGGCCTGCTGACGGCCGACCCCCGGTTGTGCGAAGACATGGACAAGGTGTTTGGCCAGTTGACCGGCCTGGGAGCGCGGCGCGAACTCAAGGCGTTGCTGCAATCGCCCTTTACGCTGCATCAGGGCATGGTGGAGCTGATCCGTGCCGAAGCGCGCGCGGCCAAGGCCGGGCGCCGTGCCCGGATCATGGCCAAGATGAACTCGCTGCTTGAAGAGCAGGTGATCGAGGAACTCTACAAAGCCAGCCAGGCCGGCGTCAAAATCGACCTCATCGTGCGCGGCGTGTGCGCCTTGCGAGCCGGCGTACCAGGGCTGTCGCAGAATATCCGTGTGCGTTCGGTGGTGGGGCGCTTTCTTGAGCATTCGCGGGTGTTTTACTTTTACGCCGACGGCCAAGAAACGACCTATCTGTCATCGGCCGATTGGATGGATCGCAACTTTTTCCGCCGCGTCGAGGTGGCGTTTCCGATCTATGACAAGGTTTTGAAGAAACGCGTCATCGCGGAGGCCTTTACCTACGCCTTGCGTGACAACCAGCTGTCCTGGCAGCAGCGTGCCAACGGCGATTACACCCGTGTACAAAGCCGGCGGGAACCCTTTAATGTGCATAAATACCTCATGGAAAAGCTGGGCTAGACCCAGGTCGCAAGGATGAGGAGCAGGGGCGCGCAAGCGCCCCTGCTGCATTGGGCAGCGTAGCCGGGCGATATGGGGAGCGACCCCTCTTGCGAGTTACAGAATGGCGAATATGACTGTCACTATCTTGTCATTTTGAGTGCTTAAGATTCCGTCTGTCAGTCGAGAACGGGCAATCAGCCCGCAAGCCTTTTCCCAAGAGCACAGAAGGAACCAGCAATGTTCAAACGTGTCTTCAAGCAAGTTTCCATCGGTGTGGCGCTGAGCGCCTCCGTTTTTGCCGTGCACGCTGCCGATATCACCGGCGCCGGCGCTTCTTTCCCGTACCCCATCTACGCCAAGTGGGCTTCCGACTACAAGGCCGCTACCGGCAACAGCGTCAACTACCAATCGATCGGTTCGGGCGGTGGTCAGCAACAGATCAAGGCCAAGACCGTCGATTTCGGCGCCTCGGATGATCCCCTGAAGGCAGAAGATCTCGAGCAAAACGGTCTGCTGCAGTTCCCCGCTGTCATCGGCGGCACGGTTGCCGTGGTGAATATCGACGGCGTGACCCGGGCCAGCTCAAGCTGTCCGGCAAGGTCCTGGCCGACATCTACCTGGGCAAGGTCAAGAAGTGGGATGATGCCGCCATCAAGGCACTGAACCCCGACGTGAAGCTGCCTTCGGCCGACATCGTCGTCGTGCACCGTTCGGACGGTTCGGGCACCACCTTTGGCTGGACCAACTACCTGTCGAAGGTGTCGCCTGACTGGAAGAGCACCGTGGGCGAAGGCAAGGCCGTCAAGTGGCCCACCGGCCAGGGCGGCAAGGGCAACGAAGGCGTCGCCGCCTACGTGGGCCAGTTGAAGAACTCCATCGGCTACGTCGAGTACGCCTACGCCAAGCAGAACAAGCTGGCCTGGACCCAACTGCAGAACAAGGACGGCAAGTTCGTCCAGCCCGAGCAGAAGGCCTTTGCCGCGGCTGCCGCCAACGCCGACTGGAAGAGCGCGCCTGGCATGGGCGTGGTGCTGACCGATGAGCCGGGTGCTGACTCCTGGCCCGTGACCGCCGTGACCTTCATCCTGGTCCACAAGACGCAGGACAAGCCTGCCCAGGGCAAGTCGGTGCTCGAGTTCTTCGACTGGGCCTTCAAGAATGGCGCCAAGTCGGCCGCCGCTCTGGACTACGTGCCTCTGCCTGACGCCGTGACCAACGAAATCCGCGGCGCCTGGAAAAACGTCAAGGGCGCTGACGGCAAGTCGGTCTACTGATCCAACAAGTACCCGGGCGCGGTACCCGCCGACACGGCGGGGGCTGCGTGTGTGCAACCGCGCCCGGGCTTGTCCCTGACTTTCTCTCTCCCCGTTGTGGCGTCTAAAGGAAAGCCTCTCCATGAGCGCGGTAATGGATAATAGTGTGCCGCTGCCGACCGGCAAGGCGGAACCCACCTCCGGCACGCCTTCTCCTATGAAGCAAAATAACAACGCGCTGATGGATGCGCTTTTCAAGAACCTGACCCGCCTGTTCGCCTTCCTGGTGTTCATTCTGCTGGCGGCGATCATGGTGTCTCTTATCTACGGCAGCCGCGAATCGCTGGCCAAGTACGGCCTGTCTTTTCTCTGGCTCAATGACTGGGATCCGGTTCAGCAGAACTACGGCGCCGTCGTGCCGATCATCGGCACGCTGTTGACGTCCTGCATCGCATTGGCCATTGCCATCCCGGTGTCTTTTGGCATCGCCATCTTCCTGACCGAACTGTCTCCCACCTGGCTGCGCCGCCCGCTGGGCACGGCCATCGAAATGCTGGCGGCCATTCCGTCCATCATCTACGGGATGTGGGGCCTGTTCGTTTTCGTGCCGGTCTTCCAGCAATACGTGCAACCGCTGCTGATCGCCACGCTGGGCAATATTCCCCTGATAGGCGGTCTGTTTGCCGGCCCACCATTCGGTATCGGCATCTTCACGGCAGGCCTGATCCTGTCGATCATGATCATCCCCTTCATCGCCGCGGTGATGCGCGACGTCTTCGAACTCGTGCCTGCCATGCTCAAAGAGTCCGCCTACGGTCTGGGCAGCACGACGTGGGAAGTGATGTGGAGAGTGGTGCTGCCCTTTACCAAATCGGGCGTCATCGGCGGCATCATGCTGGGTCTGGGTCGCGCGCTGGGCGAAACCATGGCCGTGACCTTCGTCATCGGCAACGCGTTCAACTGGTCGGGCTCGCTGTTTTCGCCAGGCAACTCCATCGCCTCGGCGCTGGCCAACGAATTCAACGAGGCCGGCGGCATCCAGAAATCCGCGTTGCTGGAACTGGGGCTGATCCTGTTCCTCATCACCACTGTCGTGCTGGCGCTGGCCAAGATGTTGCTGGTTCGTCTGTCGGCCGCCGAAGGCCAAGATGTTGCTGGTTCGTCTGTCGGCCGCCGAAGGCACCAAAACCTGATCGCGGGAATACACATGGCTCAATCCTTGCTCAACATGAATAACGGCGTCTACCGGCGCCGCCGCGTGGTCAACCGCTGCATGCTCACAGTGTCGTTGGGTGCGTTGCTGTTCGGCCTGTTCTGGCTGTTCTGGATCATCTTCACCCTGCTGGCCAAGGGTGCGCCGGCGCTGTCGTACACCCTGTTCACGGAAATCACCCCGCCTCCGGGGCAGGGCGGTGGGCTGATCAACGCCATCGTAGGCAGCCTGCTGATGGCCGGCATGGGAAC
This sequence comes from Bordetella holmesii ATCC 51541, assembly GCA_000612485.1. Taxonomy (NCBI): domain Bacteria; kingdom Pseudomonadati; phylum Pseudomonadota; class Betaproteobacteria; order Burkholderiales; family Alcaligenaceae; genus Bordetella; species Bordetella holmesii. The sequence goes on from CP007494.1 coordinate 2,924,511, forward strand.
CCTTATCGGCACGCCCGTAGGCATCCTTGCTGGCACCTATCTGGCCGAGTACGGCCAGCGCGGCTGGCTGGCTCCCGCGACCCGCTTTCTGAACGATGTACTGCTGTCGGCACCATCGATCATCATCGGCCTTTTCATCTACGCCGTTTACGTGGCCCAGGTTGGCCATTACTCCGGTTGGGCCGGTGCGCTGGCACTGTCCATTCTCGTCATTCCGGTTGTCGTGCGCACCACGGACAATATGTTGCTGCTCGTGCCCAACAGCTTGCGCGAAGCCACCGCGGCGCTGGGTTGCCCAAAATGGCGCATGATCACCATGGTCTGCTATCGCGCCGCCCGCACGGGCATTATCACCGGCGTGCTGCTGGCCGTCGCCCGCATCTCCGGCGAGACCGCGCCGCTGCTGTTTACTGCGCTGTCGAACCAGTTCATGTCCTGGAACATGAACGCACCCATGGCCAACCTGCCAGTGGTCATCTATCAATATGCGGCCAGCCCCTTCCAGGATTGGAACAACCTTGCCTGGGCCGGCGCTACGCTGATAACCCTGCTGGTGCTGGGGATCAACATCCTCGCCCGCAATATGTTCCGCAAGTCGTAAGTCAGCGCATCGGCACTAGGAAAAAACATGGAAAACACTGCACAAGCCGCGAAGTCCAAGATCGAGGTCAAGAACCTCAACTTCTACTACGGCAAATTCCACGCGATCCGTAACGTCAACATGTCGATCCGCGAGAACAAGGTCACAGCCTTCATCGGACCGTCCGGCTGCGGCAAGTCCACGCTGCTGCGAACCTTCAACCGCATGTTCGAACTCTATCCAGGTCAACGCGCCGAAGGCGAAATCATCCTGGACGGCGAAAACCTGCTGACCTCCAAGACCGACATTTCCCTCATCCGCGCCAAGGTCGGCATGGTCTTTCAGAAGCCCACGCCCTTTCCCATGAGCATCTACGACAACATCGCCTTCGGCGTGCGTCTGTTCGAGCGGTTGTCCAAGGGAGAAATGGACGAGCGGGTCGAATGGGCCCTGTCCAAGGCTGCGCTCTGGAACGAAGTCAAAGACAAATTGCATCAGAGCGGCAACAGTCTATCGGGCGGCCAGCAACAGCGCCTGTGCATCGCGCGCGGCGTGGCCATCAAACCCGAAGTGCTACTGCTCGACGAACCGTGCTCTGCCCTGGACCCGATCTCCACGGCGAAAATCGAAGAACTGATTGCGGAGCTCAAGCACGAGTACACCGTCGTCATCGTCACCCACAACATGCAACAGGCCGCCCGTTGCTCCGACTACACGGCCTACATGTATCTGGGCGAACTGATGGAGTTCGGCGCCACCGACCAGATCTTCGTCAAGCCCACTCGCAAAGAAACTGAGGACTACATCACTGGGCGTTTCGGCTGATCCGGGATCCTATGCCTTCCAAACCCCCTCTCTGCGGGATTTTTTTACGCCAAGTATGAAAAACCCGCCTTGCGGGCTACGGCAGGGCGCCAGCTTCTGGTATAGTCTGCATCCTTCGGGGCGTAGCGCAGCCTGGTAGCGCATCTGCTTTGGGAGCAGAGGGTCGTGAGTTCGAATCCCACCGCCCCGACCATATATATCAAAGGGTTAGCCGTATTCTTCGGCTAGCCTTTTTTGCTTCTGGGCTCAATGGGGCAACCTGCGGGCGGATGGCCGTGTATTGGTGTGGATTCCAGCGCACGCATGGGTGGGTGTTGCCTCGAAATTCCGAGGTTGGGCGGTGGATGACGGTTGCAGTTTGGAGCCGTACTGAACGATCTGTTCGGGCCGGATGTCGGGCAGGGCAGTGACGCAAAGGGACACCGATGAGCTCCATTGCACGCGATATTGCCAAACCGTCTGCGACGGTTTTTTCCTATCTTCTGTACCACGGCAGGATCCTGCCTCGCTCCCGAATACGCCGTACCGACTTGCCACTCCCAGCCTCCTCGGAGTTCGTCATTGAGAACTCCCGCTTAGGGTCGGAAACGCCTAGTCTCCAACGGCGCTTAGGGCGGCAGCGACCATCGGCTGTCAGCCCCGCCTGAGCAGTATGACTAATACCGAACCAGACAGGCCTCGTGCACCAGTCAGGCGTCTCCACTCGCGAGCCACAGACAAATTCTCCATCGCGGCCGGCCCGGCCGCGCCGACGCGTCATGCTTTGCTGTTAGTCTTCCTCCACACGCAGGCGCATCCCGTGCCTGCCCTCCCGCGCAAAGACGTCCATGACTTCTGCCCTCTTTAACAGCTCCGTTCCCGTTCTCAAGCAATTGCTGTCGGCCTTGTCCGATGTGCTCAAGAAAGCCGAAGACCAGGCAACGCTCAAGAACATTGACCCCGACGCCTATCTGGGCGCCCGCCTGTTTCCCGACATGTTTCCCCTGATCCGCCAGGTGCAAATCGCCGCCGACTTCGCCAAGGGCATCTCGTCGCGCCTGGCCGGCGCCGACGTCCCGGTCTGGGAGAACACCGAGACGAGCTTTGCCGACCTGCAAGCTCTCATCGCCAAGACGCTCGCTCATGTGGAATCGTTCACGCCCGAGCAGTTTGCGCAAAGCGACACACGTGAGATCGTGCTGCGCCCCGGCACGCCCAAGGAAAGGATACTGACGGGCAGCACCTATCTGCTGCATTACGGCCTGCCGCAATTCTTCTTTCACGTGACCACGACTTACGCCATCCTGCGCCATAACGGCGTTGAGATCGGCAAGCGGGATTACATGGGCCAGTATTGATTGACGGGGAGGGGCAAGGCCCTAATCGGGGCTGCAGCCTCTCTCGGCCCCCGCTTAGCCAGATCGCTTGGCTGACTCAGCGGGGCGGGGGGCTCGGTCCCTCGGAGCTGCGACGACTTCGCCAGCTTGAAGAGGAATGCAATCGACTCAAGCGCCTGGTTGCGGACCTGTCGCTGGACAAGGCTATACTGCAGGACGTTCTGGCAAAAAAGCTCTGAAGCCTTCGCGGCGCCGCGTACTCGTGGACGATCTGATGAAACGCTACGGCGTCGGGGTGACCAAGGCATGCGCCGCAGTCATGATTTCCCGGTCGTTGTATCGCTACGAATCGTGTCGACGCGACAGTGGCGTGCTGGTCATGCGAATCCGCGAGATAGCGCACACGCGGGTTCACTACGGATACCGGCGTGTACATGTGATGCTGCGCCGAGAAGGCTATCGAGACAATCACAAACGGGTCTACCGTTTGTACCGAGAACAAGGCTTGTCCTTGCGGCACAAGCGCCCCAAGCGCAATAAGTCGGCACAGCGTCGCCAACCCGAAGCGGTTGCGCAAGCCATCAATGACATCTGGAGCATGGACTTCGTCATGGATCAATTATTCGATGGCCGTCGCTTGCGTGCCCTGACCCTGGTCGACAATTACTCCAGGGAGTGCCTGGCCATCGACATTGGGCAAAACCTTCGGGGTGGCGATGTGGTGGCGACGCTTGGACGCGTATGCGCACTGCGTGGCTTGCCGCGCGTCATCAAAACCGATAATGGCAGCGAGTTCATCTCCAAAGCCATGGACAAATGGGCATACGAAAACGGCGTGGAAATCGACTTCAGCCGGCCCGGCAAGCCGACGGACAATGCGCAGTGCGAATCCTTCAATGGCCGCTTCCGCCAGGAGGGTAATCCCCCCGCAAAAGCGGTGAGGTCAGAAGTAGAATTTTCTCGTTGAGGAGTTCTACCGCATGAAGAAGTCGAGATTTACGGACAGCTAGATCATCGAAGTGTCAACGCCGGTTGAAAATTGACCCACTTTCGTCGGAATCGTCGGAGTAAAACTGACCCACCCCGGCGTTCAAAAACCTAGTTCCTGATCTTGATGTTTCCTGCTTTGCGCTTGTCCTTGAGCCGGTAGCTTTCCCCGGCAATCTGCACGATATGGGCGTGGTGCAGCAGGCGGTCGAGCAAGGCAGCGGTCAGCGTCTGATCCTCAGAGAAGCACGAGGCCCACTGGCTGAAGGGCAGATTGCTGGTGACGATGATGCTGGTACGCTCGTAGCGCTGGGCCACCACGTTGAAGAACAGGTTTGCTTCCTCGCGCCCGAAGGGCAGATAGCCAATCTCATCGATCACCAGCAGGCGCGGCCCGATGATGGCGCGGTTGAAGTACTGCTGCAGCCGGTCCTGCTTATGGGCCGTGGCCAACTGCATCATCAGGTCGGCGGCAGTCAGAAACCGGGTCTTGATGCCCGCCATGACGGCGCGGTACGCCAATGCCTGCGCCAGGTGGCTCTTGCCCACGCCGCTGGGTCCCAGGAACACCACGTTCTCAGCCCGTTCGATAAAGCTCAGGGCCGCCAGTTCCTGGATCTGGGCACGCGGCGCACCACTGGCAAAGGCGAAGTCATAGTCTTCGATGGTCTTGACCGAGGGCAGCGTGGCGATCTTCATCAGGGCGGCGCGCTGGCGTTCGATCCGGGCGTCGTTCTCAATACCCAGAAGGCGCTCCAGGAAGTCGCCATGGCTGGCGTCTTCGCGGGCGCACTGCTGGGCCATGGCGGGCCACTCGCTGCCGATACGCTCCAGCTTCAGGACATCGCAGATCTGTTCGATGCGGTTGTGTTGAAGGTTCATGCTCGCACCTCCAGCAACTCGTTATAGACCGACAGCGGGTGCTGGAAGCTCTCTCGCGGCACAGGCCGGTGAGACGTGGCCGGCACCAGCATGCCGTGTTGCGCAGGCAACTGCAGTAGCGCCAGGCGCTCTTCCTGCAACCGCTTAGCGGGTCTCTCCCGAGTGGTGCCATGCAGCCGCTGATCGGCCACCTCCGTGAGCCAGCGACCGACGTGCGCGTTGGCTGCCGTCACATCGAAGCGCAGGCCAGCCTGCTTGAGGGTCGCGGCCAACGGGACACAGAAACTGCCCTTCAGGTATCCGTTGAAGCGTTCGACCTTGCCCTTGGTCTTGGCGCGATAAGGCTGGCACACACGCGGGGTGAAGCCGAACTCCTGGGCGACGGCCAACAGCCCGTTGTGCCAGCGATGCTGGCCGGGGCCGTAGGCATCGCGCTCGGTGATGATGGCGCCCGCGTTGTCGAACAACACGTGCTGGGGTACGCCGCCGAAGTAGATGAAGGCCTGACGCAGACATCCGAACCAAGTGTCGGCGCGCTCATCGGTGGTGAACCGCACCCAGCTCGAACGGCTGTATCCCAGCGTGGCGACAAAGGCCATCAAGGGATCACGGCCGCGCCGGATGTGGGTGAAGTCGGCCTGCATCTGCTTGCCAGGCGGCGTCTCAAAACGAACGACCGGTTCAGGCTCCTGGTGCTTGTAGCCGCCAAGAAACTCCTTGAGCTGCGTTACACCACCGGGGTAGCCCAGTTCTTGAATCTCCCGCAGCAGCACGGCTGCTGGAATCCAGTGCGGCCGGGCCGCCTCGATGCGCCCGTGCAGATAGTCCTTGTACGGATCCAGCTTGGTGGTCCGTGCCTCGCGGGGCTTGTACTGCTGGGCACCAGCCTCACGCAGATACCGCCTGATCGTGTTGCGTGAGCAGCCCAGCTGCTTGGCCATCTCCCGAATGCTGACGCCACGACGCGCCATTACCTTGATCTCCACTGCTTGCTCCTGAGTCAACATTGTCGGCGGCCAAAAGGCCGCCATCATCGCCCAGGTGGGTCAGATTTACTCCGACGCGGTGGGTCAGTATTACATCGGCGCTGACATCGAAGCGATTAAGCGGGCCGAGGCAGGCTTGGCAGTGCCCGAGTTGTGCCGCGAGCTGGGAATCAGTTCAGCAACGTTCTACAAATGGCGGTCCAAGTTCGGCGGCATGGATGTGTCAATGATGTCGCGGATGAAGGAGCTGGAGGCCGAGAACGCGCGGCTTCGCAAGATGTATGTCGAGGAGAGGCTCAAAGCTGAACTTCGAGCGGAGGCACTCGAAAAAAAGTGGTGAGGCCATCTCGCCGACGCGAGATGGCCCAACACATGGTGCGCGAGCGAGGCATTTCAGTACGCCTGGCCTGCGAGGTGGTTGGCATCAGCCAGACCTGCTACCGGTACGTCTGCAAGCGCAGCACCGAGAACGATGAGATTGCAGACTGGCTGATGAGGCTTACAGACAGCCACCGCAGTTGGGGGTTCGGGCTGTGCTACCTGTATCTGCGCAACGTCAAAGGCTACTCGTGGAATCATAAGCGGATCTACCGCATCCATCGGGATCTGGAGCTGAATCTTCGTATCAAGCCGCGCAAGCGTCTGGTGCGCCAAGCGCCCGAGCCGCTGACCGTGCCAAACCAACTCAACCATGTATGGTCGATGGACTTCATGCACGATCAGCTGACCGATGGCCGAAGCATCCGATTGTTCAACGTGATCGACGACTTCAATCGAGAAGCCCTGGGCATCGAAATCGACTTCTCGCTGCCGTCCGAGCGCGTGATCCGATCTTTGAAGCAGATTATCGGTTGGCGGGGAAAACCTCTGGCGATCCGCTGCGACAACGGACCGGAATATCTAAGCGACGCTATTACCAAGTGGGCTGGGCAATGGGGTATCAAGCTCGAATACATCCAGCCAGGCAAGCCACAGCAAAATGCCTATGTCGAACGATTCAACAGGACCGTGCGCTACGAGTGGCTGTCTCAGTACCACTGGGAAGACCTGGATCACGTGCAGCGCGCCGCGACCGAATGGATGTGGTCTTACAATCACGAACGCCCGAATATGGCACTGGGCGGCTACACCCCTAAACAGCGGCTAGCCATGGCCGCATAGCGTTCCTACTTCTGGCAATCACTAAGAAGGGGGGGATTACCCTCGCCCAGCAGGGGCTGCAATTTTTTTCTTGCACGTAGCTCCAGCATCGCCTCGCCATAGGCTTTGACCTGCTCCCCGTGATTAGTACGAAATCGATGTAGAGTCCGTTCCCAAAGGAATGGCAATGAAGAAACGATTTACGGAAGAGCAAATCATCGGCGTGCTCAAGGAAGCCGATGCAGGTGCCAAGCCCGCAGAGTTGTGCCGCAAGCACGGAATCTCCGAGGCAACGTACTACAACTGGAAGGCGAAGTTCGGTGGCATGACGGTGTCGGACGCTCAGAGGCTCAAGGAGCTGGAGCAGGAGAACAACAAGCTCAAGAAGCTGTTGGCCGAGTCGATGCTGGACAAGGCGGCGCTTCAGGATCTGCTAAGCCGAAAGTAGTCAGCCCGCAGGCCAAACGCGAGGCGGTCAGGACATTAATGACCGAGCGCAGCATGGGTGTTACCCGGGCCTGTGGGCTGGTAGGAATTTCGCGGTCGCTGTTTGCCTACGAGAGCACACGCTCAGGCGATGCTGCGCTGACCGAGCGCATGAAAGAGATGGCAGTGGAGAAACGACGCTACGGCTATCGGAGGATCCATGTGCTCTTACGTCGCGAAGGCTGGCAAGCAAATCACAAGCGAATCTGGCGGCTGTACAGTCTGGCAGGGTTAAGCGTGCGAAAACGAAAGCGTAAGCGAATCGCGGCGACCGAGCGCGTGGTTCGCCCAGCGGCAATCGCGCCGAATCAGAGTTGGTCAATGGACTTTGTGGCCGACGGCCTAGCCTATGGCCGCCGATTCCGCTGTTTGACTATCGTCGATGACTACACTCGCGAATGCCTGGCCATCGAGGTCGATACGTCGTTGCCGGGACTGCGTGTTGCCATGGTGCTGCAACGGCTGGCGGAGATGCGTGGCCTGCCGCGATCTATTACCGTGGACAACGGGCCAGAGTTCGCCGGAAGAGCCTTGGACGCCTGGGCCTACCAAGCAGGCGTAAAGCTGTCGTTTATTCGGCCGGGTAAGCCGGTGGAGAACGCTTATATCGAAAGTTTCAACGGCAAGTTCCGCGACGAATGCCTTAACGAGCACTGGTTCTTGTCCCTGCGACAGGCTAAAAGCTTGATCGAAAACTGGCGAGTCGAGTACAACACCGATCGGCCTCACAGCGCGCTCGGATATTTAACGCCGGCGCAATTCGTGCAGGCTCATCAGAAAGAAGGTCTTTTACCCCTGGGCTCTATGTCGGTGCCGTACTAAATCTGGGGGCAGGTCAGTTATACGACGGGGTTTCGCGCCGACGAACGCTTTGCATTGTGCAGCACGTTCAAGGTCTTGGCCGTAGGCGCCGTCCTGGCACGCGTGGCGCGCGGTGAGGATGATCTGTCTCGCCCGATGCGCCTGAGTGCGGCCGATATCGTGGCGCACTCGCCGGTTACTCAACAGCGCCTGAACGAGGGAATGACGCTTGGTCAACTCTGTGATGCCGCTTTGGTGGTCGGCGACAACACCGCCGCCAACCTGCTGCTGTCGACCATAGGTGGGCCACCCGGGGTCACGGCCTACGCCCGGTCCCTGGGCGATGCCGTCACGCGTTTGGATCGCCTGGAAACCGCGCTCAATGACGCCACGCCGGGAGATGATCGAGACACCACCTCACCGGTGGCCATGGCCGAAAATCTGCGCCAACTGGTTCTGGGTGATGCTCTACCCGGGCCCGAGCGCGAACGTGTCCGCGACGGATTGTTGCATTGCCAGACCGGGAAGGGGCGTCTGAGGGCAGGTTTGCCCGCCGCATGGACTTTCGGGCATCGAACGGGGGCAGGTGGACACGGTACCTGCAATGACATTGGTATCGCGTGGCCGCCGTCTGCCGGGCCGGTCGTTATCAGCGCCTATCTGACGGAGTCACCCCTGCCGCTGCCTGAGCGTGAGCGCGTCTTGGCCGAGGCCGGCCGCATCGTGGTGCACGGTCTGACGTCGGCGCGGCTGCAAGCAGGCTGAACCCTTACTTTCCGGCGGCGGCAGCGGGCTTGTCCTCGCAACTGAAGGTGACCACCGCTTCCTTGGGCATAAGGCCTGTGGCGTGGTTGGAACTGACCTCTGGGCGCGCATAGCGTTGGTTCTTCTGGCCGCAATAGTCTTCGGCTTGTTGCCGAGCCTGGTTTTTGATTTCAACCCAGGTCATGGCTTTGGCGCCGGCGTTGTAGCGAATTTGATAGCGGTCTTTGTCGACAGCTTTGATTTCGCTACTGACTCCGCAGGCGGTGAGCAGCGTCAGCAGGCATAGCGGCAAGGCAGAGCGAGGAAGCATGTCGATTTCCGAAACAGGGCTGCAATGCCGGTATTTTATGCCACCGCAGGTCCACGCCAGCGCCATTCGGTCGTGCTAGCATCCGGCCATTAACCGCGCATGCGGTGTCTTCGTCAGAGGTATGGCATGGATATTCAGGAACAGATCGCGGTCATCGTGCACACCGTCTCGCACCAGGGCGGACGCATCGACGCACTGAACGCTACCTTGGCGGCAACCCTGCACCTGGTCAAAGAGTCGCCCGGCTTGAAAGAGGCGATAGAGGCTCAACTCGAAAAAAACTACTCCACGCTGTTGGCGCGATCCGAGAACCCGCAATATATGGCTGGTTTCGAGAGTGTGCGAGACATGGTGCAGGCGGCGTTGAAATAAGCATCTGCCGCAGCAAAAGTTATCCACTGGTTTTGTGGATAAGCCTTGGGATAGGTGGCCGAAAATTCGGCATTTGCGTTATTCATCAATGGCTTGCAAGGCAGGGTCATTTCTGAAGCGAGATGACAATCATCGCGAGCTTGGCGATGGCCTGTTCGGCCTTGCGAGGGTCCGCTTCGGCGCATGAGAGCCGCAGATAGTGATCGTAGCGACCGGAGTTCGAGAACATGGTGCCGGGCGCCACGCGTATCCCGGCCTGCAATGCGGCTTCAAACACCGCGGTGCCGCATACGCCTTGCGGCAACTCAACCCAAAGCAGCATGCCGCCTGGCGGCAGATTCAAACGAGTGCCTGGCGGGAACTCGCGCGCTATCGTGTCCGCGGCATGTTGGCGTTGGCGCGTGAGCTGGCCACGCAGGCGCACAAGGTGGCGGTCAAACGCTTTGGTGGCCATATAGGCTGCGGCAGCCAACTGGCCGGCTGCCTCGTTGGGTCTGCTTTGCGCAAACTTGATCATGTCGATACGGGCGTGCCAGCGCCCGCCCATGATCCAGCCCAGACGCATGCCGGGTGCCAGGGTCTTGTGCAAGGAAGAGCAGTAAATGACATTGCCCGCCGCGTCCCAATGCTTGATCGCTCGCTGCGGACCGCCGTCGGCCAGCGCACCGTACGTGTCATCCTCGATGAGGGCGATCCCACTTTCCACGCAGACGTGCAGAAGCCTCTGTTTGTCGGCGTCAGGCATGACGCAGCCGAGAGGATTCTGCAAATTGGGCACGACGACGACCGCGCGTATGCCAGGTTGTGTGCGCAAGGCCAGCTCCAGCGCTTCGACCGACAGCCCACGTTGCGGACTGGTTGGGATTTCCAGGGCTCGTAGACCCAGGCTCTCCAAAATCTGCAGCAGCCCAAAGTAGGTCGGAGACTCTACGGCAATCGTATCGCCGGGTTGGGCGATCGCGCGTAACGCCAGATTGAGCGCTTCAATACAGCCGTGCGTGACGACAATATCGTCAGATGTGGCGCGGATTCCGCAATCCATGGCCCGGCGCGCCAGCACACGGCGCAGAGGCTCCGCACCGCGTGGGGGAGCACGGCTGGTGAGCAATTCCGGATTCAGGCGTAAAGCGCGGCTCATCGCCTGCCTGAGCGCATGATGCGGATAGGCTGCGGGCTCGGCGGCGGCCAATGCAAAATTGATGGATAACGTGTGCTGTTCACATAGCGCCACGAAGTTGGAGACGCGGTCGTGGATGCCCACATATTGGGCCGGATCTGCCGCGGCCCGCATGTCTGGCTCCGTGGCAGGCGCCAGGCGCGGGGCAGCATTGCGGCGCACAAAATACCCGGAGCGCGGACGCGCCTCGACAAGTCCATCGTCCTCCAGTCGGCGACACACCTGCAGCGCCGTGCTCAAGCTGACTTGATGCGTGCGGACCATGGTGCGCACGGACGGAATGCGCGCGGCAGGCGGTAACGCGCCCGACTGGATGGCGGCACGATAGTACTCGGCAAGGCGTTGGTAAAGCGGCTGGGCATGCATGGTTTCGATGATGTCGCGCAAGTAGCAGCGTGCACAGGCACAGTGCAGCGGGAAAACCACCATAACAGAAGGGCTGAGTGCTCGCTGTTGCGGAACAGATTAGTCATATGTGTGTCTGTTGCGGCAGGAAGCACCCGCGTAGTCTGGATGCCATTGATTCACCGGAGTCCAGTCCATGTCATCGACCTCTTTACAATCGCTTTCCGGTGGCGGCACCCACAACGTTTACGCCCGTTCCGGCGACCGCATCATCTGCCTGGAGGGTTGGGTGACCGTCGGCGAACCGCGTGCCGGCGCGGGAGCGCGGTGCGGCGATGTAGCCGCCGCCCTGCGGGCAGGAGAAACCCATTATTTCCATGAGGGGGGCGTGGTGAGTCTGCGTGCAGAGCAAGACTGCCGGATCATTTATTTGCGTGCACAACCAGTTCTGTGGCCCTATGTGCTGCGTGCGCTGCAGCATATTCAGAAATGGTGTATGATTCGTTTCATCAGACGCGGGGTGGAGCAGTCTGGCAGCTCGTCGGGCTCATAACCCGAAGGTCGTAGGTTCAAATCCTGCCCCCGCAACCAAATTAAAAGCCCTGATTTCCGACCGAAATCAGGGCTTTTGCGTTTGGATAACCATCCGCGCGTGGCTTGCGCTACCATGCAACACACTGTCTGTGTTCATGGGAGGCTTGCAGGATGGGAACGGCGAAATACGATCATCCCGGTTTTGTCGCGGATACCGGCGTGCAAGGCAAATTCGTCATTGGCGTATGGTGCCCGCACGGTTATCCGGCGCATATCCATATCGGGCGCTTCAATCAGGGCGAGGTGGCCGAGCCCAATTTACGGCTGCGTATTCCCGACGGCGTTTTTCAGTCCATCTCCGACGATATGGAAAGGCTGTGCCGCCGTGCGCTTGGCCAGGCCATCGAGGATCGCCTGTTGGTCGATGCCGACGGAGGCTACCAGGAGACGCGTTTTCGCATCGATGCGCTGCCCTGGTCGGGGCCTTTGACGGCTCTGTCGGCCTAGAGGCGGTTTTGCACCGCGACGGTGGATAAGCCTTGGGAAAGGTTCGGGCAAACATCAAAAAAGACTTTTTGCTCAATGGCTTGCGCCCCCTGCTCATTATCTGGGCAGGGAGTGCTGCTCGAGGTTGAATAGCCCAAGCTCCTGGCCGCTTCTTTTGCTGGCGCGACAAGTCTGAGGCGCTGCGGTATTCTGGCTGCGCCTGGAGCGTCAGCATCCAGTTCACGACCTGCTGTTCTTATTCAAAGACTAGGAGATCCCATGAAACACAAAGCCCTCATGATCATCGTCTTGGCCATGGCCGCAGTGTCCGCCGGCTGCAATACCGTTGCAGGTGCCGGCAAGGACATCGAGCGCGGTGGCGAAGCCATTCAGGGCGCGGCCAACAAATAAGGTCGGTCAGTCAGGGTCAGCCCGCGGCAATGCAGTGCCTTTGCCGCGGGCTGTTGCATAATCGGGCCTTCGAGAATTTTGTGGCTGAGGTCAGTGTCATGCGCCAGTGGATGGGTTTGGCGGCGATCGCCGTCGTGTTGAGCGGTTGTGCCAGCAAGGGGTTGCAGGAGCGCGACGTCGCCGGAGTCAGCGAGACCTTCGTGGTCAATGCCGATCCGATGGCGGCCCTGCGCCGCGCCAGTGAGTATGTGCGTGTCTGCCATGAGGTGCGGGCGCATCCTTACGGAGTCGTGTATGCGGGTAAGCGGTCTGTCGGAGACCGTGGCTTGCCCAACGAGATCCTGGTGCACAAGGAAACTGAGCCTGCCAAGATCCTCGAGCGTATCAATACCCAGCCGGCCGAGTTCGCCAATCAGGCGCAGGTGACAGTCACGGTACTGGCCGAGGGTGTCTGGGATACCGCCGAAATTGCCGCGGCGCGTCGGTCCATCGAGTCTTCCACGCCTGTCTGCCGTGCGCAGCAATAGGGTGTCGCGATGAGCAATCCTGCCGTCAGCGGCGTCTTTCTGCTCCTGGGTTCGGCGGTGCGCTGGGCGGGTTGGCTAAACGGCATAGCTTGCCTGCTATTGATGTCTTTTTCGCTGGGCATCATCGGCAGCGAAGTGGCGCCAGGCGATCTATCCTGGCCGTTGGCATGTTTTCTGGCGGGTATGGCTGCGACAGGCCTGGCCTTCGTGCTGTTTGCCTGCGCCCGGATTCTTGTCGGTGGGGCGCGGCTCTGGCTGTTCTGGCCGGTCATGTTGTTGGCGCTGGTCTGCTATGGATCGAGTATTGCCGGTTTTGGCGCCGGCTGTTGGCTCAGTCTGGGCGGTGCTGTGGCTTCGTCCGACGACCAATACGCAACAACCTGAATCCGCGGGCAATTTTTTCGATGCCCCTACTTTACGCGATGGCGACCGTGGAATAATATGCGCAATGCGTATATAACCAGGGCGCTCGCCATGTCTATCTCCCAGCAAGCCTTTCTGCGCGACGCCATGCGTCGTCTCAATCTTACCCGCGATGTCTTTGCCGCACGCATTGGCGTCAAACGCCGTGCGCTGGACACCTGGTTGCTACCCGAGGGGTCGCAGGAATTTCGCGCCATGCCGGAAGTGGTTGAGCGCTTTATCAGCGAAATCGTGCAAAATCGGGATTTGCTCGAAAAATATACGCAAAGCGTACAGGGTGGCCCTTTGTGCGACCGTATCGCCCTGAACGGCAAACATCAGTTGATTTCCGTCGACCAATTTACACGCGAGTCGGTCGAGGATCTCTTTCGGGTGGCAGACATGATGCAGCCCATTGCCCGACGCCAGAAAGTATCGCGCGTCCTCGAGGGGGCGGTGCTGGGCAACCTGTTTTTTGAGGCCAGCACGCGTACCCGAGTGAGTTTCGGTTCGGCTTTTTGCCGTCTGGGCGGGTCGGTTTGTGACACCACGGGCTTTACGTTTTCGTCCATGGCCAAAGGCGAATCCATCTACGACACCAGCCGAGTGATGAGCGGCTATGTCGATGCCATGGTCATCCGGCACCCCGATAAGGGGTCGGTGGCTGAGTTTGCTGCGGCAACCAATATTCCGGTCGTCAATGGGGGCGATGGTCCCGGAGAGCACCCCAGCCAGGCATTGCTTGACCTCTACACCATTCTCACCGAGTTTTCCCGGCTGGGTAAGCTGCTCGACGGCGCGCACATCGCGATGGTGGGTGACCTCAAGTATGGGCGTACCGTGCATTCGCTGATCAAGCTGCTGTCGCTGTACAAGGGCCTGCGCTTTACGCTGATTTCTCCGCCGGGTCTGGAGATGCCCGATTACGTGCTGGAGCAGGCCGCCCGCAACGACAACGTGATCGAGCAGAAGTCCTCCCTGGCCGAGTTGGCGGGTGCGGATGTGATCTACGCCACTCGGGTGCAGAAAGAGCGTTTTGCCAATGAAGAGTCCAGCGAAGGCTACACGGCCGAGTTTCAGGTTAGCCGGGCCATTGTGGATGCCTACTGCGGGCCGGACACCATCGTCATGCATCCTTTGCCGCGCGATAGCCGCCCGGGTGCCAATGACCTGAGTGTGGATCTCAATGATGACCCTCGGCTGGCGATTTTCCGTCAGACTGACAACGGCATTCCCGTGCGGATGGCCATTTTTGCGGTTCTGCTAGGCGTGGAGGGTCTGGTGCAGCACTCCATGCGGGACGTCACCTGGCGTCACCCCTCCCACGTCGGGCCGGATGATTCGTCGTTTCATGGTTTGGACTAGTGTCCGCGACGGCCGGTATTACCCGGCCGCAGCCACGCCCTAAAACACATGGGCCCGGTATATACCGGGCGCAATCGCGTGGTGCTACTGACGTCGTAGTGGCCGCGCAGCAGGCGTTAGTCGCGCTTCTCGCCGCCGAGCGCTTCGACCAGTTCGGCAAGCATTTTTGCCAGTTCGCCGGTCATGAGCGTCATGTCGGAATCGAACTTCTCATCCTCGTTGAAGGCCGCGTTCTCGGGGTTTTCTTTCAATACGTCCAGGGGAGCGACCCATTTGATGTCCATGGATTCAGTCAGCACGAACGACACACGATCTGCCCAGGTCATGGCCAGGCGCGTGCATTGCTTGCCAGACTGAATGTGGCGACGGACATCATCGGCGTCGATGCTGTGTTTCACGTATCGGATGGCAGCACGGCTTTCTCCTGAGGCGCGTAGCTCGGTGTCCTGATCGATGGAGAAATTGGCCGGAGCCTCATCGGCGGCCAGCCAACCCGTCATGGCCGCTGCTGGTGATTGCGCCACATAGAGGTTTTCCAGAGGCAGAGGGTCGACGGTCTTGACCAGCATGCCGATGACTTCATCGGCTTTGGCCGAGGCCGCCGCATCGATCACAAGCCAATGGTTGGTCGTGTCGATCCAGACTCGCGTGTCGCGGTAGACGCTGAAGGCGCGCGGCAGCAGTTCGTCGGTGACGCGCTCCTTGATTTCCTTCATCTGTTTGCGGCCAGGCTTGTAGCCTTGCTGCTCTTCGATTTCCTGGGCGCGTGCGCGCGCGACCTGATTGACGACCGTGGTCGGCAACAGCTTTTTTTCGGCGCGCAGCGACAGCAGGATTTGCCCATTCAGGCTGTGCGCCAGGCTGGCATTCTCGCGCGGCGAGATCCAGCCCAGGCTTTGCATTTCCAGATTGTTGCCACTCTGGTAGGCGTGTCGCGCAAGGCTTTCTTCAAGCTGCTCGCCGGTCAGCATCCAGGGGGCGGACAGCCGATAGATCTTGAGATTCTTGAACCACATGGCGTCGGGCAAAAGCGTAGATTCTATACGAGGGCAGCACCCCATGGGGCCTGCCGGCAGGATTGTTTGATATGACACGCTCTGTCACTGACAGGCGCGCCGGCTTACTGTAACTTGCCGCCCATCGTCAACAACAGAAAGGGGATGGGCGATGAAACCTGCCACCATCGTAGGTGCAATTCTGATAGTCCTGGGTGCGGCTGGCCTGATCTACAAAGGCTTTAACTACAACTCCGAAGAGACAGTGCTGCAGATCGGTTCGGTCAAGGCAACCGCCGAAACCGAGAAGTCCGTGGCAATTCCGACTTGGGCGAGCGTGGCGGCGTTGGTTGTCGGCGTGCTCGTAATCGGGGCTGGCATGCGCCGCTAAGCATCTCTGGCCGTAAGCCTCATGCAGGGCTGGCGTTGCGCTGCCCTCCAGCTGGGCGAGGTCAGAAGCGATACCTGGAAAGGGCTGAGCCCGGTGCACTACCGGGCTCAGCCCTTTTAGCGTGAGCGCGATTCGATCGTGGCGTGCGGCGGCGTGCCGACCTGTTTTTTCCGGGCGGAAAAAAGACGGCCCGGCAAACGCCGGGCCGATACGGGGCACACAATACCGCGTCAAAAAGGCTCGCGGGGGACACGGCATCGGTGTCAGAGTACTGCCCTGCAACTCACGTCCAGGGGATCGTTTGTTCGCGAGGAAAGCGCAAGACCGTAATCTGAGCGCTCAGTCTACTGTCGGGGGTCTGACAACATCCTGAAAATGGCGCTCTCTCGCCCCTGGCCGAAAAAAAAGCTCCGCACGGGAGCTTTTGAAAGGCCCGACTGGCGCAGCGGTCCAGCCGGGCGGGGAACGGTGCTTCAGGTGTTGATGTCGTTGTCCTTGGTTTCGCGCACAAACAGCGTACCAATCACCAGGGTCATGGCAGCGATGATGATGGGATACCACAGGCCGTCGTAGATATTGCCCGTGGCTGCCACCACCGCGAAGGCCACCGGAGGCAGGAAACCGCCAAACCACCCGTTGCCGATGTGGTACGGCAGACTCATCGAGGTATAGCGGATGCGGGTGGGGAACATTTCGACCAACATGGCAGCGATGGGGCCATACACCATGGTCACATAGATCACCAGGATGGTCAGCAGCAGCACGACCATTACATTGTTGGTCTGTGCCGGGTCTGCCTTGGCCGGATAACCATGCGCGCGGATGGAAGTGGTCAGCGCTTTGTCCAGCTCGGCGACCTTGGCCTTGAACTCGGCCGGCGGCAGGCCTTTGCCGTCAAACGACTGGAACTCATCGTTGCCGATCTTCACGCGGGCCACAGAGCCAGCCGCAGCGGACTGATTCTCGTAGTTGACCGAGTTGCGGGCCATGAACGACTTGACCACATCGCAGGAGCTGGTAAACGACGACGTGCCCACCGGATTGAACTGGAAGGAGCACGTGGCCGGATCTGCTATCACCGTAACCGGCGCGGAGGCTTGGGCCGCGGCCAGCGCCGGATTGGCGTAGGCGGTAATGGCCTTGAAGATCGGGAAATAGGTGAGGGCAGCGATCAGGCAGCCGGCCATGATGATCGGTTTGCGGCCGATCTTGTCAGACAGCGACCCGAAGATCACGAAGAACGGGGTGGCGATCAGTAGTGCGATCGCGATCATGATGTTGGCCGTATTCGGGTCGACCTTCAGCGTTTGCGTCAGGAAGAACAGCGAATAAAACTGGCCCGTGTACCACACGACGGCTTGGCCGGCGGTCAGGCCCAGCAGCGCCAGGATCACGACCTTGAGGTTGCGCCATTGGCCGAAGGATTCGGCGATCGGCGCCTTGGAGCCCTTGCCTTCTTCCTTCATGCGCTGGAAGGTGGGCGACTCGCTCAGTTGCATCCGGATCCAGACCGATATGCCCAGCAGCACCACGGAGATCAGGAAGGGAATGCGCCAGCCCCATTCCTTGAAGGAGTCCTCTCCCATGTAGTTGCGCACGCCCAGGATGACCAGCAGCGACAGAAACAGGCCAAGGGTCGCCGTGGTCTGAATCCAGCTCGTGTAAAAGCCGCGCCGGCCATGGGGAGCATGTTCGGCCACGTACGTTGCCGCGCCCCCATATTCACCACCCAGCGCCAGGCCTTGCAGCAGACGCAGGATGATCAGGATGGCCGGAGCTGCGATGCCGATGGAAGAGTAACTGGGCAGCACGCCGACCAGAAACGTCGACAGGCCCATGATGACGATGGTGACCAGGAAGGTGTATTTGCGTCCGACCAGGTCGCCCAGGCGGCCGAACACGAGTGCGCCGAAGGGCGTACGGCAAAGCCGGCGGCAAAGGCCAGCAGCGCGAAGATGAAGCCGGCAGTCGGGTTCACACCCGAGAAAAAATGCTGCGCAATGATGGCGGCAAGCGAGCCGTACAGATAGAAGTCATACCACTCGAACACCGTACCGAGTGACGAGGCAAAAATCACCTTGCGCTCGTCCCTGGTCATTGGGCGTGGATCCGGTTGAGGGCCGCGGCCCGGCAACGTCGTTGTGCTCATGAAGTCTCCTCGTTTTCGGCCGGTGGTAGTCCACCGTGCTCCTTGTCCCGATGCCTTGCCGGCATTGAGCATGCTCGACAAGGTAAGGAGCGAGACTGACGAGGTTCTGACGTAACCCTTACCCCAATCTTTCGTGTGTTACTAAATAAGACGCTCTCCGGGGGGCTTGCGGGCATTCCCTAGGTCAAGAGAGAGGATCCGGCGAGGTAAGTGTGGCGTACTCCTCGAACGTCACAGCGATGCGCGTGCCCGGCAATTCGGAGTGTTCGCTGGGATGACTATCGACGAGCACGCTGGCGTGGTGTTTTTGCGCGATCTCGCGAACGATGGCCAATCCCAGGCCGCTGCCGTCGGCGACCGTGCCAAGCACGCGATAGAAGCGGTCGAAGACCCGTTCGCGCTCTTCGGGCGGAATGCCGGGTCCGGAGTCCTCGACCTCGAGGACGGCCTGGCGGCCTTCGTTTTTTACCCGCAAGGTGATGTGGCCGCCACGAGGGGTGTAGCGCAAGGCATTGTCCACCAGATTGTTGATGAGTTCGCCCAGCAAAATCGGGTTTCCCAGGATTTCCACTGGCTGGTCGCAACCCTCGAAGCCCAGATCAGTTTGAATGGACAGCGCCTGGGGCACCCAATGCATGGTCTGCTCCGAGGCAATGGCGTTGAGGTCCACCCGCGACATTCCGGTCGCATCCGGTGTTTCGGCGCGCGCCATGAGCAACAATTGATTGACCAGGCGCGTTGCGCGATCTGATCCAGTCACCAACTGCCTGAGGCTGGACTGCATCTCGTCGGGACTGGCATCGCGCAGCGCCAGTTCGGCCTGGGTGCGCAGTCCGGCAAGGGGTGTTTTCAACTGATGGGCGGCGTCGGCAACGAAGCGGCGCTGAGCCTCGACATTGGACGAGAGTCGGTCGAGCAGGTCATTCATGGCCGCCACCAGCGGTGCGATCTCCGAAGGCGCGGCATGCTCGTCGATGGGAGACAGGTCATCCGGCCTGCGCGCGCGCAAGCGTTGCTGCAGCGCATTGAGTGGGGCGACCCCGCGCGAGAGCCCGAACCAGACCAGCAGCACCGCTACGGGCAGGACGACGAATTGCGGGATGATCACGCCCTTGATGATGTCGTTGGCCAGTTGAGCCCGTTTCTCCCCGGTCTCGGCCACGATAAGCAGCGGTGGCTGCGTCCCGGGAAGGTCCAGATCCACCCAGGTGTAGGCCAGGCGGATATCGAAGCCGCGCAAACTGTCGTCGGCATACAAGACCTGGCCAGGGCGCGGCTGGCCCGCCAGCGGAGGCAGGGGCAGGGCGCGGTCTCCCCCCAGATACTCGCCGCGGCTGCCCAATGCCAGCCAGAACACACTGTCCGTCTCGTCGGCACGTAGTACCTCGCGTGCCGCATCACTCATGTGCAGGACAGCCCGGCCATCTTCGGCCTGAATCTGCCGGGTGAGGACGTGCAGATTGTTGGCCAGCGTACGGTCGTAAGGGGCGTTGGCGATGTTTTGCGCCACGACATAGGTGATGGCCACGCTCATGGGCCAAAGCAGAAACAGTGGCGCCAGCATCCAGTCGAGGATTTCGCCCAGCAATGATCGTTGCGGAGGCGCGAAGCTCGGCCCTTTGGCGCCGCCGCGCAGCGCCTCCAGGGCCTCCTGATTGATCTCCGCGTGGGCGGGCGGCTCAGCTGGCGAGCGGGTAGGCCGCGGCACCCTGATCACGTTCCAGGCAATAACCCAGGCCTCGCACAGTGATGATCTTGACGCCGCTGGGCTCAAGTTTTTTGCGCAGGCGATGGACGTAGACTTCAATGGCGTTGGTGCTGACTTCCTCGCCCCATTCGCAAAGGTGGTCGACGAGCTGCGTCTTGCTCACCATACGGCCGCTGCGGGCCAGCAGAATTTCCAGCAGGCTGACCTCGCGAGCCGAAAGATCGAGAGTGTGCTCGTCCACCGTCGCCACCCGACCGGTCTGATCAAAGACAAGTCGTCCATGACGGATGACGGTGGCGCCGCCGCCCGCGCCGCGGCGGGTGAGGGCGCGCACGCGCGCTTCGAGTTCCGAGAGTGCGAAAGGCTTTGCCATGTAGTCATCCGCACCCAGGTCCAGGCCTTTGACGCGTTGTTCGACGCTGTCGGCCGCCGTCAGGATCAACACCGGTAGCACCGAATTGCGCGCCCGCAGGCGGCGCAGCACTTCAAGGCCAGTCAGCTGAGGCAGACCGAGATCGAGGATGAGCAGATCGAAGGGTTGGGCCGCCAGCGCCGAGTCGGCGGCGAGCCCGTCACGCACGGCATCCACTGCGTAGCCATTGTGGCGCAGGGAACGCGACAGGCCATCGGCCAGGATGCTGTCGTCTTCGGCAATCAGGATGCGCATGCGGTACGGCGGTAGTTGGCCGGCGTGCGCCGGCAGGCTGTTTCGAAGGGGGGGGGCGGTGGCCCCTGCGACGCCGGGCTTGCCAGCGCTTTGCGGGTAGTGTGCCTTCCGTGTTGCGAGCCATTCTGTCACAGGCCGCAGCCCTTGCCACTCAGGGATTACGTGGAAAACTTACGCATACTGTTTGTTTATACAGTATACTCCGATGCCATAATCCGCGTTCGCACCCAATTGATCCAGCGGGGTGGCCCTTCGGGGGCCGGCCCGCAACGATTGGCACGATAGACCCGCTCGACCCGTCTGGCCGGCTCCTGCCCGGCCACACATATAGGACTCTCCATGGACGACAAAACCAGCAAGGCCGCATCGGAAAAAGCCAAGGCCCTGGCCGCAGCGCTCTCCCAGATCGAAAAGCAGTTTGGCAAGGGCTCGATCATGCGCTACGGCGACAATGAGGTCGAGCACGACATCCAGGTCGTTTCCACCGGTTCGCTGGGTCTCGACATCGCATTGGGCGTGGGTGGTCTGCCGCGGGGCCGTGTCGTAGAAATCTACGGCCCCGAATCCTCGGGCAAGACCACGCTGACACTGCAGGTCATCGCCGAAATGCAGAAGATCGGCGGCACTTGTGCCTTCGTCGATGCTGAGCACGCGCTGGATGTCCAATACGCCTCCAAGCTGGGTGTCAACCTGGCGGATCTGCTCATCTCCCAACCGGACACCGGCGAGCAAGCGCTCGAGATCACCGATGCACTGGTGCGCTCCGGTTCGGTGGATCTTATCGTTATCGATTCGGTCGCGGCTCTGGTGCCCAAGGCCGAAATCGAGGGCGAGATGGGCGACTCCTTGCCGGGTCTGCAGGCGCGCCTGATGAGCCAGGCTCTGCGCAAACTGACCGCCACTATCAAGCGCACCAATTGTATGGTGATCTTCATCAACCAGATCCGCATGAAGATCGGCGTGATGTTCGGTAACCCCGAAACCACCACCGGGGGCAATGCACTGAAGTTCTATGCTTCTGTGCGCCTGGATATCCGTCGCATTGGCTCCATCAAAAAAGGCGACGAAGTCGTCGGCAACGAAACTCGCGTCAAAGTCGTCAAAAATAAGGTGGCGCCACCGTTCAAGCAGGCCGAGTTCGACATCATGTATGGTGCCGGCATTTCGCGCGAAGGCGAGATCATCGACCTGGGCGTAGCTGCCAACGTGGTTGAAAAATCTGGTGCTTGGTACAGCTATAGCGGCAATCGCATCGGCCAGGGCAAGGACAACGTGCGCGAGTATCTCAAAGAGCACAAGGCCATGGCGATCGAGATCGAAAACAAGGTTCGCGAAAATCAAGGCATCGTCAGCCGGGCGGCAGAGTTTGCCCCCAGCGCCGAAGAACGCTCCGAAGATTGAGCACGCCAGGGGGAGTTCCCTCTGGCTCACGCTTTGCGGTGTTTCATGATCACGCGTTCTTTCGATAGCCAGCGTCAGCGTCAACAGCGCGAGAATGAATTCGAGACGCTGGCTCCGTCTGATGATACGTCAGCCCCCGGGCGCGCCCCGATGGCCCAAGCCTGAAAGCGCGCGCGGTGGCGTACCTTTCTCGCCGCGAGCACTCTCGTGTCGAACTGGCGCGTAAGCTGCGTGCCTATGCCGAAAGTGCCGAAGAAATCGAAACCGTGCTCGACGCCCTGCAAAAAGAGGGGTGGCAGTCCAATGCGCGTTTCGCACAAAGCCTGGTCCATCGACGGGCTCCACGACAAGGCACGGCGCGCATTTTGCAAGAGTTAAGGCAAAGCGGGGTCGAGGACGCCGATGTCGCGGAGTTACGTGACGGTTTGCGCGCAACCGAATACGACCGTGCCCTCGAAGTATGGCGACGCCGCTATGGTGTCAAACCGCAGGATCGCAGTGCATATACTAAACAGGCCCGTTTTATGGCCTCGCGCGGCTTTGCCCACGACGTCATTCGCCGTCTGCTCGGCGAGGGCGATGACGAGTCGGCCTGAGCACCGTTACTGCTTGGTGCCCTTGATCCCGCTTAGCGTCTTAAAGCTGATGTCGCGCGCGATCGTCAAGAACTCATCAATGTAAGAGGCGTCGCGATCTTCGTCGCGCACCGCCGCATATAACGTGCGCCAGACACCCTGCGGGCCCAAATGCAGCAGCTTCAGGGGGAGTGTGCGACATATTCGCTGACTGCCCAGTTGGGCAATGCCGCCACACCTCGTTGGCTGTTGACCAACTGCACAATCATGGGCGTGAGCTCGGCGCGCCGCAGGGCGGCAGGTTCGACGTCGGCGGGATCAAGAAACGCCGTAAAAATGTCCAACCGCTGGCGGTCTACCGGATAGGTGATCAATGTCTGGTCTGCCAGGTGTTCGGGCGCGACATGCCGCAAATCGGCCAGAGGGCTGTTTGCGGAAACGGCCAGCACCAGCTCGTAGCGAAACAGCGGCAGGTACTGCACGGCTTCCAGCTCCTGCGGATCTGACGTGATGACCAGATCCAGGTCGCCCCGCACGAGGGCGGGCAAGGGTGCAAATGAAAATGCCGCAGACAAATCCAATGTCACGTCCGGCCATTGAGCACGAAATACATCCAGCGTTGGCATCAGCCACTGAAAGCACGAGTGGCAGTCAATGGCCAGATGCAGTCGTCCGGTCCGCCCCGCTGCCAGCCGCATCAGGTCGCGCTCCGTCGCACGCAGCCGGGGCAGGACCTCATCGGCCAGCGCCAGTACACGCAGCCCCGCCGTTGTCAGTCGCGCGGGGCGGGTGCGGCGATTCAATAACGGCGTACCGAGCCGGGTTTCCAGGTCGCGCAGCTGGTGCGACAGCGCCGATTGCGTCAGATGCAGCCGCTCTGCAGCCTCCTGCAGGCTGCCACCGTCTCTTATGGCGGACAGGGTTTCGAGGTGGCGGATCTCAAGCATGAAGACAGGAAGATAGGCAAAACCCTATTGTATGAAAATTTCTCAAGTAATGCATGTGGAGATTGATTTTGACTCAGCTTGGTTTGTCGGGAGAATAGCGGCCTGACTTGAATTTAATTTGTCTTGGCTGGATATTCATATGACTATTACTCATAACCTGGGCTTTCCGCGGATTGGTGCCCAGCGCGAACTCAAGCGCGCCGTCGAAGCCTATTGGGCCGGCAAGCAAACGCCCGAGCAACTGCTGGCCACCGGCCGCGAACTGCGCGCCGCGCATTGGCAGCGTCAGGCCGCCAACGGGGTGAGCATGGTGCCAGTGGGTGATTTTGCGTGGTACGACCACATTCTTGAGTGGACCACGTTGCTCGGCGCGGTGCCGGCGCGCTTTGCTCAGCTTGAGTCCGAGCCTGTCAGTCTGGATACGCTGTTTCGCATGGGGCGCGGACGTGCGCCCAGTGGCAAGCCGGCGGCTGCCTGCGAAATGACCAAATGGTTCGATACCAATTACCACTACATCGTCCCAGAATTGGTTCCTGGCCAGACCTATCGCATTGCGCGGGAGTACCTGTTCGAACAGGTCAAGGAGGCACAGGCGCTGGGTCATGCTGTCAAGCCGGTCATCCCCGGTCCGCTGACCTGGCTCTACTTGGGCAAGGGCGACGCGTTCGAGGCGGGCGCAGCCGATGATGGCAAACTCACGCTGCTGACCAATCTGTTGCCTGCCTATCAAGAGGTCTTGAAACGTCTGGCGGATCTCGGCGTGGAGTGGGTTCAGGTGGACGAACCTATTCTGGTGCTGGACTTGCCCCCCGCGTGGCTGGATGCTTTCCGGCGGACTTACGCCACGCTTGCCGACAGCCCGGTCAAACTGCTGCTGGCGACCTATTTTGATGGTTTGAAAGACAATCTGGCGACGGCTGCCGCGTTGCCCGTGGCTGGCCTGCATGTGGATCTGGTGCGTGCGCCGGAGCAACTGGACGACGTCGTCAGGGCTTTACGGACGGATCAGGTCCTTTCGGCAGGCGTTATCAATGGCCGTAATATTTGGCGCACCGATCTGGACGAAACACTTGAGGTCCTGCTTCCTGTGGCTCGGCAGTTGGGCGACCGCCTCTGGTTGGCGCCGTCTTGCTCGCTGCTG
Source organism: Bordetella holmesii ATCC 51541 (assembly GCA_000612485.1). Taxonomy (NCBI): domain Bacteria; kingdom Pseudomonadati; phylum Pseudomonadota; class Betaproteobacteria; order Burkholderiales; family Alcaligenaceae; genus Bordetella; species Bordetella holmesii. Next base: position 2,949,182 of record CP007494.1, read on the forward strand.
CACGTGCCGGTGGACCTGGCCGCAGAGACAGAACTGGACGCCGAACTCAAGAGCTGGTTGTCCTTTGCCGCGCAAAAGTTGGAAGAACTCGATCTTCTGGGGCGTGCCCTCAGTGGCGACGCTTCCCAGCACGTCCAGGCCGGGCTGGCCGCACAACGCGCCGCGCTGGCTGCTCGCCGGGCGTCACCGCGCATCCACAATCCGGCCGTCGGCCGACGCATGGCGGGCGAGGCCCAGGTCTCTCGCGATCGTGCGCCTTTTACTCAGCGTATCGCCCAGCAGCAGGCCAGGCTCAAGCTTCCCGCTTTTCCGACCACCACCATTGGCTCCTTCCCACAGACTGCCGAAATCCGTGCGTTGCGCCGGGACTGGAAAGCCGGCGCCCTGAGCGACTCTGCCTACGAAAGCTCCATCCGCAAGGAAATCGAGGAGGTCATCCGCTTTCAGGAGAAGGTCGGCCTGGATGTGTTGGTGCATGGCGAGCCCGAACGCAACGACATGGTCGAGTATTTCGGTGAGTTGCTGGCCGGTTTCGCCTTTACCAAGAATGGCTGGGTGCAGAGTTATGGCTCGCGTTGCGTCAAACCGCCCATTATTTTTGGCGATGTCGCGCGTCCTGCTCCCATGACGGTGGGCTGGTCTTCTTACGCGCAGTCCCTGACTGACAAGCCGGTCAAGGGCATGCTGACCGGTCCGGTAACCATTCTGCAATGGTCGTTCGTCCGCGACGACCAGCCCCGCGAGGCAACCTGCCGCCAACTGGCGCTGGCGCTGCGCGACGAGGTCGTCGATCTGGAGAAGGCCGGCGTCAAGGTAATCCAGATTGACGAACCGGCCATCCGGGAGGGTTTGCCGCTGCGGCGGGCCGACTGGCAGAACTATCTGGGCTGGGCTGTGGATTGTTTCCGCCTGAGTACGGCGGGCGTAGCGGATGACACGCAGATCCACACGCACATGTGCTATTCGGAGTTCAACGACATCATCGAAGCCATTGCGGCAATGGATGCCGACGTCATCACCATCGAGACCTCGCGTTCCAATATGGAGTTGCTCAAGGCCTTCGAGGATTTCCGCTATCCCAACGATATCGGCCCGGGCGTCTACGATATCCATTCGCCTAACGTCCCCGACGTGGATTGGATGGTCGGCCTGATGGAGAAAGCCGCAAAAAGCCTTCCTAAAGAACGTCTCTGGGTCAACCCCGATTGCGGTCTGAAGACGCGGGCCTGGCCCGAAACCGAAGCGGCCCTGGTCGGAATGGTTCAGGCCGCCCGCAACCTGCGTCAGGTCGCCTGATCGGAGGCGGGCCCGCTAAACCCGCACCGGTTGGCGGTGCGGGTTTTTTCTTGGTTCATCGAGGAATACCGGGGAATGCAGACCGGATCTTGAGGAAGAAGTACTCCTGATCGCGGTAGCCGTAGGCGCGGCGCTTGATGACTTTGATGGTGTTGTTGATGCCCTCGACGATGCTGGTGTTGAGCCGGTGGCGACAGCGAGACAGAATCCCGTGCAGATAGGCTTTTAGCTTGAGCGCGAAGTGAGCCAAGGCGGCGATGCCGCTGCCCTGAGCCTGTTGCAGCCAGTGATCCCATGCCTGGCGGGCGTAGCCGGGGTGTTGGTAGAACCACAGCTGTTTGAGCTCATCGCGCATCAGATAAGCGGTGAGCAAAGGCTGGTTGGCCTGGAGCAACTCGTCCAACTTTACCGATTGGCACGGATCGAGGTTTTTGCGATTGCGCAGCAGTAGCCAGCGACTGGACTTGATCACCCGGCGGGCCGGCTTGTCGTGCCGCAACTGGTTCGCTTGGTCTACACGCACCCGGTCTATCACTTCACGGCCGTACTTGGCCACGACGTGGAACAGGTCGTAGACGATCTCGGCGTTGGGGCAGTTGGCCTGGATCTCCAGCTCATAGGCCGTCGTCATGTCGATCGCTACGGCCCGGATCTGCTGGGCAACCCCAGTTGGCAGTTGTTCGAAGAAGGCTCTGGCCGTCTCGCGCGAGCGGCCATCACCGATCCATAGCACCTGACGGCGGATCGGATCGACAACGACCGTGGCATAACGATGGCCCTTGTGTAGAGCGAACTCGTCCATCGCTAGGTAGTGGATCTGGCTCCAGTCCGGCTCTTGGATCGCCCGTCGCAGCAGGGCCTTGTCCAGCGCCTTGACCGTGTGCCAACCCAGTTGGAAGAAGCGCGCCACGGCCAGAATGTTGCTGGACTCAAGCAACTGGCTGACCGCCTCGGCCAGCCGGTCGGTCACTCGCTGGTAACGGCCCAGCCAGCTCAGCCTCTCCAGATGCGGTCCACCGCACTGCTCGCACCAGACCCGCCGACGCGGCACTACCAGCGTCACTCGCAGCGCCATTAGCGGCAGATCCCGCACCCGGCGCGTGGTCGTCTCATGCACCTGCCGACATCGGTTGCCGCAGTGCTCGCAGTGCATCGTTCGCGCTGAAGGCTTCAGGTAAATCGTGACCGTCCGGCTCTCACCTTCAGGCCACACGACCCGCTCCACCCGATAACCTTCCCACCCACCCAACCTCTCGATCGTCTTGCGGTCCAGCATGATCCCGGCCTTGATCCTTGAAAAATCAAGGATCAAGCGTAACGGCAATCAAGCACGGCTCCACGCTATTCCGCGATGAACCTTTTTCTTTGCGGTCGCCTCACTCATTGGCGGCCGGTTTTCTTTCAGTCCGCAGGTAGAGGGGCGTTCCGGGGTCAGTGTTGGTGGCGCAATCGCCCGCGCAGTCATTCAGGGCGCCTGCGTTATACTTTGATGGTTTTGCTGCCTTGCGCCAAAAAGTCGCCCGCAGGCCTACCTATGCCCTTGCCACCGCCCGATGTTTCCCGCCAGCCTCTGCATACGCGTTCCATACGCGTGCAATGCTATGGCCGTCAGGACGGTCTGTTCGATCTCGAAGCCGAGCTCATTGATGTAAAGGGCTACGATTTCCCCAAGCGAAATGGCGAAATCTTCAAAGCTGGCGACCCCATTCATCGCATGCATCTGCGTCTCACCATCGATGAAGAGTTCAACGTCGTGGCGGCTCAGGCTGTCTACGATGCGGCTCCCTACGAGGCCTCCTGTATGGCGATCGACGAGGCATATGGCGGTCTGGTTGGACTGAATCTGCTCAAAGCATTCCGGCATCGGGTCAAAGAGCGGTTTGGACGTGTGTCTGGCTGTACGCACATGACCGAGCTGTCTCAGGTCCTGCCCACGGCCGCAGTGCAGATGATGGCCAACCGCCGGCGCGAAACCGCCAACGAGGAGGGTCAGCGTCCCTTCCAACTGGATGGCTGTCATGCACTGCGCACAGACGGACCCGTTGTGCTTGAGTACTATCCCCGGTGGTATACGGGGGATAGTGCGCCAGACACGGCCGACGCGACATCCGAGTCACCTTCTTTTTCTCATTCGTCCTGACAGGTAACACATGAAAATCCACGAGTATCAAGGCAAGGAACTGCTGAAGCAATTTGGCGTACCCGTGCCGCGCGGTATTCCCGCTTTTTCCGTAGATGAGGCCGTCGCGGCTGCCGAGAAGCTGGGCGGCCCGGTCTGGGTCGTCAAGGCGCAGATTCATGCGGGTGGCCGTGGCAAGGGCGGTGGCGTCAAGCTGGCCCGCTCGCTGGACGAAGTCCGCCAACTGGCCTCGCAGATCCTGGGCATGCAACTGATCACGCATCAGACCGGCCCCCAAGGCCAGAAGGTCAACCGTCTGTACATCGAAGACGGCGCGGACATCCAGAAGGAATACTATGTGTCGCTGGTTACCGACCGCGCCACCCAGAAGGTAGCCTTGATCGCTTCGAGCGAAGGCGGCATGGACATCGAAGAGGTTGCCCATTCCACGCCCGAAAAAATCATCACCGAGTACATCGACCCGATCGTTGGCCTGACCGACGTTCAGGCCAAGAAGGTGGCTGACTCCATCGGCCTGCCGGCAGATTCGACCGCTCAGGCCGTCGACGTCTTCAAGAAGCTGTACCAGTGCTACATGGACACTGACGCTTCCCTGGTCGAAATCAACCCCCTGAACCGCGACAGCAAGGGCAACATCATCGCCCTGGACGCCAAGTTCAACTTCGACTCCAACGCCCTGTTCCGTCATCCGGAAATCGTTGCCTACCGCGACCTGGACGAAGAAGATCCGGCCGAAGTCGAGGCCTCCAAGTTTGACCTCGCCTACATCCAGCTCGACGGCAATATCGGCTGCCTGGTTAACGGCGCCGGTCTGGCCATGGCCACGATGGACACCATCAAGCTGTTCGGCGGCGAGCCGGCGAACTTCCTGGACGTCGGCGGTGGCGCCACTGCCGAGAAGGTCACGGAAGCCTTCAAGATCATGCTCAAGAACAAGGGTGTCAAGGCCATTCTGGTCAACATTTTCGGCGGCATCATGCGTTGCGATGTCATCGCCGAAGGCGTGATCACTGCTTGCCGTGCCGTCAACCTCAGCGTGCCTCTGGTTGTACGTATGAAGGGCACCAACGAAGAACTCGGCAAGAAGATGCTTGCCGAATCCGGCCTGCCCATCATCAGCGCCGACACCATGGCCGAAGCCGCGACCAAGGTCGTCGCCGCTGCCAAGTAAAAAATTGCCAAGGATTCACAAATGTCGATTCTGATCAACAAGGACACCAAAGTCATCACCCAGGGCATCACGGGCAAGACGGGCCAGTTCCACACCCGTATGTGCCGTGAGTATGCCAATGGGAAAGCCGCCTTCGTGGCCGGCGTGAACCCCAAGCGGGCTGGTGAAGACTTCGAAGGCATTCCCATCTACGCATCGGTCAAGGATGCCAAGGACGGCACCGGCGCTACCGTTTCGGTGATCTATGTGCCGCCGGCCGGCGCTGCGGCTGCCATCTGGGAGGCCGTCGAGGCCGATCTGGACCTGGTCATCTGCATCACCGAAGGCATTCCGGTGCGTGACATGCTCGAACTGAAGAACCGCATGCGCGACAAGGGCAGCAAGACGCTGCTGCTGGGCCCGAACTGCCCCGGCCTGATCACCCCTGATGAAATCAAGATCGGCATCATGCCAGGTCACATTCATCGCAAGGGCCGCATCGGCGTGGTCAGCCGCTCCGGCACCCTGACGTACGAAGCCGTCGCACAGGTCACCGAACTGGGGCTGGGCCAATCCAGTGCCGTCGGCATCGGTGGTGACCCCATCAATGGCTTGAAGCACGTCGATGTCCTGAAGCTCTTCAACGACGATTCCGACACCGATGCCGTCATCATGATTGGCGAAATTGGCGGTCCGGACGAAGTTGCCGCGGCCGAGTGGGCCAAGGACAACATGAAAAAGCCCGTGGTCGGCTTCATCGCCGGCGTCACCGCTCCTCCTGGAAAGCGCATGGGTCACGCTGGTGCGCTGATCTCCGGCGGCGCCGATACGGCCGACGCCAAGCTTGAAGTCATGGAAGCATGCGGCATCAAGACTACCCGCAATCCTTCCGAAATGGGCAAGTTGCTTAAGTCGGTGCTGTAAGCCGCTTAACCTTCCGTCCCGAAAAAATCCGCCCTTCGAGGGCGGATTTTTTTTGCCTTGGCCTGTCTGCGTCCCTGTTCTTTAAACTTCCAGACAGCTTTTTTATGTACCTGAAACGTCTGGAAAGTCAGTGGACAGGGCTTAGAAACTATAATGAAAGGTGAGGGGAGTCCTTCTCCGCAAATCCGCGCACGAAAAAAACAGCCGTCCCGGCTCGCAATCGAAAGAGACGGCAGGTGCGCTTTCGCTCTTGTATACATAACCCCACCTAGGGGATCATTCTAGGAAAGAGAGGCATGGAACTCAGTTCTGCTGCATTCTGGATCGCGCTGCTCCAGATCATTTGGGTCAATATTCTGTTGTCGGGCGATAACGCCGTGGTGATTGCACTGGCGGCTCGGTCGCTGCCCCCGCATCAGCAAAAGAAGGCCATCACGGTAGGTTCGGCCGCGGCCATCATCATGCGGATCTTGCTGACCCTCGTGGCGGCCAAGCTGTTGATGTTGCCCTGGCTCAAGTTGATCGGTGCCGTCTTGCTGGTCTACATCGGCGTCACCCTGCTGCTGCCCGAAGGGGAGGATGAGGGTGATGGCAAGCAAAATGGTGGGCTGTTCGCGGCCATTCGCACCATCATGATTGCCGACCTGGTCATGAGTTTGGATAACGTAGTGGCTGTGGCGGCGGCTGCCATGGGTGACACCACTTTGCTGGTGCTGGGCCTGGCGATCAGTATCCCGCTGGTGATTTTTGGCAGTACCCTGCTGCTCAAGGTCATCGAACGCTTTCCACTCATCGTATGGGTGGGTGCGGCTTTGCTCGGTTTCATCGCCGGGGAGCTGCTGGTGGGGGACCCCGCCTTGCAGGATTCCATCCAGCGAGTCGACACCATGCTGGGGGTGACGCAACATCAATTTGCGCTGCTTAGCGGAGCGATTGGCGCGTTGCTGGTCTTGGCAATCGGAAAGTTTTTGTCGAATCGTCAGAAAGCTGACTGAAAGCTGAACTACAATCGGGGGTTGTGCCGCTGTCTTCCGCTGCGCGGAAAGGGAGGCGGCCGCCCCTGTTGCGTTTGAGGCTTGAATTGCCCGGGGCGGCAGGCGGTGAAATACCTCTAAGAACGCCATAGGGAGCTTCAAGTGCTTGAGTTTTTTCAGACCCTCAGTTGGGCTGCTGTCTTTCAGATCATCCTGATCGACATTTTGCTGGGTGGCGATAATGCCGTCGTTATCGCCCTGGCTTGTCGCAACCTGCCCCCCAAGCAACGAATGCAAGGGATCCTGTGGGGCACGGCGGGCGCCATCTTGCTGCGCGTTGTGCTGATTGCCTTCGCCCTGACGCTGTTGAATATCCCCTTCCTGAAGATCGTCGGCGGCGTACTGTTGCTTTGGATCGGCGTCAAATTGCTGATTCCTGAAGATGACGGTCACGGCAATATCAAGGGCAGCGTGTCGGTTTGGGCAGTGGTCAAGACCATTATCGTGGCTGACTTCGTCATGAGCCTGGATAACGTCATCGCCATTGCCGGCGCTGCGCAGAACGCGCATGCCGATCACCAGATCGGCCTGGTCGTTTTCGGTCTGATCGTCAGTGTGCCTATCATCATCTGGGGTAGCACTCTGGTCCTGAAGTTGATCGACCGCTTTCCGACGGTGGTGCTGTTCGGCGCCGCCTTGTTGGGCTGGATAGCCGGTGGAATGCTGGTCACTGACGTGTTTGTGGTTAATCAAATTGGCGAACAGCTGCAGGCGGTTAAAATTACCGTCGAAGTTGTCGGTGCGCTGTTGGTCATAGTCCTGGGACGTTGGCTGGCAAGCCGCAAAAAAAACGCCTCCAAGGAATCCTCGCATGAGTCTGCGTAAGACTGAAAATCTGCAACAATCCGAATCGGGCCTCAGCCTGCTGCAAGGCCTGTTTATCCTGGCAATTATCGGCGTGGTGACCACGGTCATCGTGTCGTCATTCAACTGACGCTGCGACGTGTCGTTGCCGCAACGTTTGGTAATCGCCACCCGCGCGAGCCGGCTTGCCATCTGGCAAGCCGAGCACGTGCGAGACAGGCTGCGTGCGCTGTATCCGGCCTGCGCGGTCGAATTGCTGACCTTGACCACGCGCGGCGATCAGATCCTTGATCGCACGCTCTCAAAGGTCGGGGGCAAAGGCCTCTTTGTCAAAGAACTCGAAAACGCATTGCTCGACGGTCGTGCCGACCTGGCAGTGCACTCCCTGAAAGACGTGCCCGTCGAACTGCTTTCGCCGTTCGTCTTGTCGGCCGTACTGGAGCGGGCCGATCCCCGAGATGCTTTCGTGTCCAATCAACACGAGTCGCTGGCAACCTTGCCCAGCGCCGCCATCGTGGGGACTTCCAGTCTACGGCGTGAAGCGCAGATACGCGCGGCGCGTCCCGATCTCGTGGTCAAACCGTTACGGGGCAATCTGGACACCCGCCTGGGCAAACTCGATCAGGGCGAGTACGACGCCATTATTTTGGCGGCAGCCGGGCTGGAGCGCATCGGGTACGGCAATCGCATACGTGCCAGGCTATCTCCTGAACAAAGCCTGCCGGCCGCCGGGCAGGGTGCGCTGGGCATTGAGATCCGGGATGACCGGGATGACTTGCGGGCTTGGCTCGCCCCGTTGGCAAGCCCTGGTACGGCTGCCTGCGTGAGCGCCGAGCGCGCGGTCTCGCGCATGCTGGGCGGGTCGTGTCAGGTGCCTCTGGCTGCTTACGCCGAGCTGCACGGCCCGGATCTGCGGATACAGGCCCTGGTTTCGTCGATCGACGGCGTGCGCAGGGTGCGCAGCGAACGCGTCGGGCCCAGCGGCCAAGCCGAACAACTGGGGCAAGCCGTCGCCCAAGACCTGCTCGATAACGGTGCTGGTGACATCCTCGCCGAGCTGCTGCAAGATCCTCAATAGCCTAGACGACGTATCCTGCAGGGGGCTTTGATGTCACCTTTGGCCATTTTGACCCGGCCCGCTGGTCGCAATGAGGCTCTGGCTGCGCGTCTGCGCAATGCCGGCTGGGACGTGCGCCTGTGGCCGGCACTTTTGCTCGATACCCTGCCGGCGCCCGCTGCAGGCCATCCGCGCCCGGAAGACTTCGATTTGGTGATCTTTGTCTCGGGTAATGCGGCGCGTATCTATCTGGGTCAGGTTTATCCGGCGCACGGAGACTGGCCTGCTGCCACGATGGCCGCCACGGTCGGCCCGAGTAGCGCGCGCTCTTTGTTGAGTTCGGGTTTGTTTGGCGCAAATACAACAGTTTTATACCCCGATAAAGCAGCTCCGACGCACGACTCGGAGGCCTTGTGGCGCGTCATCAGGGCGCGTGCAGTCATGCCGCGCAAAGTCTTGCTGTTGCGTGGCACACGGGGTCGCGACTGGCTGGCTGATCAACTGCGTCAAGCTGGCGCAGAGGTCACCGTCCATGCCATTTACCGCCGTTTACCCGCGCAATGGGATGCTGCCCAACTTGAGTCGGTACGTTTGTGGGCCGCTCAGGGCCGGCAAGTGACCTGGCTGATGACGAGTGCCGAAGGCATCGATGCCATTGGCGCGCAATTGACGCGCGCCGGCTTGCAGACGTGGTGGCCGCAGTGCCGTTACGTCATCACACATCCTGTATTGAGGCGGTGCCTGCCGCTTGCTGGCGAGGGTGCGGCAGCAATGGTAAAAGAATGCATGCCTGCTGATGAGGCGATATTCGAGGCCTTTGCTGCTGCTTGAGTCGTCGTTTAATGCCATCAACGAATACAATCGCGTCATGACAGACAATACCTCTTCTCTTCCGCCGAGCCCCTCGACGGGCGGTCCTGCCGAGCGTCCCCCGGAAACCGCCAAGCCGATCAAACCCGCCCGCAAGGGCAGCGCGCTGTCCACGGCGCTCATCATCGTCCTGTTGCTTGCCATAGGTCTGGGGGCGGCCCTCTGGAACCTGCGCCAGCAGTCCGCCAAAAACGGCCGGGAAGTCGCAGCACGCCTGGATCGTCTGTCTGGCGATCTGCTTCAGGCGCGCAACGATGTACGTGAGGCGCTGTCCCTGGCGCAGGCGCAAAGCGGGCGCGTCGCCGATCTGGAAGGCAAGGTCCGCGAGACGCAAAGCCAGTACAGTGCGTTGCAACAGGCAATGCAGAATCTCAACGACGGCACCAGCGATGAAATGCTCGCCAATGACGTCGATCGGATGATCACCGTGGCCAGCCAGCAACTGCGCTTAGCCGGCAACGTCAACAATGCCGTGGTGGCGCTGGAGTCCGCTCAGGCGCGCTTGGCCCGTGCCGACCGCCCGCGGTTTGCCAGTCTGCAGCAGGCCATCAACGGCGATCTGGACCGCCTGCGCGCCGTAAGCACGGTTGATATTCCGGCGGTGTCCGGCCGTATTGAGCGCCTGGTCACCCTGGTAGGGCGTGCACCTTTGATCGTGCCCGACACCGCTGCGCCTGATCTCACCCCGCAGTCTGCCACCCGCGCGCGCTCGATGATGCCCGCGCCTGCTACCGAGCCCCTGCCAGCCGATGCGCCGTGGTGGCAACGTTGGCGTGCGGAATTGGGTTCCTGGCCCGGGCGTGCCGGTGCTGCGTTGACCAACGAGCTCGGTGATCTGATCCGTGTGCAGCGCGTTGATCAGCCTGCCGCGCTGTTGCTGTCGACGGACCAGGCAGCGGATCTGCGGTCGGTTCTTCATCAGCGCCTGCTGTCCTTGCAGTTGGCGATGCTGATGCGTCAACCTGCCGTCTGGAAGAGCGAATTGGACAATATCAGCGACACGCTGACCAAATACTTCGATCCCCGGTCGCCCGAAACTCAGGCCGCACTCAGCCTGACGCGTGATCTGGCGCAGACCGATATCGCGGTGCGCGTGCCCGATGTTGCCGATAGCCTCAACGGGATCGCCGCGCTGCGCGCGGCGGGTTTCAAGTCCGACGAGCAGGACTGAACACATGCGTACCTGGTTCTGGACTCTCCTGCTGGCCTGCGTGGCTGTTGCGATCGCCGTGGTGCTGCGTGCTCATCCGGGCAATGTGCTGATCTTGGTGTGGCCGTGGCGATTCGAAATGTCGTTGACCTTGGCCGTACTGTTGCTCGTGGCGCTTTTTGCCGCGCTGTATATCGGGCTGCGGCTGCTGGCCTGGCTGGTCGCCATTCCTGATCGCGTTCGTGCGTGGCGTGGCCGTCGTGCCCAGGCTCGTGACCACGAACTCCTCGAGCGTGGCTGGATCAGCCTGCTGGAAGGGCGTTTCTCACACGCGGAAAAAGACTTGGTCAAACTGCTTGAGCAGACCAAGGTAAGCGGCCGTCGCGTGCTGGCCGCCTTGTCAGCGGCACGGGCTGAACACGGATTGGGTGAGTTTGCGCGGCGTGATCAGATGCTTGAGCGTGCCCGTGAAGAGGCGGGTGCCGACGCCGGTCTCATCAAAGCCACCGCCACGGTGGCGGCCGATATGCTTCTGGATCAGGGACTGCCAGCCCAGGCTCTGGAGGTTCTCGCTCCCTTGCAAGACGGCGGGGCCCGCCATCTGCACACCATGCGCCTGTTGCTGCGCGCCGAGACAGCTTTGGGACACCAAGAGCGTGTATTCGTGCTGGCTCGAGGGCTGTCGCGGCGCAACGCGCTGGCGAAGGCCGAGGCCGAGCAACTGATCGATAGTTCCGGGGCTGCCCGCCTACGCGCGGGTATCGGCAGCGACCAATGGCGCGCAGTCTGGAAAGACCTCAAGGCCGAAGAGCGTATGCTGCCCTCCATCGCGTTGGCAGGGGCCGCTGCTTTTGAAGCGGCCGGCGATCATACCGAGGCCGCCCGCATTCTGGAGTCGGCCATCGCAGTGAAATTCAATCCTGCGCTCGTGGCCGCCTATGCGCGGTGCGATGCAGAGCAAGTCCCGCGTCGGCTGGCTAAGGCTGAAATCTGGTTGCAGCAGCGGCCCGCCGATGCCGGCTTTCTGACGGCCTTGGGCTTGCTGTGCCTCAACGGCCAGCTTTGGGGGCAGGCCGAACGTTATCTGCAGCGCAGCGTTGCTCGTCGCAACGATGCGCAGACGCATGCTCTGCTCGGTAGCCTCTATGACCGCTTGAACCGGCCGTCGGAGGCAGCACGTCATTGGCGTCTGGCAACATCCGCAAGCATGGCGTTGCCCATCCTGGCCACCGACGCTGCCTTGCCACCTGCTGACACCCAATCGGATCCGCATCATCTTGATGCCGAGGGGGGATATGTCGAAGGTGAAGAGATGGTCTATGCGGCGTCTGCGGCGGATCCTGCGCTGCAAACGCCCGCGGTGGCTGCCGATTACGTGCTCGATCCCGATGCCCAGCAGGCCGGCCGTGCAGAGCCGCCAGCGCCCCAGGCCATCGTGCCGTTGCGCTCTGCGGTGGATATCGAAGAGTACTTCGACAGCGCGCCCATTCCGCAGGCCGCCTTCGAGGCGCCGGTCAGTAGTTTCCAAGTCGAAACCTCCGTGCCCGAAGACAAGCCCGCCGGCAAGGTCTGATTTCCTTTTCAGTTACTACTCAGCAAGGTTCCAATATGAGTTTCGAACGCGTCCCCGCCGGCAAGAGCTTGCCGGATGATTTCAACGTCATCATCGAGATCCCGATGAACGCCGATCCGGTCAAGTATGAGGTCGACAAGGAAAGCGACGCTATCTTCGTGGATCGCTTCATGCTTACTGCCATGCACTATCCCTGCAACTATGGCTATATCCCGCAGACGCTTTCAGAAGACGGTGATCCCGCGGACGTATTGGTGATCACGCCTTTCCCCATCCAGATTGGCGCCGTGGTACGTTGCCGCGCCCTCGGTGTACTTGAAATGGATGACGAGTCCGGTGGCGATGCCAAGCTGCTGGCCGTGCCGGTGGACAAGCTCTATCCGCCGTACCGCAATATCAAGTCCTATGAGGATCTGCCGGCCGAGGACGTTGCCCGGATCCAGCACTTTTTCGAGCACTACAAAGACCTCGAAAAAGGTAAGTGGGTCAAGGTCAAGGTCTGGAAGGGCGTGGATGCTGCGCATGCAGAGATCCTGCGCAGCGCAGAACGCTACGGCAAGGGCGACTAAGCTACCGCGCAGCGCGCGGCAGATGCCGGGCGCTTGCGACCAGGACGCGGCCGCGACGGTACCCAACCGATCGCCGCCGCGTTTTTGTTAGGCTTGCTAGTAATTTATGCGACAGTACCGGAGTCAGGCTCTTGCCAGTTGACAGCTGGTTGAAGCATGAAGCTCCTGCAAAACCGGATAAACTCGCGCATTGTCAGTGTTAGCCGGCACAGCCGGCCATGCGTTCACAGAGGTTTAATGATCATGGAATATGTCATTCCCCCCACGCCGGCTGTGGCGGTGCCCGTGGCCGGAAGCAATGCCAGCTTTCCGGTGCGCCGTGTTTATTGCGTGGGGCGCAACTACGCCGAACACGCCAAAGAAATGGGTTTCACCGGACGTGAAGAGCCTTTTTTCTTCAATAAGCCGGCTGACGCCATTGTTTTCGTTCCCGACGGCGATATCGGCTCCATACCCTATCCGCCGCGCACCACCAATCTGCATTATGAGATGGAGCTGGTTGTGGTTCTGGCCAAAGGAGGCAAGGACATTCCGGTCGATCAGGCCAATGAATGTGTCTGGGGGTATGCCCTGGGCCTGGATATGACGCGTCGCGACCTGCAGGGTGAAGCCAAGAAGCAGGGCCGACCATGGGAAGTGGGCAAAGGTTTTGATTTCTCCGCGCCTATAGGTCCGATCCATCCTCGCAGCGTGGTCGGCACGCTCAACAGCGGCGCCATCTGGCTCGACCTCAACGGCGAGCGCAAGCAATCCAGCGACATCTCCCAGATGATCTGGAATATCCCCGAAAGCATCGCCTTCCTGTCCACCTTGTTCGAACTGCAACCCGGCGACATCATTTTCACCGGCACTCCCGAAGGAGTCGGCGCCGTGGTCCAGGGTGATGAGATCGTGGGCGGCATCGATGGCCTGGGCGAGCTGCGCTTGCGCATCGCCTGAGCTAGGAAGCGACCATGCGAAGCAAGATCGTGCTGACCGCCTTCGTGGCGTTCGGCTTTGTGCTGCAAGGCTGCAATACCGTCGCCGGCATGGGCAAGGATATGTCACGGGCGGGCAACGCCATCACCCACGCCGCCGAGAAATAAACTGGCTTTCGCCGCAACCTTCCGCACGCGGAGGGTTGCAGCTTGCCATGTTCTCAGGGGCGGATTTGACCGAAAACCAGGGCGTGGTGTTTAGTGAAGGAGCGTTTATGCGTGCGTGCGATCGCTTCGTGAAGCCTGAGCTGGCAGGCTGGTTGAGCCAGTATGCCGAAGCGCTGGATAGCGACGCTGCGCTCGGAGCGCAACTGCTGCCGCGGTTGGCTGCCGAGGGCATTTTCGGCCTGGGTGTGCCGGCAGACAAAGGCGGCCGTGCCCACAGTGACATCGGGCATGCTATCGAAGCCATCGCCGAACTGGCCTCGTACTCGTTGACGGCGGCCTTTGTCGCTTGGGCACAACGAGTCGTCATTGAAACGTTGTTGCGTGGCACCAATGATCAATTGGCTGCCATGAGTCTGCCGGAGCTGTTTTCAGGCAGGCTGGCTGGCGCCTCGGGCCTGTCCAACGCGATCAAATCCCTGAGCGGTTTTGACAGCGTGCGTATCCAGGCCGAGGACACCGCCGAGGGTTGGGCGCTCTCCGGACAGGTCGACTGGATTACCAATGCCCGTGCCGGAGGTTTTCTGGCTACGGCCGCGACAGCAGTCCCGGGAGGTGGGATGGCCATCGTGGCTTTGCATTCCAATGTGCAGGGCCTTACCCGGCATGACGATCTACCGCTGTTAGGGTTGCGCGCCAGCAGCACGTGCGCCCTTGCTTTGGCCGACCTGCCCCTGATGCCAGGCGATCTCATCCATCCAGACGCTCGCCAGATCCTGCCAGGGTTGCGTCCGGTACTGGTCGGGTTGCAATGCGGGTTCGCGATCGGCATAGCCCGAGCCAGCCTCGGTGCCGCAATGGGTCACCGAGGCGTGTTGACCGACGCCCGGGAAGCGCTGAGCGCTCGCGTGCAGGGACTGACGGCGGACTTGGTACAAGGCGTCAGACAGGAGCGGTTCATCACAGACCCTGCGCGTCTGTTCGCACTGCGCATTGCACTTGCCGAAACTGCTCAGCAGGCCGTCGAGCTCGAGTTGCAGACCAGTGGAGGCAAGGCCTATCTGCACGGCGACGGCAATGGGTTTGCTCGTCGATGGCGCGAAGCGGCGTTCCTGCCCATTGTCACGCCAAGCCTGATTCAGCTCAAGACCGAGCTGGCCAGGCTGGCGGCGTAGTCCGCTCAGGTCTGCGGCATGCTGTCAGCTTGACCGGGGCCCTCGATGGCGCACTTGAGCGCGTCCTCGACCCGATCCAGCAGAACAAAACGCAGCTTGCGGCGGGCTTCGGGGGGACGTCCTCCAGATCGCGCTCATTGCGCCGGGGGAGCATCACCACCTTGATACCTGCGCGCAGCGCGGCAAGTGTCTTTTCCTTGACTCCACCGATGGGCAGTACCAGCCCGCGCAGACTGACTTCACCTGTCATGGCTACCTCGGCGCTGATGGGTTTGTCGCTTAGCAATGACGCGAGCGCCACGAACATCGCCACGCCGGCGCTGGGGCCATCCTTGGGAGTGGCGCCGGCAGGCACGTGGATATGGATGTCGAACTTGTCCAGTGATTCGCCGCTCCAGGTTTTGGCCAACGTCAGCGCCGTCTGTGCCGACTCTTTCATGACGTCACCCAACTGCCCTGTAAGAATGAGCCGCCCGCTGCCCGGTACCTTGCTTGCCTCGATAAAGAGTATGTCCCCGCCCACGGGTGTCCAGGCCAGGCCAGTGGCTACACCGGCCACGCTGGTGCGTAGTGCCACCTCGTTTTCGAAACGTTGAGGGCCAAGAATGGCTGGCAGGTCCGAGGTCCCGATAGATACGTGTTCTGCCTTGCCTTCGGCAATCTGCATGGCAGCGTGTCGCAGTGTCGAGCCGATTTCGCGTTCCAGGTTGCGTACGCCGGCCTCGCGTGTGTAATTGCTTACGATCTCGGTCAGTGCCGCGTCGCTGATGTCCACCTGCGCGGGCTGCAGCCCATTGGCTTGCAGTTGGCCTTCGACCAGATAACGCCGTGCGATCTGGACTTTTTCCTCCGCGGTATAGCCTGGCAGTTGGATGATCTCCATCCGGTCGCGCAATGGCCCTGGAATCGTATCCAGCGCGTTGGCAGTGCAGATGAACATGACATGCGACAGGTCGAAGTCCACGCCCAGGTAGTTGTCGCGAAATTTATGGTTTTGCTCAGGATCTAGCACTTCGAGCAAGGCACTGCCCGGATCACCATGAAATCCGCCCGCACCCAGTTTGTCGATCTCGTCGAGCATCAGCACCACGTTATTTGTGCCGGCGCGGCGCATGGCCTGAATGATATTTCCCGGCAACGCGCCGAGATACGTACGGCGATGGCCACGGATTTCTGCCTCGTCATGCACGCCGCCCAAGGCGACGCGCTGGAAGGCGCGGTCGGTTGCCCGCGCGATGGATTGCCCCAGCGACGTCTTGCCCACCCCGGGAGGACCAGCAAAGCACAATATGGGGCTGCGTCCATCAGGGTTGAGCTTGCGCACTGCCAGATACTCGAGGATGCGGCGCTTGATCTTGTCCAGACCAAAATGATCGTCGTCCAGGATCTTGCGTGCGTCGTTCAGGTCGATCGGCTGCTGGGGCTCCTGTTTCCAGGGCAGTTCGGTAAGCCACTCCAGATAGGTGCGCAGCATGGCGTTCTCGCCGCTGGCCTCTCCCATGCGCTGCAGACGGCCGAACTCTTTGCGCGCATGGCGCAATACGTCTTGCGGCATCCCTGCAGCTTCGATGGCTGTTTTCAGTTGTTCGAGTTCGGCCGCGGTGTCTTCGGTATCGCCGAGCTCCTTCTGGATTTGGCGCAATTGCTCTCGCAGCAGGGTCTCTCGCTGCCGTTCATCGAACTGAGCACGGGTTCGCTCGCCGATTTCCTTGGACAGACGGAGCACCTCGATGCGGGCGGCCAGCAGGCCGATGACTTTATCTAAGCGCTGGGCCAGATCGAACGTCTCGAGCACCGCCTGTTTTTCCGCGGGCTTGACGTCCACTAGATTGGTCACCATGTCGGCCAGCAGAGTGGGCGACTCTATGCCCTGCACGACACCGCCAAGCTCGTCGGGCACATTGGGCAGCAAGGTGATGGCCTCCAGCGCTTGCTGTTTTAACTGGAGAAATCTCGCCTCGACTTGGCTATTGTCGGCCGTGGCCTCTTCGACCAGAGCGACCCTCGCCACCATGAAGGGCCAACCCTCCAGGAACTCCAGCACCCGAAACCGGCTCTGCCCCTGAACGAGCAGGTGATGCGCTCCATCCTGTCCAGTGATGTAACGCGCGATGGGGCCCTGCGTGCCGACCCAATACAGGTCTGCGGGCTGCACCTCATCCTTTTGCGGGTCGCGCTGCAAGAGAAATCCCACGGGGCGTTCGGTCTTGACTGCCTCTTGAGCGGCGGCGACGGAGATTTGTCTGCCGACGGTCACAGGCGTCAGTACCCCGGGAAAAAGCACCGCATCGCGCAGCGGAATGATGATGCGCGCATCTTCGGGCAACGTGCGCGGGTCGGTCATGGGATCTCCCTAAGCTTGTTCAGGGTGAGAAACAGGCAGCCATCGGCCAGGCGCGGTGTGACCGGCTCGAGGGCATGCAAGGGCAGGCGGATGCGACGCTGGAACTGACCGTAAGGTATTTCCAGTTGATGGATACGATGCGTGTAATTGGTAGGAATCGGGCGCAGGCCCGTCACGGTGATGCCTTCCGGGTCGAACCTCACCACGACGTCATCGGCGCTGACACCGGGCAGCGCCACGATGACCAGTACCGCCGAGTCGCTCTCGACGATGTCCACGGGCGGCTCCCAGGCGTGCGCAGCGGCCTGGACGGACTGCAGGACCTGCCGCTGCATTCTTTCGGCATGGTGCATCAGCGCTAGGGCATCGCCCCATATCCAGGATGAAAAATCGCGCGATTTCATTGAACTCCCAGCCCCCAAGAGGTTCTGCCGGGCACCGCCGCGGCTGATTCGGATGCTACTGTCCGGCGAGCCGGACATCGTGCGGGTCAAGCACTCGATCGACGGCCGGCAGGTCGACCGTCCAGACCAATATACTCCACTCGAGCGCGGCCATAAGCCTGACGGCAGGATGCTTATATGCTCCTCGGTTTATGCGAATTGTTGCTGCCTGCGGACATATTCAGACTGGCATCTCGTGAAACTTGAGTACGAGGTGCCACATGCAGCCCAAACGACGTCAGGCCGGTCAGGCCATGACTGAATACATCATCGTTGTCGCGCTGGTCGCCGTTGCAGCCATCGCGGTTTACCAATACTTCGGGCAGGTCTTGCGGGCCCAGACGGCCGCCATGGCGCGCGAGCTCTCCGGCGAAGACGGCACCGCCCAGGTCAAGCAGGCGCAGGGGGCAGCCGGTAAAGCCGCCACGCAGGCCAAAGCGCGCACGCTGAAATCCTTCACGGGTAACGCGGGCAGCAAGTGAAACGTACCTCTGCCATGCATGGTGCCCAGCGCGGGCAGGCCTTGATTCTGGGCATACTGATCCTCGGCCTATTGCTGGGTGCTTGGATAGCGGCACATTGGACTGCACGCATGGCCAGCGCTAGCTGTGAAGATTCAATAGGTTGTATGCATGGTTCATCCGAACCGGATTTGAGAAACTGGAAATCGCCAACCCCCAGTTCACTCAAGGAGCCCGGCCGGATGAACACCCATAAGCATGCCCGATTGACCTTCCTACGTCGCCTCGAAATGGTCCAGCAATTGATCGCCCATCAAGTTTGTGTGCCTGAAGCGGCCCGCGCCTATGGGGTCACCGCGCCGACTGTGCGCAAATGGCTGGGCCGCTTCCTGGCTCAGGGCCAGGCGGGTTTGGCCGATGCGTCCTCGCGCCCGACGGTCTCGCCCCGAGCGATTGCGCCGGCCAAGGCGCTGGCTATCGTGGAGCTGCGCCGCAAGCGGCTGACCCAAGCGCGCATCGCCCAGGCGCTGGGCGTGTCAGCCAGCACCGTCAGCCGCGTCCTGGCCCGCGCCGGTCTGTCGCACCTGGCCGACCTGGAGCCGGCCGAGCCGGTGGTGCGCTACGAGCATCAGGCCCCCGGCGATCTGCTGCACATCGACATCAAGAAGCTGGGACGTATCCAGCGCCCTGGCCACCGGGTCACGGGCAACCGACGCGATACCGTTGAGGGGGCCGGCTGGGACTTCGTCTTCGTGGCCATCGATGACCACGCCCGCGTGGCCTTCACCGACATCCACCCCGACGAGCGCTTCCCCAGCGCCGTCCAGTTCCTCAAGGACGCAGTGGCCTACTACCAGCGCCTGGGCGTGACCATCCAGCGCTTGCTCACCGACAATGGCTCGGCCTTTCGCAGCCGCGCCTTCGCCGCGCTGTGCCATGAGCTGGGCATCAAGCACCGCTTTACCCGACCTTACCGCCCACAGACCAATGGCAAGGCCGAACGCTTCATCCAGTCGGCCTTGCGTGAGTGGGCTTACGCTCACACCTACCAGAACTCCCAACACCGAGCCGATGCCATGAAATCCTGGCTACACCACTACAACTGGCATCGACCCCACCAAGGCATCGGGCGCGCTGTACCCATCTCCAGACTCAACCTGGACGAATACAACCTATTGACAGTTCACAGCTAGCGCGCGGCTGACGCATGTCGCCGATGCCGTGGCTTACAGCGGAGCACTGATGCAGGCACGCCAGCTCAATCTGCTGGCCTATATCCATCGTGCGCAGTTGGCGCATCAGGTGGCCATGGCGCATCTGGTCACCTTGGTTTCCTGGCATCAGCTGGGACAGACGCAGTCAACTCGGCGGGCAATAGGTAACCCGCCGGCGTTTCTGATCGCCAAACTGTTTGGTCCGCGTTTCGCTCGGTCCTATGGGGTTTTCCCGTCGAGGGCGGCGCCCTATTCCTACGGACCCGGTGCATTACAGGCCTCTTTGCAACGGCATGATGCAGTCGTTCACCGCATTTTGGCCCAAGTGGCTCGCGAGCAATGGCGTCAGATGACGTCGCTACGAGACGCTCATATGCAGCGCGTGCTTCAGGCCAACTATGTGTCATCAACGTCAAGCCATTCAGGAGTTCCTGCCATGCAGGTGCGCGACGACACTTTCCCACGTCTTCTGTCATGGCAGTCTCCTTCCGATGGCCAAGGGATCGAGGCCCTGACTCACGTCGTCACCCGGCGGTTTGCTTTTCTGCGTCCTCGTGATCTGACCTGGGCCAGTGCCTGGATCGTCCAACTGCGATGTCCCAATACTCGGCACCAACTGCGCCGTCGGGGCCACACCTTTCTGGATGCGCAGGGTCGCTGGGGAGCAAGCGATACCTTGTCGTTTCACGCGCTGCGCAGCAACCGATGGATAGGGTGCTACTTCCGTGAGTACCCGATGGGCTGGGCCACGACGGGATCCACTCGTTGGCAGCGTGGGCGGCATTACGTCGAGCGGCCGCTGACTGAGTTCTCTTCTCAGGATTTCTGGCGCTGGTATAGCCAACACTCCGGTCTGCATGCCCGCGCCTGGCGCAATAATCCATTGGCCAGTTCCTACGCTGTACGCGATCGCTACGCTCCCGCCGCCGGTGCCGGCCTGCCGGACGTTCTGGGCCTGTCGCCACAGGGCTTGCAACAGGCCAAATCCCGATTCCGCTTGAACTTGCGGACGTCGTTGGCGGTGTCCGACCTGGGGCAGCAATGGCGCCTTTCCTGGTTGGGCCGCGACGACGCCTGGTGGCGGACGCGTCCTCTGGTGCGCAGTAGCGTTGCAGAGACCTATTTCGCCCCACCTCCGTCTGCCATGGGCACGCCGGAGCTGCCCTCTTTGTTTCGTCCATACTGGCAGGCCCGTCTGGCTGCGGATCCTGCCCTGCGTACCGGAGCCACACCGTAATGCTCAAGCGACCCTCTTACCACCGGCGTCCTTGCGTGCCGCGCCCATCTCGATCGCGCAAATTGCGATTGATCAAACCCTCGGACAAACAGCAGTTGCTCCTGATTGATGCGGATATGCCCCAACCCGAATTGGGTTGCGCGGCAACGAGGTCATGGCCCAGGCGCAGTTGCCGGTCTTGGCAGCAACGCTACCGGCAGCGTGGCCAGGCGTTACCTGAAATGCTGGTGGTGGCCGGCGCGATGGCACTCTTGTGGATAGGTGTACAGGAGTTGTCCTCTATGCGCATGGCCGTTCTGGAGGCCGCGCAGTCCAGCCGGCACTGGGCCTTTGCGTTGGCGCGTGCCCACACACCTCCGGCCAAGGATGAGGGCATGCATCTGGCCGTGCTCGAGGTGGCACAGGCCCACGACAGTGCAATTTCTGCGGACGCTCGTACACTGGCTCGTGATTGGTTGGACTTGCCCGGACGATGGGCTGCCGTGCGCGCCTGGGCCGGCCAAGGAAACCCTGAGCGGTACACCGTCGTGTCAGCGGGTGCCGGCCATTCCAGCGGGGCGACATCCACGCAACAACGTCTACAACGTTCGACACTTGGTTGGCGCGGCAGCGCGGCGGTTTCCTTGCGCCAGGCTAGTAGATTGGATAAAGCCCTGGCGGGTCTTGATCATCCGTGGGGGCAGCGGCGGATCAGCACGGATTGGCTATCGCCATGGGCGGACGTAACCGTGGCTGGAACGCGTGCCTTGGGTAAGCACTGATGGCAGCCCCACCTCGTGCTGGTGTTCTCGCTATGCTTGTCTTATTCGCGTCTGCGGCACGTTCTATGCCAACGCCGCCCGCGTTGCCTCACTTATCTGCTCGGCCGGCGATGTCTCTGACGCTTTCGACCGGTAGTCGCCTGGAGTGGCGACACTTCGACTCGTCCCAAGACATCACTGCCGTATTGGAGCAGATCCCTGTTTCGCCTGAGCACACTCCAGTGATGGCAGTGTGGCCCGGCCATACTCTGGTGGTTCACGAAGAGGGCCCCTGCCAGGTGATGCTGAGCTTGCGTGAGCGTGACTCGGGTGGCACGACGGGTAGCCAGTCGCGCTTGTGTGCACGGCAAACGGCCGATGTCCCTAACATCGAGTCTTTGCGCGCGCCGGCCGAACTCCTGCACGTTCACGCGGAAGATCACGTAACGCTGTCCGTATGGAAGTTGCCGATGGTGCTGGCCGACGCACGTCGATGGTTGCACTCGGCGCTCGACGCCTCTGGATGGCAATCGGCTCCGACTCAAGAGGCGTGGACCCGTTCGGGATCAAGATTGGAGAGTTTCTTGACCGCCCTGGATGGCGATTCTGGACTGGCCAGCGGTGTTGTTCTGGTACGTCATGACGACTGAGTCCTCTCAAACCAGAGCAGCTGGTGGATTCCCCTGGCGCCTGATTGGCAGATACCAGTCCTTGATGTGGTCGGGGCGGGGCGTGTGGGTCTTGGCGGTGATATGCGGGGCCGGGGCAGCGTGGGCCGTGCAGGCACACATCGAAAGTAAAGAGCGTGACCTGCAACGCCGCAACCAGGTTCCCACCGTGGCCAGGGTGGTCGCCTGGGCTGATTTACCCGCCGGCCATGTGCTGCAGGTCGAGGACCTGGCCCAACGTGACATTCCAACTGCCTGGGCATCGGTTCAATCGTTGGGTCCGGACGACCTGGAGGATGTGATCGGCTCGCGGCTGAGAATAGCCGTGCCTGCTGGGCAGCCTATTCTTCGCGCTGATCTGGAGGACGAACAACCGGCTACCTCTGCGCGTCTGGCAGCCGGCAAACGGGCGCTGACCCTACCATTGCGCGAATTGGCCGAGGCTCCTCCAGACATGCGCGAAGGCGATCATCTGGATATCTATGTCTCGCTTACGCACGACGACAAACGGCTGACATTGCCGCTGTTGCAAAACAGTCGCGTGCTCGCTGCTCCCGGACTTCAGGGTGGCCAGGTTGTTCTGGAGGTTAGCTCCGCGGATGCTGTGCGTATCATCGCAGCGCGCCAGGTGGGGGCACTGACACTGGCGCTTCGCGCGCCCGAAGATATGACGGCTCCGGCACTGCCGGCAGGAGAACTGAGCGATATTCTCGGCCTACAGCGTCAAGCCAACGGGGCAATTCCGGTTCTCTATGGGGATGGCCATCAAAACCTCCCCATCCTCATGCCGGAGGGGCCGTGATGCTACATCGAGTTCTGTGCCGCATCCGCACTCATTTGTCAGCGGCATCTGCCGGCCTGCCAGCCATCTTGGTGTTGGCGGTCAACCTGATGGTGATGCCGGCGCGAGTTTCGGCTGCCGAGCCAATTCTCATGGAGGTCGGTCAAACCCATGTCCTGCCGGCACCAGGTCTGACTCGTATTGCCGTGGGCAGCGGTCAAGTGATTCAGGCGCAAGCGGTCGACGCACGGGAGGTCATTCTCTTTGCTCGCAAGGAGGGTGTCTCGTCGGTCCATGTATGGACGGACAAGCAAAACGTCAGGGCATATGACGTGCGGGTCATGCCTGCCGGATTCGGGCAGATGCGTGCAGAGGTCGAAAGTCTGTTGGCCAGTATGCCGCAACTACGATTCAGTGTCGTGGGACATCAGATTGTCATCGAGGGGCAGGCCTGTCCGATGAGCACAAACAACGACTCACGGCGCTGGCGGCACGCTATCCGGAGGTTCTGGATCTCACCGGCGACGTCGGCTGGGAGCAAATGGTGCTGCTGGACGTTCAGGTGGTGGAACTCCCGCGCACCCGGCTGTCGGAGCTTGGTTTGGTCTGGGAGTCCACCTCGCCACAGTCAGCTGGCTCGGCGGCCAACGGTCCTTGGGGCAGCCTCCAGTGGACGGGGCTGCATGCTTCGCTTGGTGCGCGCCTGCAGGCGTTGGCCCAGCGCGGTGAGGCAGTGTTTCTGGCCCGTCCCAGGCTGCTGGCTAGAAGTGGTTCTGCGGCATCGTTTCTGGCGGGAGGGGAGATACCTTATCCCAGTGCCGATGGCGAGGGCAAAGGTGCTACCGTGTTCAAACCCTATGGGGTAGCTCTGACGATCACTCCGAGGATTGATCCGCGCGGGACGATACGCTCACGCATCGAGGTCGAAGCCAGTTCCATCGACCCGACCATCACTGTACCGGCCGGACCCGCCATGCGTACCCGTCGTGCCACGACAGAATTCAACCTGCCATCGGGGCAGACGTTGGTGCTTGGCGGCTTTCTGAGCCGCGAACGCACCCAGCAGACAGGTGGCCTGCCTTGGCTGAGTGAATTGCCTATAGTGGGGGCGCTATTCGGGACTCGCCGCGAGCAGGCCCGTGATACCGAGCTGGCTATCTTCGTCACGCCCACTATAGTCAAGCCAGACGATCCCGCTCTTGCCCAGGAGGCTGCGCGTGGCAATCAGTTGCTGCGGCGTGTGTTTACCGAACCTGCGGAGATATTGTCGGATAGCCCTGCACCGTCGCCCGACGGGCCGCGACCGGCGTGGGCGAACTCGCAGTGGAGTGACCCGAACGCACGTTCACGGGCCGGATCTCGAGAAGGGGTATCGCCATGATGTTGGAGTTGCAGTACGAAGACGGCCGGGCTGAACGCCTCACCTTATCAGCGCCAGTTTTGATCGGACGCGCCGCGCACTGTGATTTGCGTATAGCCAATTGGCGTGTTGCGCGTGAGCATGCTCGGCTGCTTCAAGGTCCGGACGGCTGGATCATCGAGGATCTCGGCGGCTTGGCCGGGACCTTCGTCAACGGCGCGCGGGTGGCGATGCACGGCCCGCTGGTCGCCGCCGACACCATCGTGATCGGCCCTTGCCGGTTGCGTCTTTCACCGCCGCCTCCGACGCCGGCAGATGTCGCGGCAGGCTCTGTTCAGATCGATGACGCGTCGGAAACGTGGCAGGCCTGCCGGGCTGCGTTGCACGAAGCGCTGATCCAGGCTCTTGATCTGCGCCGACGCGATGTGGCCTCGATGTCGGACGGCGCGCTAAGGCAGGAGGCCTCTGGCTTGTTGGCCAGATTGCTGAAAGAGAGTGCGGTGGCTGTTCCTGAAACGGTTGACCGAGTCTCCCTTTGCAAAAGTGTGCTTGATGAGGCGGTCGGGCTCGGCGCTCTGGAGCCTTTGCTGGAGGACTCCTCCATCTCTGAGATCATGGTCAACGTGACCTGCTCCCCGTGATTAGTACGAAATCGATGTAGAGTCCGTTCCCAAAGGAATGGCAATGAAGAAACGATTTACGGAAGAGCAAATCATCGGCGTGCTCAAGGAAGCCGATGCAGGTGCCAAGCCCGCAGAGTTGTGCCGCAAGCACGGAATCTCCGAGGCAACGTACTACAACTGGAAGGCGAAGTTCGGTGGCATGACGGTGTCGGACGCTCAGAGGCTCAAGGAGCTGGAGCAGGAGAACAACAAGCTCAAGAAGCTGTTGGCCGAGTCGATGCTGGACAAGGCGGCGCTTCAGGATCTGCTAAGCCGAAAGTAGTCAGCCCGCAGGCCAAACGCGAGGCGGTCAGGACATTAATGACCGAGCGCAGCATGGGTGTTACCCGGGCCTGTGGGCTGGTAGGAATTTCGCGGTCGCTGTTTGCCTACGAGAGCACACGCTCAGGCGATGCTGCGCTGACCGAGCGCATGAAAGAGATGGCAGTGGCGAAACGACGCTACGGCTATCGGAGGATCCATGTGCTCTTACGTCGCGAAGGCTGGCAAGCAAATCACAAGCGAATCTGGCGGCTGTACAGTCTGGCAGGGTTAAGCGTGCGAAAACGAAAGCGTAAGCGAATCGCGGCGACCGAGCGCGTGGTTCGCCCAGCGGCAATCGCGCCGAATCAGAGTTGGTCAATGGACTTTGTGGCCGACGGCCTAGCCTATGGCCGCCGATTCCGCTGTTTGACTATCGTCGATGACTACACTCGCGAATGCCTGGCCATCGAGGTCGATACGTCGTTGCCGGGACTGCGTGTTGCCATGGTGCTGCAACGGCTGGCGGAGATGCGTGGCCTGCCGCGATCTATTACCGTGGACAACGGGCCAGAGTTCGCCGGAAGAGCCTTGGACGCCTGGGCCTACCAAGCAGGCGTAAAGCTGTCGTTTATTCGGCCGGGTAAGCCGGTGGAGAACGCTTATATCGAAAGTTTCAACGGCAAGTTCCGCGACGAATGCCTTAACGAGCACTGGTTCTTGTCCCTGCGACAGGCTAAAAGCTTGATCGAAAACTGGCGAGTCGAGTACAACACCGATCGGCCTCACAGCGCGCTCGGATATTTAACGCCGGCGCAATTCGTGCAGGCTCATCAGAAAGAAGGTCTTTTACCCCTGGGCTCTATGTCGGTGCCGTACTAAATCTGGGGGCAGGTCACATTTCCTGCAGGAGGCCGTCAGGCGGCGGCGCAACATCCTGATCGCTGGGGGCACCGGTTCCGGCAAAACCACGTTGCTCAACGTGCTGTCTAGCGCCATTCCGGAGCAGGAACGCATCGTGACGATAGAGGACGCCGCAGAGTTGCGTTTGTCGCATGAGCATCTGGTTGCGCTCGAGGCCAGACCGGTCAATCTGGAGGGTAGGGGAACGATCGAGATCCGCGACCTCGTACGCAATGCGCTGCGGATGCGCCCCGACCGTATCGTCGTCGGAGAGTGCCGAGGCAAGGAGGCCTTCGATATGTTGACGGCGATGAATACCGGCCACGAGGGTTCGCTCACTACGCTCCACGCCAATTCGCCGCGCGATGCGCTTGCCCGTTTGGAGTCCATGGTGCTCATGGCGGGGCTGGAGTTGCCCATGCTGGCGCTGCGCGAGTATGTCGCCGCTTGCATCGATCTCATCGTGCAGCAGGCCAGAGGCGCTGACGGGGTCCGGCGCATCGTCGCCATTGCCGAGGTGTGCGGCATAGAAAGTGGCACGATTCAACTGCAGGAGCATTTTCGCTATGAGCCGCAGAGTGGCTTTGCGGCGGCAGAGTGGGCATGCTGGCAGGCGGAGCAGGGCTTTTCATGATGACGCCATTGCTTGCCCTGTTGTTGGCGATGGTTTCCGCGGGATTGTTGGCGTGGCAGATTCAGCGCAACGTCGAACCCGCCTGGCAGCGCTATCGGGATACCTACATGCATGACGCTCGTCTTGGGCTGCAGGAGGTGTTTCTGTTCTTCGATCCGCAGCAGCTCTGGGGCATGGCAATGGCTTGCGCATGCCTGGCATCCGGCTTGCTGCTGCTGGCGGGGGCACCGTTGGCGATGGTTGGGTTGGGTGCCGGTCTCGGTTGGCGTTTGCCGGCATTACTGTTGGAACGTTTGCGCAAGCGGCGATTGCAACGCTTGCAAGCTCAGCTTCCAGCCGCATTGCTCAGTCTGGCGGCGGCCTTGAAAGCAGGAGCGAGCTTGCCGATCGCCTTGCGTCAGTTGGCGAACCTGAGCCAGGCACCTTTATCGCAGGAGCTCGGCCTGATGCTGCGCGAACAACGTATAGGTGTGGCTTTTGACGACGCCCTGCGGCGCTTGGAGCAACGTGCCGACCTGCCTGCAGTACATTTGCTGGCTGCTGCCTTCCGGGTCGCCGGCACCTCAGGCGGTAACCTGGCCCAAGCGCTCGAAGGAATTGCCCACGCGTTGCGGGGCAATTGCTGGCCCAGGGCCGGCTGCGCGCGCTCACGGCGCAAGGGCGCATGCAAGCCTGGGTGCTCAGTGCGCTGCCCGTGGTGCTGGGGTTGGTACTTTATCTGCTGCGCCCGCAGCAAATGGCGTTGTTGTGACAATCGGAAACCGGATGGGTTGTGTTGGCCGTCATCGTCGGCCTGCAGGCGCTTGGGTGGCTGTTGATTCGGCGCATTCTGGGGGCGGCCGCATGAACGCAGCAAGTTGGTTGGCCGCTGCCGGGACGGTTTGTTGCGTGCTGGCCTTACGTGGGCTTTTTCCTACGAAAGAGGAGGTGCCGCTGCCCTTTCCTGAACTGGCGCGAACTCAGCGATGGGCCTGGGCGTTGTCTTGGCATTTGGCGCGTCGGCTGGAAGGGCTGCTGGGGTGGCGTACCCGGGAACGCCTTGCGCGGCTGAACCTGATGGCAGGGTTGCCTGCGCAATTGCCGGCGGGTTGGTTGCCCGCGCGAATGGCCCTCGGAGGCGGTGTGGGCCTGATTGCCGGTGGGCTGGTCATTGGCCTGATGCCGTCAGGCATTAGCCGTGCTGCGTTAGCCGCAGGCATCACCTTTGCGGCCTTGATCAGCGCCAGCCTGCCGATATTGGCCCTGCGTGGCAAGGTGTGCGCGAACCGGCGCAGCATCGCGCTGGATCTGCCTTTTCTTCTTGATGTGATGACCTTGTGCCTGGAGGCGGGGCAGGGCATGACGCAGGCCATGTATCTGGCTGCGCGCTATTGTCCGCCGGGGCCCCTGACGCGGGCATTGTCCTTGGCGCTTAACGAAGTCCGTGCCGGGCGCTCGCAACGCGAGGCGTTGGAGGCCTTGGCGACCAAGCTGGACGTCGATGGGGTGCATGCGTGGGTGGCCGCCTTGGTTCAGGCCGAGCGCCTGGGTAGCGGTACTGGCGCGATGCTGCGTTCGCTGGCCAGCCAATTGCGCGAGGAAGCCTTTCAGCGCGCCGAAGAGGCAGCCATGCGTGCACCGGTCAAAATGCTGTTGCCGTTGGTTAGCTGCATGTTTCCCTGCACATTTCTCATCCTCGGCTTTCCATTGTTCATGGGTGTGTTGCCGCAGGATGCCATGTGATTCCGGAGCGCCGCGCGACTGGCCAAAGGCTCTCCGCTGACCGCTTACGTCTGGTCCTCGCATGCACCTGGCCGCGCCGACTGCTGGGTTTGCTGGGCCGTCGACGTGCGCTAGGCGCACGCAGCGGCCTGTTGATCCGGCCCTGCCATGCCGTGCACAGCTTAGGCATGGCTTATCCTGTGGCGGTATGGTTTATCGGCCGCGAGGGCCAGGTGTTGAAGGCACGGCGGCTCAACCCCTGGCGCTGGGCCTTATGCCGCGGCGCTGTCGCCGTGGTCGAGACCAGTGTGGGTCTCCTCGATGCCGAAGACGGAGGTATATGCCGGGTAGAAGCTGCTGTAGAGCACTGCTGCGGCAGCTACATTAATGGGAATCTGGACAATGTTGGCGACCGAGGCGGGCACTCCCAGGGACACCAGCAGGCCGGCACATAGGTCGATAAACAGAAAGATCATTATCCAGACAGCGCAGTAGACCAGGAAGGCCCATTTGTTGCGCCAGCATGCCACGCCGGAGAAGAACAGTGCCTGCACCAGGCGCAGGCCATGCCACCCCACCAGAACCGGAGCATGCCAGAACAGCGCAGCGATGGTTACATAGATAATAGTGAACAAAAACAGCGGGATGCGGACAGCGGCCACGAAGGGCATGATGTTTTGCTCGATCTGCACGGCGCGCAGCCCTTCGGCCAGGTCTGACCAGAAAGGTAGAAAGGCCAGCAAGCCTCCGGCAAGGCTCAGACCGGCGTAGAGCAGCCCCATGAGAAAAAGTTTGCGAAAAACCCCGGGACGCAGTAGCGGCTTGGGCCACATTGAAGGTAGCATGACCCTGCCGGCCTCAATGTGCTTGCAGGCCGACAGCGTCATCAGCGTGAAAACTGGCATCAGCGCGACGAACAATAACGGCCCGACAGGAGGGGTCAGAGTCGCGAACAGCACAAACAGGCTGAGCGTCATGGCCCAGAAAAACATGGGCAGGGGCTGCTTGGAGAAAATCCTCAGCCCGTCTCTTACCCATTGCCAGCCAGAGGACGCGGGTAGGGTTGCTGCTTGCATAGGTCTCGTAGATTCGCAGGGGACGGATGGCTTGTTCAATACCAATTATGTGTGTCGTAGCTGTCAGGGCAAGGGCGGCAGCACGCCGCGGTGGCGCGCTTGCAACACTCTTTCGAAATGGCGGGGATCGTGAGGTTTGAGCGTCTGTGCGGGCCGGGGCAAAAAGTAGTCGTACAGGCGAGAGAGCCAGAACCGCAAGGCCGCCGCCCGTAGCATAAGGGGCCATGCCCGTCGCTCGGCGTCGGTAAAGGGCCGCTCCTGGGCATAAGCGGCCAGCCAGGCATGCACTAGCTCGGGGATGAATTCTCCACTGTCCCGATCGATACACCAGTCGTTGACAGCAACCGCCACATCAAAGAGCCAGGTGTCGCAGCCCGCAAAGTAAAAATCGATAAATCCGCCCATCAGGGGGCTGTCGAAGGTGCCGGCAAATAGTACGTTGTCCCGAAACAAGTCACAGTGCGCAGGGCCGCCAGGCAGCTCGGAGCGTTCGGGCTCAGCAGCAGCGGTGCGTTGTGCTTGCAACTCTTCGTTGAGCAGGCAGGTTTGCTCGGGAGTCAGGAAGGGCATGACTTTCGGGGCGGTTTCCTGCCACCAGGTCAAGCCGCGCAGATTGGGTTGGCGCAGCGGAAAATCCGCTCCTGCCTTGTGTGCGCGCGCCAGCGTTGCTCCCGTCAGGGCACAGTGCAGGGCGCCGGGGGCCGGTTCGTAGCCGCCAGGCAGGCGGCTGACGATGGCAGCGGGTTTTCCGTGCAGGGCGGTCAGGCGACTGCCGTTTTTGAGGGTCTGGGGCTGTGGCACGGGTATGCCGCGCTCTGCCAGGTAATGCATCAGTTCGATGTAAAACGGCAGTTGTTGTTGAGTCAGCACTTCGAACAACGTCAGCACGTACTCTCCCTGCGTCGTGTGCAGAAAGAAATTGGTGTTTTCAATACCGGCGGTAATGCCTCGCAAGGAGATGAGTTCTCCAATGTCATAGGTCTCGAGCAGGGCGCGGGCGTCTTGGTCGGATACAGGAGTGAAAACGGCCATTGATGAGCGTTGGATGCGGGATGGAGGAAGGGGCGACGGCTGCCAGATGCTTCAGGCAAAGTAATTTTAGACCACGCCCCCGGTAGATTTCGGGCGGATGGGGCCCGGGGCCGTAAAATAATGGCTTCTCTTACCTTAAGCCCGGAAGATTTGGTCTTGACTGCGCCTGACTGGCGACTTTGTGTCGCGCCCATGATCGATGTGACAGATCGCCATTGCCGCTTTTTTCATCGGCTGCTGGCGCCGCACGCTCGTTTGTATACCGAGATGATTACCACCGGAGCCTTGCTGCATGGCAATGTCGAGCGCCACCTTGATTTCGATGACGCCGAGCATCCCGTTGCCCTGCAGTTGGGCGGCAGTGAACCCGCGGCCCTGGCGGCGGCGGCCAGGCTGGGCCAGCAATGGGGCTATGACGAAATCAACTTGAATTGTGGCTGTCCTTCGGAACGCGTGCAGCGGGGGGCTTTCGGGGCGTGCCTGATGGCCGAGCCCGATCTGGTGGCCGATTGCATCAAAGCCATGCAGGATGCCGTCGGCATTCCTGTGACGGTCAAGCACAGGCTGGGGCTCGACTATGACGACTCATACGCCTTTGTACGTGACTTCGTGGGCAAGCTGCATGCCACCGGGTGCAGGGTCTTCGTCGTGCATGCACGCAATGCCGTGCTCAAAGGTCTGTCGCCCAAGGACAATCGCGAGATTCCGCCTCTGCGCTACGACGTGGCCGAGCAGTTGAGACGGGACTTTCCGGATTGCGTGATCGTGCTCAACGGCGGCCTGGCCGACGCCGGGCAGGCGGTGCAAGCCTTCGCCCGTTTCGATGGTGTCATGCTCGGTCGGGCTGCCTGGCATACCCCGCGTGTGCTGTCCGAGGTGTCATTGCGTCTATGGCCGTCTACCCGTCTGCCCAGCGATGCCCAAGTGGTCGATGCCATGGTGGAGTACACCGCGCGGCAAATTGCACGGGGCGTTCCGTTGCGGGTGATGCTTCGCCCCATGCTGGGTCTGGTCAACAACCAGAGTGGGGCCCGCAGTTGGCGACGCCTGCTTTCCGATCCCGGCCGTCTGGCTCAAAATGACCCAGGCCTCATTTATGAGGCCTGGCGTAATTTGCAGGCGGCAGCCCGTCCGCCCGTTGACGCGGATCAACCGGCGGTTTGAACGCTGTCTCACTGCAAAAGGCCCATCGGTGGCTTTTTGCAGAAGCGATGCCGGCGCTCAGGCTGCCGTGGCGGCGCTGTCGGAGGGCCAGTCGCGAATATAGGCCTTGAGCATATTATTTTCGAATTGCTGAGCGGCCACGATGGCTTGTGCCATGTCGTAGAAGGAGATCACGCCCATGAGCGTGGGGCCATCCATGACAGGGATGTAACGTGCATGCTTGTCGAGCATGAGCCGCTGGACTTCGTCGGCGCTGGTGTTCGGGGATACGCTGACCGGTGCGTCATCCATGATGGCGCGAATCGTCGTTTCGCCGACACGGCCATCGCTACTTTCCAGGTGGCGCATGATTTCACGGAAAGTCAGCATCCCGCTGAGCATGCCCGACTCCATGATGACCAGGGAGCCGATATCCTGTTCACTCATGGTGCGGATGGCTACCGACACGAGCGTGTCCGGCGTGGCCGTATACAGGGTGTCGCCCTTGACTCGCAGTATTTCGCTGACTTTCAACATGATGTTCCTCCTGGGGCGAATAGCCCACCCCCAATGCAAACCGTATTTTTGTCTATAGCGGCCAGGTCGAATATCACCTGGGTTTTTGTACATTTTCCAGCGGCAGCACGGTGATTGGGAGCGTTTTGAGGTCCGTGTCATCGTCTGGCGTAGGATCGATGTCGCTATTGTGCGACAGGCTGGCCAGTTCTTCCAGTGTTGGGGGGGACGTTGCGTCGGCCAGTCGGCTGGCCAGTTCGCTCAAGGACGGGTCACGCCGCACGCGCCGCTGTTGCCTGTCGAGTAAAAACTGATCATAAAGCGGAGCCAGAGTCGTCGATTGCGGATCGGCAGCGAGAATCCAGTGATCATCCGTGGTCGGGGCGACCATGCCAATACGCCGCAGAGACTCCAGGACACTATTGAGTTCATCGTGGTGCAGGTTCAGTTGTCTGGACAGCGTCTGGCTGCTGCAGCCTGGAGGCAGTTGGCCGCGTGCGGCCAATAACTGGCGCAGTACGCCGACCGCGTCGACGAACTGCGCGCCTGCGGCGCGGTTGATCTCCCAACGGCCTAGCCGGATCATGGGGGCGCTGGCGGCAATGCTGGCGCCAAACAGCACGGCCAGCCACGAAAGGTAGATCCAGAGTAAGAAGATTGGCAGGGTGGCAAAGGTGCCATAGATTATGGTGTAAGCCGGAAAACGGGTCAGGTAGAACGCAAAACCGGATTTCATGACCTCGAGCGCGATTGCCGTGCAAAAGCCGCCCGTCAGCGCATCGCGCCAGTAGACGCGGCAGTTGGGCACGACGACGAACAGTGCCGCAAATCCCAGCCCAGTCAGCACGAGCGGGATGAAAGAAATCGCCAGGCTGATGATCTCCGGGACATCATGAATCAGGCCCAGCGATTCGCGCGCCACGAAGGAGGTGGCCCAGAGACTGGCGCCGGTCGCCAGGGGCCCCAGCGTGATAACGGCCCAATACACCAGCGCACGTTGCGGCCAGGGGCGTTGACGGCCCACATGCCAGATGTCGTTGAATGTCTTGTCTATCGTCATGATGAGCAAGAGCGAGGTCACGATCAGGAACGCCCCGCCGATCGTCGTCAGGCGCGTGGCCTGGCGGGCGAATTGATTGAGGTACTCCATGATGTTGTCGGAGACGGCCGGCGGCATCAGGTTGTTGGCCAAAAAATCTTCGAGCGCCACCCGAAAGTCCTGGAACACAGGAAAGGCCGTAAATAACGATAGCACCACGGCCAGCATCGGGACGATGGCCAAGACAGTGGTGAAGGTCAGGCTGGAGGCGACTTGTAGCAGGCGCTCTTCGTCTGCCCGATGGGCAGCGAAACGAAGCGCATGCCCTACGCGGCGCAGCCAGGATCGGCGGCGCGGTTGGGGCGAGGAGTCCCCTTCAGCAGGATCGGCGGTCGGGTACATCAGGCGATAATAGCAGCATGAGCTCCGAACTCAATCCGAATCTGCGCTATCTGGCCACGGGCAGTTTGCTCGCCTTGATCGTTCTCTGCCTGGCGTGGGAAACCTGGTTGGCGCCGGTGCGTCCGGGCGGATCCTGGCTGTTGCTCAAGGCCCTGCCGCTGGCGTTTCCGTTGCGCGGCGTCATGCGGGGCAATGTCTACACCTATCAATGGGCTAGCATGCTGTCGCTGCTCTACCTCATGGAAGGGGTTGTGCGTGCGATGTCCGACCCGGCGCCGCTGTCGGCCGGTTTGGGGATGCTGGAGGCCGCGCTGGCGGCCACATTCTTTCTGGCGGCCATTTTCTATGTGCGGCCGGCCAAACGCGCCGCTCGCCGGGAGCGCACCTGATGCACCGCGATTTGAACGAGCTCACCCTGATCAACAGCTTCGCCGCATTGCCCGGCGCTTTCTATACCCGGGTGCTGCCCCAAGCCCGGGTAATCCGCGTCTGTTGCATGCCAATGCCGATGCGGCCGCTTTGATCGGGCTCGATCCCGAAGCGTTGACAACCCCTGATTTTCTGGCGGTTGCCTCCGGTCAGATGCCCTTGCCGGGAGGTGACACCCTGGCTGCGGTGTATAGCGGCCACCAGTTCGGTGTGTGGGCGGGACAATTGGGGGACGGCCGGGCTCATCTCCTGGGTGAGGTGGCTGGCCCCAACGGCAGTTGGGAGTTGCAGTTAAAAGGTGCCGGCCTGACGCCGTACTCACGCATGGGTGACGGGCGTGCCGTGTTGCGGTCTTCGGTGCGCGAGTACTTGGCCAGTGAGGCCATGCATGGTCTGGGTATTCCAACCACGCGAGCGCTGGCGCTGGTGGTCTCGGACGATCCGGTCATGCGCGAGACGCGGGAAACCGCAGCCATCGTCACCCGCATGTCGCCCAGTTTCGTGCGTTTCGGATCGTTCGAACATTGGTCCTCGCATCGCGATCCGGCGCACCTGCAGTTGCTGCTCGACTACGTGATCGACAAGTTCTACCCCGGCTGCCGGGATGCGGATGGCGAGCATGGCGCCGTGCTGGCGTTCTTGGGCGAAGTCAGTCGGCGCACCGCGAATCTGATGGCCGACTGGCAATCGGTGGGGTTCTGCCATGGCGTGATGAACACGGACAATATGTCCATTCTCGGGTTGACGCTGGATTACGGCCCCTTCGGCTTCATGGACGGGTTCCAACTTGACCATGTATGTAACCACTCCGACACCCAGGGCCGGTATGCCTGGAATCGACAACCCTCGGTGGCGTTGTGGAATTTGTATCGCCTGGCCGGTAGCCTGCACATGCTGGTGCCGGATGCGGAGGCCTTGCGGGCCGTTCTGGGCCAGTATGAGTCCATCTTCACGCAGGCTTTCCACGCGCGCATGGCGGCCAAGATGGGAGTGTCGGGCTGGCAGGCTGCGGACGAGATGCTGCTGGATGATCTGCTGCGCCTGATGCACGATAGTCGCGCCGATTTCACGCTGACGTTTCGCGCGCTGGCGCAGGCCGTGCGCGGCGAGCCTGGCCAGTTGCTGGACTTCTTTATTGACCGTCAGGCCACACAGGCGTGGTGGGAGCGACAGGTGGCGCGCCACGCTGTCGACGGACGGGCGGCGCAGGTGCGGGCCGAAGCCATGGATGCCGTCAATCCGCTTTATGTGTTGCGAAATCATTTGGCCGAGCAAGCTATCCGTGCTGCCGTGCAGGGCGATGCCAGTGAAATCGAGCGATTGATGGGGTTGCTGCGCGACCCATTTCGCGCCCGCGCCGATGCGGGCGGCTATGCCGCCTTGCCTCCCGATTGGGCCTCTGACCTGTCCGTCAGTTGCTCATCCTGACTCGGCGTGCGTCCATATCACAACGTCCCCATCATTCTTGTTGGGAAAATCCCTCGGTGCCGAGTAGAATTTAGAAACACTATGTCATAAGGTGATGCCGGTTATGCGTTCCGGCACCCTGCCATTTATCGGAGTTGGGGGAAGGCATGCTGTCAATGGATGGTCTGTTGCGTATCGGTCTTCTCGAAGACGATGAGGATTTCCGCGAGGAGTTGCGGCTCGGGCTGGAGGGCTACGGCTTCAAGGTGGTATTTGGCTGTGGGGATTCTGTCTCTTTTCACGAGGCGGTTCAGGCGCAGTCCTGCGATATCGTCATCCTCGATGCAAATGTCCCTGGCGAAGATGGTTTTGCCGTGGCTACGCGCCTGCGCGCCCAAGGCCACCTTGGCATTGTGATGTTGACAGGACGCGGCGCTCTGGAAGACAGAGTGCGAGGACTGGAGGGAGGGGCCGATGCCTATCTGACCAAGCCCGTCGATTTGCTCGAGTTGAGTTCCGTGATTCGTAGCCTGGCGCGCCGCATGCGTCTGGCGCGAGCCGGAGCGCAGGAGGAGCCCGCCCCGGTTCAGGCATCCAACAGCCGTCAGCCGGGTCTGCCCTGGTCACTGATGGATGGCGGCTGGGTTTTGGCTGGCCCAGACGGCGGTTCGCTGCATCTGAATGCGCAGGAGCGTGTCTTTCTCATGACGTTGATGCAAAGCGCTGGTGAGGCGGTGACGCGTCAGGTCATGGCTGAAATGATTCAGCCTGAAAATCCTGCCAAGTTCGAGCCGCGCCGCGTCGATGTCATGGTCAGCCGCCTGCGCTCCAAAGCGCAATCGGCCGGTTTCAAGCTGCCCGTGTTGTCCGTGCGCGGGCAAGGTTATGTCTTCGTAGCTTGAGTGCCGCCGGCCGTCATAATAGTTCGGCCGGCGCCGGCTGGTCTGCTTGCCCGCTGGCTGGCAAGGCGATGAGGAAGCGTGTCCCCAGGCCGGGGCGCGCCTGCGCCGTCAGGTTTCCTTCCTGGCTGATGCATATCTCGCGTGCCAAGTGCAAGCCCAATCCCACGCCCGGCGTTTCGCGGTGCGCAGTACTGCGAAAGTGCGGTTCGAAAATGGCGTCGATTTCCGCTTCGTCCAGCCCCGGGCCATTGTCTGAGACTGCGAGCCAGGCCATGGCCTGCTGATCTTGCGCCGTTGCTACGCCGGCGTCGATGACAACCGGTTGATCCGCAGGCGAATACTTGATCGCGTTTTGTACCAGATTGCGCAGAACCAGCGCCGTCAGCAGCGGGTCGCAACGTGCCGCTGCAGGCGTGTTGTTGCGCACGATGAGAGGGTGCGCACTATCGGCTTGCATGCTGGCGCAGACGTTATGAGCCAACTCTCCGAGGTCGACGATCTCCAGGCGCGGCGCCATGACTTGATCGTCACGCCTCTCGGGGCTGAGCATTTGGTCGATGATGTCTATCATGCGGCCCACCGCACGACGGATGCGCGCCAGGCGGCTGTCGACTTCCTGGCCGCTGCCGGCCAATATGGTTTCGAGTGATTGCGCCGCCGCGCTGATGGTCGCCGCAGGCGTGCGCAACTCATGTGACAGCAGGGCCTGCAACTGACGGTGAGACTGGAGGGCCCCGGCCATCTCGCTGAGCCGTTTTTCGCTGTGTTCCTGGCGTTTCATGAGAAGGCTGGGCTCTGGCGCGGCGATGGGCTCCAGATGCAGGCCTGCGTGGGAGATGGCCTCGTCCAGGGGAGCGTCCTCGTTGGTCAGACGTTTGAGAACGATAAAACCGAGCGAGCAGAGTAATGCGGTCTGGCTTTCGTCTTGCGCGTCGCAGGCGTAAGCAGGAATATTCAGTGCAATCGCGGTGCGCACGATGGTCGAGGCGAGTTGGCGATTTCCCGGGCTGCTGGCCAGACTGCGCACAAATCCGCCGCCGATCTTCAGATAAACCAGGGGTAGCTGGTGCAGCTTCTCAATGGCCGAGAGTTGCTCGCTCAGGCGTTGCACACCGATCCGTGTGCCTAACGTAGCGCATATTTCGCATAGTGAACGCACCGTATCGTAATAGTCGACCACGCTGTGTGCGTCGATCTCCAGGATCAAATGGCGGCTTTGTGCCGGCCGGTCATCGAGCAGGGACTTCAGGCGTGCAAGGAAGTTGGGCTGGGCGAGAGACGCCTGGGCCAGCGGCAGAGCAAGGGGACCAGCCTGCCGGGAGCGGGTATCCAGTGCCAGGCGTATGGCTTGGATGTCGCAGTCTGCGGCCAGGCCCAGGCGCGAGGCGGCGGGCATGAAAACCGATGCAGGCAATGCGTCGGCTCCGCGCAACATCATGCGAGCTTCTTCGTGCAACAGATGGCCTGCGCTATCGCTGCGGGGATGCACCTCGAGATAGAAACGATGCTCGTCCAGCGCCTGGGTGATCAGATCCTGCCAGCGGTATTCCCCGTCCATGCGGCGCTCTCCGGCGAACTCCGCCATTTGCAAGACATCGTCGTTGGCGGTTTCCGCGCACATGAGCGCATTGTCCAGGCGCGCCATGACGGCACCGACTTCTTCGCCAGCTTCGTAGCGGCCCAGAGCAATGGCCCACCGGCACCACTCGTGCTGGCGCAATGGAAGGCGACGCAGACGTAATTCCCGGCGTACTCTTTCGCTCAGCGCCAAAGCCGGCTGGGCAGCCAGGCCCGGCAACAAGGCTACGAAGTCGGAGCCATTGAGGCGAGCCAGCATTGCTTGCGGCCCGGCATGCTCGCGGATGGTTTGCTGCAGCTGGGTGGCGCTCAGGCGCAACCACTGGTCGGTCGCCTCGTGATGCATGCGACGATTGATTTCTGCCATGTCGCGTTGACGGAAGATGAGGACATGCCCGCTCGCCAGAGTGGCTTGGCCGCGCAGAATCTCCCGGAATCGCTCGAAAAAAGTCTTGCGGTTGGGCAGACGGGTGACGGCTTCGCGGGTGGCTTCGTTCTCGAGCATGGCGATGCGCTGCTGCAACCTCGCCACCACATGCTCCTGTTCGCGCCGATTGTTGGCCAGCGCTTCACGGACAGGAAGCAGATCGCTGAGCTCCGCGCTTTGGCCGTCGTCTTGCCCGTGCGCGGCGCGCGCCAGGGACTGCAGCGGCCCTTGCCGCATCCAGCGCATGAGGTGGCGCACATACAGGCACCAGCCGAGCGTGGCCAGCACGAAGAGCAGGGCCTGTGCTGCCATACCCGCCAAGTACGCTGCAGGCGCCGCATCCGAGGGGGCCGCGTAAGCGACGACATGCCCTTCGCTAGCTCCATCTGCGCTTTGGTAGGGGCTGCGAGCCAGGACGGCGAGGTCCGGCGGCGGTTCGGCGGAGGCGGGCCATAACGGTATGCTGCGTCCCAGTGAGGCTTCATCGATACGCAGGCGTGGCCCTTCGGCATTCGCGGCAGGCAGTCTGGTCAGCCAGTTCTGTGAGTCGCCATCGAAGCGCCCGATCGCCCATGCGAGGCTGCTGGCAGCCTCGCGTGCTCGGCTTGCCTGATACGCTTCGGCATCTCGCGTTGCGGACCACAGGCTGGTGAGCAAGACGCCAAACAGCAGCAGTCCCATCAGCAGGACAATGCTCAACAGAAGATGCAGTGAAAGGCGCATAGGTTGCCGCGAGAGGGTCCATGGCTCGCCGTCACCATCTCGGCGGCAAGAATCAAAACATTACTGATTGTATTGGCAAATGTCCTTTTCGGCGAAGAAAGATTGGGGATTTAGGGACAAATACCCAGTCGTATTTCAGCCATTTCATGCATAATTCCGCTGATCCCTGAGTTGGGGGTCCTAGGGGTCACCCTAGGGATGGGTCCGTGCCACAGAAACGGACGCTGTGCTCGCTGAAACGAGGGGGCTCCGTGGGCTTGGATGACCTGGTGAGACAGTGTCTGCTGCCGGGAGTGGTGCTGTTTGCCATTTGCGTTTTGTTTTTCGTTATTCGCGAGCATCGGCTAAGGCGCCGTCTGTCTCGGGACTCTTCCACGCAGGCACTGACGCCTGACAGCTTGCGCCACCGCGCGCAAGCCTCCATGCAGCGCGTCGGCCATGGGGCCATCTTTCTCGTCAAGCTTATTCATCATCCCGCCTTGAGCGCCATGTTGGCAGTCGAGGACAACCGGGCTTTGCTTGCAATGGTGGCAGCACGTCTGGAGCAACAGTCTGATGATTTCCTGGTGGCCCGTTACGCCAGCGATTCCTTTCTGATCTGGGCGCCCGCCGTGCAGGCCCAGGAAATTCCTGAGTTCGCTCCTCATATTCTGGAGCAGCTTTCCTGGCCTTATGAGTTGCGTGGGCAGCCGCTGATCGTAGATTTCCGGGTTGCGGCCGCAGCTTACCCTGATCATGGCGACAGCTTCGATGAGCTGGAGCGCGGGGTGCAGATTTCGTTCATGCAGATGGATGTGGACGGGCCGCACTGGAATGTGTTTGAGCCGGCCATGCTTGAACGCCAACGTCATTATCAAGGCCTGGAGCACGATCTGCGTGTCGCGCTGGCGTCATCGTCGATGGATCAATTCGATATCCATTACCAGCCGGTCTTCGATACGCGTACCGGCAATATCGAGGGCTGCGAGGCGCTGCTGCGCTGGCAGCATCCGGTGCACGGCAACGTGTCGCCCGGCATTGCGATCGAGTTGGCCGAGCGTACCGGTTTGATCGTGGGCCTGGGGGCTTGGGTTCTGGATACGGCCTGTGCGCGTGCGGCGACTTGGCCGGCGCACTGGCGTTTGCACGTGAACGTCTCCGTCCGTCAGATGTATGCTGAAGAACTACCTTTGCAGGTGGCGCAGACGCTGGCCAACACTCGCCTGGCGCCACACAGGCTTGTGCTGGAGATCACCGAGTCGCTGTTCATCCTGCAGTACGAAAGGCATGTGGCCACACTCAACGGCTTGCGCGCCCGCGGTGTGCAGGTCGCGCTGGACGATTTCGGCGCAGGCTATTCCAGTTTGACCCATTTGCGCCGCCTGCCTATCGATTGGGTCAAGGTCGATCGCGGTTTCATCGCCGAACTTG
This sequence comes from Bordetella holmesii ATCC 51541, assembly GCA_000612485.1. Lineage (NCBI taxonomy): Bacteria > Pseudomonadati > Pseudomonadota > Betaproteobacteria > Burkholderiales > Alcaligenaceae > Bordetella > Bordetella holmesii. The sequence continues at coordinate 2,989,499 of CP007494.1, forward strand.
AATCGGATACGGTCAGCCAGGAGTTGGTCTCGGCGCTATTAGGGATGTGCCGTGCGTTAGGCTTGATGGTGGTGGCCGAAGGCATCGAAACTGAGGCCCAGCGCGATATTCTGAGCCGGTTGGGCTGCCATTTCATGCAGGGCTTTTTGCTGGGACGCCCGGCACCGGCGCACCAGATGCGGGTTCTTGCTTCTTCGGTGTCATAATCGAGCCTGCCCTCAAATACCGTACCTCGCAGATCCGCTATGTCTGGCAATACCCTTGGTTCTCTGTTTCGCGTCACCAATTTTGGTGAGTCTCACGGCCCCGCCATCGGTTGCGTCGTCGACGGCTGTCCCCCGGGATTGCCGCTCGATGCGGCTGACATTCAATCAGAACTGGATCGTCGGCGTCCCGGCACGTCGCGCCACGTCACTCAGCGCCAGGAAGCCGACCAGGTCGAGATTCTCTCTGGCGTCTACGAGGGCGTAACCACGGGCACGCCCATCGGCCTGCTCATCCGCAATACGGATGCACGCAGCAAGGACTACTCGAATATTGCCGATACCTTCCGTCCCGGGCATGCGGATTATGCCTATTGGAAGAAGTTCGGCCAGCGCGACCCGCGAGGCGGCGGGCGCTCATCGGCCCGGTTGACCGCGCCCACGGTCGCTGCCGGAGCCATCGCCAAAAAATGGCTGGCTCGCGAGTTTGGCACGCAGGTGCGTGGTTACATGAGCCAGCTCGGCCCGATCGAGATCCCGTTTGCATCCTGGGATGACGTGCGAGAGAACCCTTTTTATGCGCCTAATGCGGCGGTCGTAGCGGACTTGGAAGCCTATATGGACCAGTTGCGTCGCGACGGTGACTCCATCGGCGCGCGTATCGAAGTCGTGGCTGAAAACCTGCCCGCTGGTTGGGGTGAGCCTATCTACGATCGCCTGGACGCCGACATCGCACATGCCATGATGGGGCTCAATGCCGTCAAGGGCGTGGCGATCGGCGCCGGTTTCGCCAGTGTTACTCAGCGCGGTTCCGAGCATGGCGACGAGATCACGCCGGATGGCTTTGTGTCCAACCATGCCGGTGGCGTACTCGGTGGGATTTCAACTGGACAGCCGGTGACGGTATCCCTGGCCATCAAGCCGACTTCCAGCATTCGTGTCGAGCGCCGCTCGGTCAATCGGGCAGGCGAGCCGGTGGTCGTGCAGACGCTAGGCCGCCATGATCCTTGCGTGGGCATCCGCGCCACGCCCATCGCCGAGGCGCTGCTGGCACTCGTGCTGATCGACCACGCGCTGCGCCACAGGGGCCAGTGCGGTTGATTTTTGGCCTTTACCCGGGGTTGACCGATGAAGACCGCTCTGTACCGCGTGAGCGCCTTGGCAGGATTGATGGCGCTGGGGGCCTGCTCCAGCATGAGCACCACTCAGTCTGGAGCCATTGGCGTCAATCGTACGCAATACATGTCAAGCCTAGTGCCTGCAGCCCAACTGGAGCAGGAGGCCGTCAAACAGTATGGCGACACCCTCGCCAAAGCCAAGGCCCAGGGCCAGTTGGATAAGGACGCGGCCCAACTGACCCGGATCAAATCCATCTCGCAGAGACTGATCGCTCAGACGGGAGTGTTTCGGCCCGATGCCGCGCAGTGGCCATGGGAGGTGCACGTCATCGCCTCCGATGAGATCAACGCCTGGTGCATGCCCGGCGGCAAAATCGCGGTATATACGGGCTTGTTGAACCGGATCAAGCCCAGCGACGCAGAACTGGCGGCCGTGCTCGGACATGAGATTGCCCACGCGCTGCGCGAGCATGCTCGTGAGCGGGTGTCGCAGCAAATGGCGACCAACATCGGCCTGTCAGTCCTTTCGATCGCCACGGGATCCCAGCAGGCAGCCGACCTTGGCACGCGCTTGAGCGAAGTGATGTTCACGCTGCCCAACAGCCGCACGCATGAGAGTGAGGCCGACTTGATGGGCATGGAGCTTGCCGCCCGCGCAGGGTATGACCCGCGCGCAGCCGTGACATTGTGGCAAAAAATGGCAGCGGCCCAGACTGGACAGGCCTCGCCGGAGTTTCTCTCCACGCATCCCTCGGCCAGCACACGCATCGCGGATCTGAAGCAGGCGTCAGAGCGGGTTTTGCCCTTGTACGAGCAGGCCCGCCGTTGATGGATCCGGCAGGCGATTGAGGTGCGGTGCCGTTGAGTCAATGGCCGGTTTTGGCGGGTGTGACGCCATGGACCAATAGCGCTAACTGCAGGCGATCTGCCACGCCGACTTTCTCAAAGACCGCGGACAGATGCGCTTTGACGGTGCGTTCGGTAATGCCGAGCTGTTCGGCGATCTGCGCGTTGGATTGACCGGCAGAGGCGTGGCGCGCGACGGTGTCTTCCCGTGCGGTCAACAGAGCGTGGCCCCAATCCGCGGGTGTGCCGGCGCGATTTCGGGCCGTGCGTAACAGGCGGCCTACCAGAGATCGACCCATCCACATGCCGCCTTGGGCCACCACGCCGAGCGCCTGGCCGAGCTCTGTTGGGCCGGCGTAACCATGGTGACCTGCCCCCAGATTTAGTACGGCACCGACATAGAGCCCAGGGGTAAAAGACCTTCTTTCTGATGAGCCTGCACGAATTGCGCCGGCGTTAAATATCCGAGCGCGCTGTGAGGCCGATCGGTGTTGTACTCGACTCGCCAGTTTTCGATCAAGCTTTTAGCCTGTCGCAGGGACAAGAACCAGTGCTAGTTAAGGCATTCGTCGCGGAACTTGCCGTTGAAACTTTCGATATAAGCGTTCTCCACCGGCTTACCCGGCCGAATAAACGACAGCTTTACGCCTGCTTGGTAGGCCCCCAGGCGTCCAAGGCTCTTCCGGCGAACTCTGGCCCGTTGTCCACGGTAATAGATCGCGGCAGGCCACGCATCTCCGCCAGCCGTTGCAGCACCATGGCAACACGCAGTCCCGGCAACGACGTATCGACCTCGATGGCCAGGCATTCGCGAGTGTAGTCATCGACGATAGTCAAACAGCGGAATCGGCGGCCATAGGCTAGGCCGTCGGCCACAAAGTCCATTGACCAACTCTGATTCGGCGCGATTGCCGCTGGGCGAACCACGCGCTCGGTCGCCGCGATTCGCTTACGCTTTCGTTTTCGCACGCTTAACCCTGCCAGACTGTACAGCCGCCAGATTCGCTTGTGATTTGCTTGCCAGCCTTCGCGACGTAAGAGCACATGGATCCTCCGATAGCCGTAGCGTCGTTTCGCCACTGCCATCTCTTTCATGCGCTCGGTCAGCGCAGCATCGCCTGAGCGTGTGCTCTCGTAGGCAAACAGCGACCGCGAAATTCCTACCAGCCCACAGGCCCGGGTAACACCCATGCTGCGCTCGGTCATTAATGTCCTGACCGCCTCGCGTTTGGCCTGCGGGCTGACTACTTTCGGCTTAGCAGATCCTGAAGCGCCGCCTTGTCCAGCATCGACTCGGCCAACAGCTTCTTGAGCTTGTTGTTCTCCTGCTCCAGCTCCTTGAGCCTCTGAGCGTCCGACACCGTCATGCCACCGAACTTCGCCTTCCAGTTGTAGTACGTTGCCTCGGAGATTCCGTGCTTGCGGCACAACTCTGCGGGCTTGGCACCTGCATCGGCTTCCTTGAGCACGCCGATGATTTGCTCTTCCGTAAATCGTTTCTTCATTGCCATTCCTTTGGGAACGGACTCTACATCGATTTCGTACTAATCACGGGGAGCAGGTCAATGGCAGTAGCCTCTGGCCCCCGCGCCCAAGGCTTGCGTGCCCTGTTCGTCGCTGGGGTGCCGGCTGGCTACGACCAATGCCAGATCTTGCGTGATGTGGGCCCACCGAGCGTCCTGCCACCCAGGCCGTCGAGGCAAGTCAGCGTCCATCATCGCTACAGACCGGCCTTGTTCTCGCCAGCGGACGAGGTCGTTCGCCTGGTTTCCCCTGGCGGGCAACCAGCGCTTGTCCAACTGGCGCCAATGCTGCCATAACTGGTCATCCTGCGTCAGGAGCAGAACGGGCGTTGGTTTCATGGCGCCTGAGATGGCTGGGCGTCAGCGCAGACTCGGGTCGTCATGCGCGTGATACTTCGACAGCATGCGACCGATTGCGTGAGTAGCGAATGCGCCGCCCCGGGATGGCACTATTTAGCGACGTGTTTGTTAATCGCCTGCCGATCAGCCCTGCCGTTTCGATGCGTGTCGGTCGCGGGCGTGACATTTGTGCGGGCAGGAAACTCAAAGGCAGTGCGGGACCCGGGCTCGCCGCCCGCACATAATGTCCTGACCGATTTGAAAGAATATTTCGCATAGTCACGGATTATGATTGCCGGATAGTCGCCGATTGCTGAAATCATGTTGCGTAAGTATATCTTGCCAAATGCTTCATCAATGGCGATCCCTGAGTTAATCACTGGGATATTGACGTCCGTGATGCTTAAGGTGCCGGCGGTTCGGCGCCGGCTTGGCCACGTAGGGAAGGGGGTAGTGCTCGTACTAGTATTAATGGTTGAATTGTACTAGCTTGGTACCCTGGGCATAATCGCAGGATGCCGCACGGTCGTGACGACCGAGCGCGGTTTGCCCAACATCAGAGCGTATCCATGGCCCAAACCCTTTACGACAAACTTTGGGACGCCCACGTAGTCCATCAGGAATCAGACGGTACCTGTCTGCTCTATATCGATCGTCACCTTTTGCATGAGGTGACCAGTCCTCAGGCGTTCGAGGGCCTGACGATTGCAGGGCGCAAGCCCTGGCGTATTAGCGCCAACCTGGCGGTCGCCGATCACAACGTGCCCACACTCAACCGCGCGCAGGGCATCGAGGATCCGATTTCGCGATTGCAGGTCGATACGCTGGACAGCAATTGCGATAAGTACGGCATTACCGAATTCCGCATGAATGACCTGCGCCAGGGCATCGTTCATGTGATTGGACCGGAGCAGGGCGCCACCTTGCCCGGTATGACCGTGGTTTGTGGGGACTCCCATACCAGTACCCATGGCGCGATGGGCGCTCTGGCCTTTGGTATAGGGACGTCCGAGGTCGAACATGTGCTCGCCACGCAGACGCTCTTGATGAAAAAAGCCAAGAGCATGCTGATCAGTGTCGACGGCGAGTTGCCTTTCGGCTGTACAGCCAAGGACGTCGTACTGCACATCATCGGCATCATCGGTACCGCGGGTGGCACGGGACACGCCATCGAGTTTGCCGGAAGTGCGATCCGTGGTCTGTCCATGGAGGGCCGCATGACGGTTTGTAATATGGCTATCGAAGCCGGGGCGCGCTCGGGTATGGTGGCCGTCGACGACAAAACGATCGAATATTTCCGCAATCGTCCTTTTTCGCCGGTCGGCGTGCTCTGGGATCAGGCCGTCAATTATTGGCGTACGCTGCACTCCGACGAGGGCGCGAAGTTCGACACCGTCGTGCGCGTCAACGCAAAAGAAATCAAACCGCAGGTGACTTGGGGCACGTCGCCAGAGATGGTGCTGCCGGTCGATGGACGCGTGCCCGATCCGGATCGCGAAAAAGACGAAGTCAAGCGCAGCGGCATGGAGCGCGCGCTGCATTACATGGGCCTGACGCCCAATACGCCGTTGGTCGATATCCGTGTCGATCGGGTCTTCATCGGATCCTGCACGAATTCGCGTATCGAAGATTTGCGCGCTGCCGCCGCGGTCGCCCGTGGCAAGCGCGTGGCCGCCAACGTAAGGCAGGCGATGGTGGTACCGGGCTCGGGCCTGGTCAAACAGCAGGCCGAGCGCGAAGGGCTGGACAAGATTTTCGTGGAGGCAGGCTTCGAGTGGCGCGAACCGGGGTGCTCGATGTGCCTGGCCATGAACGCTGACCGCCTGGAGCCTGGCGAGCGTTGCGCGTCGACCTCGAACCGAAATTTCGAGGGACGCCAAGGGCAGGGCGGTCGCACCCATCTCGTCAGCCCGGCCATGGCCGCGGCTGCGGCAGTGGCGGGCCATTTCGTTGACGTGCGCAGCTATCGCTGAGCGGGGACAGACATGCAAGCATTTACTTTTCACGAAGGTTTGGTCGCGCCTCTGGATCGCGAAAACGTTGATACCGACCTCATCATTCCTAAGCAGTTTCTGAAGTCCATCAAACGGACAGGGTTCGGGCCCAACCTGTTTGACGAATTGCGTTATCTGGATCACGGCGAACCGGGCATGGACAATAGCAAGCGTCCTCTCAATCCGGACTTCGTGCTGAACCAGCCGCGTTATCAGGGGGCATCGGTATTGCTGGGCCGCAAGAATTTCGGCTGCGGCTCCAGCCGTGAGCATGCGCCTTGGGCTCTGCAGCAATTTGGTTTTCGCGCCATCATTGCGCCGTCCTATGCGGATATTTTCTTCAACAACAGCTTCAAGAACGGGTTGTTGCCAATCGTTCTCACCGAGCTGGAAGTCGCTCGTCTTTTTGATGAGGTCAGGGCGTTTCCCGGCTACAAGTTGAAGATCGATCTGGAGCGTCAGGTCGTCATCGGCGCCGACGGCCGTGAAATGGCTTTTGAGATCGATGCCTTCCGCAAATACTGCCTGCTCAATGGCTTCGACGATATTGGTCTGACGCTGCGCCAGTCGGACAAGATCCGTGCGTTTGAGGCCGAGCGCCTGGCACGTCACCCCTGGCTGGAGAGTCGGCCTGTCGCCTGACCTTCAATCCGCCTGAACTACGCAAACCGGGCATCTCGGTGGATGCCCGGCATTTTTTTGGTTCATCGCGGAATAGCGTGGAGCCGTGCTTGATTGCCGTTACGCTTGATCCTTGATTTTTCAAGGATCAAGGCCGGGATCATGCTGGACCGCAAGACGATCGAGAGGTTGGGTGGGTGGGAGGGTTATCGGGTGGAGCGGGTCGTGTGGCCTGAAGGTGAGAGCCGGACGGTCACGATTTACCTGAAGCCTTCAGCGCGAACGATGCACTGCGAGCACTGCGGCAACCGATGTCGGCAGGTGCATGAGACGACCACGCGCCGGGTGCGGGATCTGCCGCTAATGGCGCTGCGAGTGACGCTGGTAGTGCCGCGTCGGCGGGTCTGGTGCGAGCAGTGCGGTGGACCGCATCTGGAGAGGCTGAGCTGGCTGGGCCGTTACCAGCGAGTGACCGACCGGCTGGCCGAGGCGGTCAGCCAGTTGCTTGAGTCCAGCAACATTCTGGCCGTGGCGCGCTTCTTCCAACTGGGTTGGCACACGGTCAAGGCGCTGGACAAGGCCCTGCTGCGACGGGCGATCCAAGAGCCGGACTGGAGCCAGATCCACTACCTAGCGATGGACGAGTTCGCTCTACACAAGGGCCATCGTTATGCCACGGTCGTTGTCGATCCGATCCGCCGTCAGGTGCTATGGATCGGTGATGGCCGCTCGCGCGAGACGGCCAGAGCCTTCTTCGAACAACTGCCAACTGGGGTTGCCCAGCAGATCCGGGCCGTAGCGATCGACATGACGACGGCCTATGAGCTGGAGATCCAGGCCAACTGCCCCAACGCCGAGATCGTCTACGACCTGTTCCACGTCGTGGCCAAGTACGGCCGTGAAGTGATAGACCGGGTGCGTGTAGACCAAGCGAACCAGTTGCGGCACGACAAGCCGGCCCGCCGGGTGATCAAGTCCAGTCGCTGGCTACTGCTGCGCAATCGCAAAAACCTCGATCCGTGCCAATCGGTAAAGTTGGACGAGTTGCTCCAGGCCAACCAGCCCTTGCTCACCGCTTATCTGATGCGCGATGAGCTCAAACAGCTGTGGTTCTACCAACACCCCGGCTACGCCCGCCAGGCATGGGATCACTGGCTGCAACAGGCTCAGGGCAGCGGCATCGCCGCCTTGGCTCACTTCGCGCTCAAGCTAAAAGCCTATCTGCACGGGATTCTGTCTCGCTGTCGCCACCGGCTCAACACCAGCATCGTCGAGGGCATCAACAACACCATCAAAGTCATCAAGCGCCGCGCCTACGGCTACCGCGATCAGGAGTACTTCTTCCTCAAGATCCGGTCTGCATTCCCCGGTATTCCTCGATGAACCATTTTTTTGCCCTAAAAAGGAAGTCCCATGACCCAGAAAATCGCAGTCCTGCCCGGCGACGGGATAGGCCCAGAGATCGTTGAGCAAGCGGTGCGCGTACTTCGCGCGCTTGATCTGCCACTGGAGCTGAATCAGGCAAAAGTCGGCGGCGCGGCCTTCGATGAGTTCGAGCACCCTCTGCCGCCGGCCACACTGGAGTTGGCCAAGTCTTCGCGTGCAGTGCTGTTTGGCGCCGTGGGTGACTGGAAGTACGACAGTCTGCCGCGCGAGTTCCGCCCGGAGCAGGCGATTCTGGGCTTGCGCAAAGCCTTGGGGTTGTTTGCCAATCTGCGACCCGCGATTCTGTACCCCGAACTGGCCAGTGCGTCCTCGCTGAAGCCGGAAATCGTTGCCGGCCTGGATATCGTGATCATTCGCGAACTGACCGGGGACATTTATTTCGGAACTCCGCGCGGCGTGCGCAGCGCTGTGGATGGGCAGTTTACCGGTGAGCGCGAAGGTTATGACACCATGCGCTATGCCGAATCGGAGGTGCGGCGCATCGCCCGCGTCGGTTTCGAGACTGCTCGCAAGCGCAACAAGAAGCTGTGCAGCGTCGACAAGGCCAATGTGCTGGAGACCTCGCAATTCTGGCGCGACGTCGTCATTGAGACTGCACGCGATTATCCCGACGTCGAGCTCTCACACATGTACGTGGACAACGCGGCCATGCAGTTGGTGCGCAATCCACGCCAGTTCGACGTCATCGTCACCGGTAACCTGTTTGGCGACATCCTGTCCGATGAAGCGGCCATGCTGACCGGCTCGATTGGCATGTTGCCCTCGGCCTCGCTGAACGCGAGCGGCCAGGGCCTGTACGAGCCCAGTCATGGTTCGGCTCCCGATATCGCTGGCAAGGGTGTGGCCAACCCGCTGGCGACTATTCTGTCGGCGGCGATGCTGCTGCGCTACTCGCTGGAGCAGGCCGGGCAGGCCGATCGCATCGAAGCCGCAGTGCGTAAGGTGTTGGCAGAGGGCTTGCGCACGGCGGATATTCATGAGCCCGGCACCACCAAGGTCAGCACCGCTCAGATGGGCGATGCGGTCCTGAAGGCACTGGGCTGAGACGCATGCCGCAGCGCTGGGCAGCCGTCGCTGCGGCACGACAAGGCCCAGGATTGCGTGGGTGCGGCGCAGCATTGCACCGCGCATTCTGATAAATTGCAGTGATTCTTCCCATTTTTCATTCCAGACCCATAAAGAGCCCAGAAATGAAGCAAGCAGTAGGCCTCGTCGGTTGGCGCGGTATGGTCGGCTCGGTTCTCATGCAGCGCATGCGTGAGGAGAACGACTTCGCCCTTATCGACCCCGTGTTCTTCTCCACCAGCAATGCCGGTGGCGCCGCGCCCAAATGGGCCGAAGGCGCCGGTCCGCTGCAAGACGCAAACGATATCGAGGCCCTAAAAAAGCTGCCGATTATCGTGACTGCGCAGGGTGGCGATTACACCAGCGAGGTATATCCCAAGCTGCGCGCTGCCGGCTGGACGGGCATATGGATCGATGCGGCCAGCACGCTGCGCATGGCCGACGACGCCATCATTGTGCTGGACCCGGTCAACCGCCCCGTCATAGACGCAGCGCTCAAGCGTGGGGTGCGTAACTTCGTGGGCGGCAACTGCACGGTCAGCTGCATGCTCATGGGTTTGGCCGGCCTGTTCAACAACGACCTGGTCGAATGGATGACTTCCATGACCTATCAGGCTGCTTCGGGCGGTGGCGCCCAGCACATGCGCGAGCTGCTCAATCAGTTCGGCATCCTGAATCAGGCGGTCAAGCCGTTGTTGGACGATCCAGCCGCAGCCATTCTGGACATCGACCGAGGTGTTCTGGCCACACAGAAAGACGCCAACCTTCCTCGCGAGCACTTCGGTGTTCCTCTGGGTGGCAACCTCATTCCCTGGATTGACAAGGATCTGGGCAATGGTATGTCGCGCGAAGAATGGAAAGGCGAAGCGGAGACCAACAAGATTCTGGGTCGCGGCGAAGCTTTCGGTACGCCGGCCACGCCGATCGACGGGTTGTGTGTGCGCATAGGCGCGATGCGCTGCCATAGCCAGGCACTGACCATCAAGCTCAAACGCGACGTACCCCTCGATGAGATCGAAGACATGATTGCTGCGGGTACGCAATGGGCCAAGGTTGTGCCCAACACCAGGGAAGCGACGGTCGAGCAGTTGACGCCGGTGGCCGTCACCGGCACGCTGGATATTCCGGTGGGCCGTCTGCGTAAGCTTTCCATGGGGCCGCAGTACCTGGGCGCCTTCACGGTCGGCGATCAGCTGCTGTGGGGCGCTGCCGAGCCCCTGCGTCGCATGCTGCGCATCGCACTGTCCGAAGCCTGAGCGTCGCGGCGCGCAAGGGCGCATGTCGTATCCAAAGGGCACCTGGTAGGTGCCCTTTGTTTTACTGACGAGACGGGTGCTAGCTATCTTCGAGGCCGAACGAATATGTTCAGTTTATGAATCCGGTGTGATCCATTACACTTTTCCCCTGCATTGCCCTGGTCCAGAACACGGAAAAAATACCCTATGAGTTCGCGCCACACGCAGCACCACCGTTTCCAGCAGAGTTTCCGCAAGCATGGCCTGGCTCTGGCTTTGGCCATGACCCTGGGTGTCACGTGGGGAGGCAGCGCTCAGGCCGCGCGTTTGGGACATGCGAGAGTGATCTCTGCGCCGGGTGAGCCGCTGCGCGTCTCGGTGCCGCTGGTCGACCTCTCCGCCGAAGAGGCGCAGAGTCTTCAGGTGTCGTTGGCCGATGCAGCCGCGTGGGAGCAGTCTGGTCTGACGCCGCCCGCCTCCCTGGCGACCCTCCATCTGCAGACGCAACCGGTCACTGACCGTACGCGCCGCGATTTGCTGCTTGCGTCGCCACAGTCTCTGCAAGGCGAGGCCGTTGATATTCTGCTGGACCTGCGCACTGGTGCCGGGCAGCGTCTGGTGCAGGTGACAGTGTTGGTGCCCAAGGGGGCTCTGCGCGTTCAATCCGCGCAATTGGGTTCGGTGTCGCCCGCAGCGCAAGCGCCGCAGGCCGGCTCCGTCAAGGTGCGCCAGGGCGATACGCTCTACAACATTGCCCGGCGCAACAAGGTCTCAGGTGCCAACTTGCACCAGATGCTGGTGGCCTTGTGGCGTACGAATCCCGATGCCTTTATCGATGGCAACATGAACCGCATCAAGGCAGGCGCGACGCTAAGCCTGCCTGACGCCCAGACGGTGCGCAGCATCGATCCTGAGGAGGCTCGGCGCCATTATGTCGATCAGGTTGATAGCTATGCCCGCTACCGTGCGGGTTTGGGGAAGGCCGCAACAGGCGCGCGCGTGAGTTCGGGCTCGGCCAGCTCAGGGGTGGTGAGCCGTTCGGACATGCCGGCGGGCGCCCGTACCGAATCGGGCCAGGATCGTTTGCGGCTGTCTGGGGCCACGGCCAACAGCACCTCCGATGCCGGCGGGGATCGCAGCAGCTCTGACGCGCGTGCGCTGGCCGATGCGCGTGAGCGGGTCGATACCTTGCAATCCAACGTCGATGCCCTCAAACATGCTGGAGCAGGACGCGATAGCGCCAGCGACGGCACCGTGGGCGCGGCAGGCATGGCCGCTGGTGCAGCGGCAGCCGCGTTAGCGGGCGCGCGCCCATCGGCCAATGACACTGCGGCAGAGGATATGTCTGCATCGTCCTTGGTCCCGGCTGGCGCTTCCGACAAGGGTGGAGCTGCGGGGCTGTCGGCGCCGGCCGCCTTGGGATCTACGGCTGCAGAGCCCAGCCCTGCTGCAGGTGCCGCCGGGGCTTCCAGCGTGGCCCCCAAAGGCCAGGGCGCTTCAGGCATCGTCTCGCCAGAGACGAAAAACACCGCCGCGCCTGACGGCGCAGCAAGCAAGGCTGTCGCCGGCAACGATGCGGCTAAGAGCGGATTGCCTGCCTGGTTGGCCAACAACCTGTTGGTTATCGTGACTGCCATTCTGGCCCTACTCGTGCTGGCCATCGCCTGGGCGCTGCGGCGGGCAGGCGCGCGCCGTGACGAGGACAATGAGGAAACCCCCTATTCGGAAGCCCCCCGGCTGGATCAGGAGGCTTTGAACAAACGCCTGGACTCCATCAGTCTGGATCTGGACCCGCCTCCGTCGGACGAGCCTCCACCTACAAGCAGGACCTGATTTTTCATGACTCGCATTGCATTGGGGCTGTCATATGACGGCTCCAGTTGGCAGGGTTGGCAAACCCAGCCGCACGGCCAGACCGTGCAAGATACCCTGGAGATGGCATTGGGCCGGTTCTCCGGCATCGGAGCCGCCTTGCGCACAGTCTGTGCGGGCCGCACCGATACCGGTGTACATGCTGCCATGCAGGTGATTCACCTCGATACCGACCTGAACCGGCGAGCCGAGTCTTGGGTTCGGGGGTAAATGCCTTTCTGCCTTCCAGCATATCCGTGCACTGGGCGCTGGAAGTACCCGAGGATTTTCATGCGCGGTTTTCTGCTCGTTCGCGCAGCTACGTCTATCTGCTGTGGCGCGGTAGGGTTCGTCCAGCGTTATGGGCGGGCCGTGCAGGGTGGTGCTTCCAACCTCTGGATGTTGCCGCCATGCGTCAGGCCGCGCAAACCCTGCTGGGCGAACACGACTACTCCAGTTTTCGTTCTTCACAATGCCAAGCGAGACACCCGGTGCGCACCATGAGCCGGCTGGACATCGCCGAGTGCGGTGACTTCCTGGTATTTACGCTGCAGGCGAATGCTTTCTTGCATCATATGGTACGTAACATCATGGGGGCGCTGCTCCAGATAGGGCAGGGGCGTGAGCCGGTGGCGTGGATGGGCCACCTGCTCGCAGTGCGTGACCGACGCCTTGGTGCGCCCACATTTTCTCCAGATGGCCTGTATCTATCTGCTGTCGATTATCCGCGGGCATTCGATCTGCCGCAGCTCGATGGCGCAGGCACCTTTCTAGCGCCGTTCACTTCTGCCTCTCAACCTTAGTCTGAGAACCTGCCATGCAGCGCCGTTCCTTCCTTAAGAAAGCTGCTTTGGGAGCAGGGGGCGCGGTCGTCGCTGCGCCGGTGTTCGCGCAGGATGCTCCGGTTTTACTATGGCGGCTGGCGTCCAGTTTCCCGTCGCAGAGTTCGATCATCTATGCCGCAGCAGGCGATTTTGCGCGATACGTCCACCAGGCAACGGACGGCCGGTTTTCCATCGACATCGTTCCTGTGGAACAGGATGTTTTAAGCGCGGTGGGCGATGCTAACGTCGAGTGCGGCCACACCGCCTCGTGCTATTACTACGATCTGGACCCTTCGCTTTGCTTTGACGGCGCCGTGCCGTTTGGTCTCAATACGCGCCAGATGAACGCCTGGATGCGGCAGGGCGGGGCCTCGATCTGCTACGTGGGCGGTTTCGTCAGCATCGCATCATCAACTTCCCTTGCGGTTATACCGGTGCGCAGATGGGCGGATGGTTTCGCCACGAAATCAAGAGCGTGGGGGATTTCAACGGTTTGAGGTTGCGCGCCAGCCCTTTCGCAGCTGCCGTGTTGGCGCGACTTGGAGCGCAGCCTCAACAGATTGATGGCGCCCAACTGCGCGCTGCGCTCGCTACGGGCCGCATTGACGCGGCCAAATGGATAGGGCCCTGCGAGGACGAGGCGTTGGGGCTGCACACGTCAGCGCCCAATTACTATTTTCCGGGCTGGTGGGAGGGCACGCTGCAGACGTCCCTGTACGTCAACCTGGATGCCTACGAAGCCTTGCCCCTCAACTACCAGGCCGTTATTGCACAGGCCAGCGCTTTGGCTGGGCAAGAAATGATCGCCCGCTACGACGCCGCCAACCCTGCCGCACTGCGGCGATTGGTAGGTGCAGGGGCTACGCTCAAGGCTTTTCTGGCATCCGTCCTTCAGGTCTGCCAGGCCGAATCTGCCAAGTTGTGCAATACCCTGGCGGCGCAGGATGCGGCGTTCAGCCAGCTCTACGACAGCATGGTTGCCTTTCGCGAACTAACGATCCCCTGGTTACGTCTGGCCGAAGGAAGTTTTGATGGCGCCATGAGCTCCCGGAGCTCGCGTTAGCCTCATCAGGTAAGCTTCAGCCATCGTCCTTCTCCAATACAGGTTGCGTCCATGCGAACGCGCGTGAAGATCTGCGGTTTGACCCGCGAAGCCGACGTTGCTCATGCCGTCGATGCCGGCGCGGATGCGATCGGCTTCGTTTGCTATGCAGGTAGCAAACGGTATGTCGACGTAAAACGTGCCGCGCAATTGCGCCGTGAGGTGCCGGCGTTCGTCAGCGTGGTCACGCTTTTCGTTAACCCCACCGTTGATCAGGTTCGTTCGGTCATCGATGAGGTCGGACCCGATCTGCTGCAATTTCATGGCGACGAAAGTCCAGAGGATTGCTCCCGTTATGGGCATCGGTATCTGCGTGCCTTTCGCGTCGGCGGCCCGGCCTTGATGATCCCGCGGCCGTCGCTGCAACGTGCAGTCATTACCGCAGCGCGGCCGGCTGGTTGTTCGATAGCTATAGTGCCGGCTTTGGTGGCAGCGGCCTGACCTTCGATCACACGCTGCTTGGCGGTGTACGGGCTGATGCGCAAAGTCGTCCCATCATATTGGCCGGTGGCCTCAGGCCTGAGAACATCGGCAACGTGTTGAGGCTCGTGCAGCCTTGGGCGGTCGATGTCAGCAGCGGTGTAGAAGAAAGCCCGGGCGTGAAGGACGCGAGCAAAGTCAGTGCGTTTCTGCAGGCGATAAAAAAAGTGGACGATGACTTGCACGGCTAGAAAAACATCTATATAATTCTTTTTCTTCGCTGCACGAACGCAGAAACGCAAAAAACGTTGCTACAGATCGAGTGCGAAGCGCCAATTTAAGTGAGTTGGCAACGTAGTTAAGTCCGAATTTAGGCGGTTAGCTCAGATGGTTAGAGCGCCACGTTGACATCGTGGAGGTCGTTGGTTCGATTCCAATACCGCCTACCAAATACCTGCAAAGTAGTGCCAAGCACTGCCGCAAAAGCCGCGTGAGTCTTCGACTTCGCGGCTTTTTTGTTTTCTTGGCAGCCAAATGCTGCCAAGTAGCGCCAAGAGGTTTTAAGGGTAGGAATGAGGGTTGGGTCCGCCTCATCATTTGCCCACATGGGCTGCGCACCGATCTTGATAATCCGACCACCATTGCATCAGCTGCTGGCGCTCGTCCAGATACGGCAAGGATGTTCGCCCGACGTGACCTGCCCCCAGATTTAGTACGGCACCGACATAGAGCCCAGGGGTAAAAGACCTTCTTTCTGATGAGCCTGCACGAATTGCGCCGGCGTTAAATATCCGAGCGCGCTGTGAGGCCGATCGGTGTTGTACTCGACTCGCCAGTTTTCGATCAAGCTTTTAGCCTGTCGCAGGGACAAGTGAATCGCCCCGGGTTTCTTAGACAGTCCCGTTCATCAAAAAGTAGCGCCGTTCGAACTCTACCGGAGAAACCTGGCCGATATAGCTGTGGCGCCGTCGTGGGTTGTAGAACAACTCGATATAGTCAAACACATCGGCGCGTGCCTGGTCGCGAGTGGAATAGATCTTGCGTCGGATTCTTTCACGCTTGAGCAACTGAAAGAAGCTCTCAGCAACGGCGTTGTCATAGCAGTTTCCTCGTCTGCTCATGCTGGGGCGCAACCGATGGGCTTTCAGGAAGTCTTGCCAGTCATGACTGCTGAACTGACTCCCTTGGTCTGAATGCACGAGTACTTCGGCCTCTGGTTTACGACGCCAGACCGCAGCCAGCAATGCGTTGATGGCAAGTTCTCGGGTCATCCGATCGCTCATGGACCAGCCCACGATCTGCCGCGAGAACAGATCCAATACCGCGGCAAGATAGAGCCAACCTTCGTGTGTTCGGATGTAGGTAATGTCGGTCACCCAGACCTGGTTGGGGGCATCGACCCGGAACTGGCGTTGTAGATGGTTCGGAGCAACAACGCTGGGACGAGTACCTCGGCCTCCCGGACGACGGCCGTATCCTGTGTGTGATCGCAAGCCAGCTTGGCGCATCAAGCGGGCCACGCGGTGCTTGCCACACCGCTCTCCCATATCGTTCAAGTCACTGCTGATCTTACGATAACCGTAGATCCGGCCACTGTCTTCCCAGCACTGCTCGATGAGCGCGCCGACGCGCTTATCCTGTGCCCCGCGCGCACTCACAGGCTGCACCTTCCAAGCGTAATAGCCGCTGGGATGTACCCCCAAAACTGCGCATAGGCGACGCACAGCGTATTGCTCCTCATGGGCCTTGATAAACGCGTACTTCACCCGGACTGCTTGGCAAAGTACGCGGCGGCCTTTTTTAGGATGTCGCGCTCCTCGCTCACCCGCTTGAGCTCAGCCTTAAGCCGACGGACCTCCGCGCTCTGGCTATCTTGATGCGTCCGCTGCTCAGGACTGCCCGAATACCGCTTGAGCCATGCATAAAGGCTGTGGGGACTCACGCCTAATCGTGTCGCGACATCGCCGACCTTGTGTCCCCCTTCGGTGACTTGCTTTACCGCCTGTACCTTGAACTCTTCTGAGAATCGCTGCCGCGATGTCTTGCCTTCCATACACACCTCCATATCGCCTTAATTGTGAGGCAACTAGGTGTCTAGGAAACCCGGGGCGATTCAAAGAACCAGTGCTCGTTAAGGCATTCGTCGCGGAACTTGCCGTTGAAACTTTCGATATAAGCGTTCTCCACCGGCTTACCCGGCCGAATAAACGACAGCTTTACGCCTGCTTGGTAGGCCCAGGCGTCCAAGGCTCTTCCGGCGAACTCTGGCCCGTTGTCCACGGTAATAGATCGCGGCAGGCCACGCATCTCCGCCAGCCGTTGCAGCACCATGGCAACACGCAGTCCCGGCAACGACGTATCGACCTCGATGGCCAGGCATTCGCGAGTGTAGTCATCGACGATAGTCAAACAGCGGAATCGGCGGCCATAGGCTATGGCCGTCGGCCACAAAGTCCATTGACCAACTCTGATTCGGCGCGATTGCCGCTGGGCGAACCACGCGCTCGGTCGCCGCGATTCGCTTACGCTTTCGTTTTCGCACGCTTAACCCTGCCAGACTGTACAGCCGCCAGATTCGCTTGTGATTTGCTTGCCAGCCTTCGCGACGTAAGAGCACATGGATCCTCCGATAGCCGTAGCGTCGTTTCGCCACTGCCATCTCTTTCATGCGCTCGGTCAGCGCAGCATCGCCTGAGCGTGTGCTCTCGTAGGCAAACAGCGACCGCGAAATTCCTACCAGCCCACAGGCCCGGGTAACACCCATGCTGCGCTCGGTCATTAATGTCCTGACCGCCTCGCGTTTGGCCTGCGGGCTGACTACTTTCGGCTTAGCAGATCCTGAAGCGCCGCCTTGTCCAGCATCGACTCGGCCAACAGCTTCTTGAGCTTGTTGTTCTCCTGCTCCAGCTCCTTGAGCCTCTGAGCGTCCGACACCGTCATGCCACCGAACTTCGCCTTCCAGTTGTAGTACGTTGCCTCGGAGATTCCGTGCTTGCGGCACAACTCTGCGGGCTTGGCACCTGCATCGGCTTCCTTGAGCACGCCGATGATTTGCTCTTCCGTAAATCGTTTCTTCATTGCCATTCCTTTGGGAACGGACTCTACATCGATTTCGTACTAATCACGGGGAGCAGGTCAGACGCACCTTATGTGGGCCAGAGCAGGCAGGGCGTGATGTTGGCTGTGATGCGGCCGGTGCCAGCGGCACAACGGAGTACGGAGCCGATCGCACTCGTCACGCGCTCGGTCATATCTCGCGCACCTCGTGCCCGTACGACCCGCATCGTGCGGAGCGCCCTTGGCAAGGTTTCAGGCGCGGTTCGATGCGCTAGCAGCCTTATATCGCTCGATTCCGGGTCATGCGCGGCCCTTGCCATAAGCCAGTTGCTATGCGTCGATCAGAACTATCGATTGCCGCTGCCTAAGGGTGTCGCATAATCGTCCGGTGCGAGGCAAGGAGGAGAGCAATGGAGTAGGTGTATGTGGTCGTAGCCTTAGGGGCTGTTTTGGCTGGTTTTGTGCAGGGGCTGTCCGGCTTTGCATTTGGCATGGTGTCGATGTCGGTTTGGGTCTGGGTGCTCGAGCCGCGGTTGGCCGCAGTGCTGGCCGTTTTCGGTGCCATGATGGGGCAGGTCGTGGCGGCGGTGACAGTCAGGCGCGGTTTCTCCTGGTCTTTGTTGCTGCCCAGTTTGGACATGACTTGGTTCAAACTGATCCTGGGTTGCCTATTGGTGTTGTGGTGCCCGGCCATGTTGATGGCTCGGCATTTGCCCCAGGTGTCGGCGGGTGGGCGATTGGCCGACGCATTGGTGGGCATGGCCGGTGGCGTAATGGGAGGTTTGGGTGGATTTACAGGCGTTTTGCCGACGTTATGGTGCACGGTGCGCGGCTATCCCAAGGATACTCAACGCACTGTGATCCAAAACTTCAATTTGTCCATGCTCACTGTGACGATGGGGAGCTATCTGGCAGCGGGGCTGGTCACGAGCGATATGCTGCCGATGTTCGCGATCGTGGCGCCTGCCATGCTGGTGCCGACCTTGATCGGGACAAAACTCTACATTGGTATTAGCGAGGTGCGGTTTCGTCAACTTGTGCTGGGTTTGCTGACAGCGTCCGGTGTGGCGTTGCTGGCTTCTTCCATCCCGCTGGTGTTGGCGCGCTAGCTTGCTTGCCGTGGGTGCCGACAACAAGGCTCCCGCTTGCGTGCAAGCAGGCGTTCTGGTCTTTGGTGGGCGCTGGTTGGGCGCCCGCCTGCGGATTTGCTAACGACCGAAAACACTTTCCAGCACGATGCCGGTGGCCACTCCGATGAGAAAATAATCCGCCCCAACGCCGATCCACTGGTAACCACGCGGCGGCTGTTGCAGTTGGTAGCCGCGCCAATCTTCGATGATGTACTGCTGACCGCGATAGGGGGCGGGCACGCGCTGTCCCTTCTGCCAACGTGAAGGCGAAGGGTCGGCATGGGCGCCTGGCCCTCCTGGCCGGCCCGGTCCTTGTTGTCCGGGAGTCGCACTCGGCCGGCCGGCAGAGTGGTCCGGGCGCCCGCCGCCATTGGGGGCAGCATTGGGGCTTCAGCCGGGGCCCTGGCGTTCCGGGCCGCCCTCGGGACTGCGCCCCGGGCCTTGGTTTCCGGAGCCGCCGTCAGGGCCGCGTCCAGGACCAGGTTGCGCCATGGCCAGGGTCGCGCTGGCGCTCAATGCGCCCACAAGCAGAATCGAAGCGAATTTCTGTTTCATGATGAACTCCCGATAAAACGGTACGTCGCGGAAATTCTATAGATTGGGCCGATGTGGCGGTTGCCGAGCCGTTACATATCGTCAGTGCGGAGGCCTCTTGCAATCTGTGGTCACAGATGAGGAGGACTATGTAGGCCTGCCCGAGCGGATTTTCGCAGGCGGGGGCGCTGTGACGCCGGTTTGGCGAGCGCGCAGCTCGTCCATGTATCGCAACAGTTCCGCCTCGGCCGGGCTGACGTCTGGTGCTGGCTCGGGGGGATTCGGATTCAATAGCTTATTGGCGGCCGCCAGAGTGCGCTGGGCGCGTCGCTCTGCCTCTGTGAGCGCGGGAGGTTGGAGAAACTTGTACTTATGCTTACTCATGGCCTGCAGATGACGTAAACGATCCTTTGTCAATGTGACTAGATTTTACAATCTCGGCATGGGTCAAAGAAAGTCAAGCTTTGCAAAGTCGCCAGCCAGGGCACAAGGGCAGGCAGGGGGCCGGGCGCAAGCACAAATAATTGGACCAGCTGACCGCGGTCGCCCCTGCATTTTTTTGGCTTGAGGCGATCAGTCCTGCGTCTGCGTGAAGGCCCGGACCAGGCGCGATATCTGTTCAAGTTCGTCCTGCGCACCCTGTACCCACACTGGGGCGTCGAACGGCGCATCGGCTGGTGTGCTATCTGCGTGGCTGCGCAGGTCGTCGAGCAGTTCCAGAGCCATGCCGGTCGCTTGGGGGTGGCCGCGCGTGGACAGTGCGATAGAAATGGCCAACGCTTGGCGCAGGGCCAGCAAGCGGCCGTCGAGTTCTGTTTCCATGGGATTCCGGCAGTTTCAGGGGGGGCGTTCATTCTACGCGGCGCGGCTTGCGCCAGATCAAAAGAGGGGTGCTCGTCAGCCCGCATAATCCGCAGCATACCCTCCCTGCCCGTGCCCTCGCATTCTCACTTCAAACCCGATGTTCTCGCCGCGTTGGCCAAGACCGGGCCTCGCTACACTTCCTACCCTACCGCCGACCGCCTGCATGAAGGCTTCGGACCCGAGCAGTGGGAACAGGCGTTAGGCGCACGAGACGCGGGGCAGGCTTTGTCGTTATACGTCCACATCCCGTTTTGTGATTCGGTTTGCTATTACTGCGCGTGCAACAAGGTTGTGACCCGACACCATGAGCGTGCCGCTCGTTATCTGGCCGCACTAGCGCGCGAGATGGCCATGCAGGCTGCGTTACTGGCTAACAAGGCGACGATTACGCAATTGCATTTTGGTGGCGGAACTCCGACGTTTCTGTCCGATGCAGAGCTGACGCGTTTGATGGACGACATCCGGCGTTATTTTCATCTGTCGAGCCAGGCCGAGATTTCCATCGAGATCGATCCTCGTACTGTCGATGCCCAGCGTCTGGACCATCTGGCGCAGTTGGGATTTAATCGTCTGAGCTATGGGGTGCAGGACTTCGATCCCGCCGTGCAGCAGGCTATTCATCGCATCCAGCCCTACGAGTCGGTGCGCGACTTGATGCTCGCCGCCAGAGATGTCGGCTTTGCGTCTGTCAATGTGGATCTGATTTACGGTTTGCCGCGGCAAACGGCCGCCTCGTTTGCCCGCACGGTAGAGCAGGTGAACGCACTGCGTCCGGACCGTATTGCCCTGTATGCGTACGCGCATCTGCCCACGCGGTTCAAGCCGCAACGACGCATCGTGGGCGAGGATCTTCCCGATCCTGCGACTCGGGTGGCGTTGTTGGCCGGCGCGATCAAAGGCTTCATGGACCAGGGTTACATTTATATTGGCATGGACCACTTCGCCTTGCCGGCAGACAGCCTGGCCCGCGCATGCGCCCAAGGCAGTTTGCACCGTAATTTCCAGGGCTACACGACGGAGCCAGACCGCGACCTGCTGGGGATAGGCGTGTCGGCCATCAGCCAACTGGGGCGCGTGTACAGCCAGAATCACAAGGATATCGACGCGTATTACGAGGCCATCGATGCCCAGGTGTTGCCTGTTGAGCGTGGGCTGAGTTGTTCGGACGATGATCTGTGGCGCCGTCGGATCATCATGGACATTATGTGCCGGGGCCATCTGGACCTGGCTGCCGCCAGTGGCCAGGATGATCCCGAGCGGGTTTTTGCTCGTGAGTTGCCGCAATTGCGCCAACTGCAGGCCATGGGGTTGCTGCAGTTGGCCGATGGCTGCCTGACCGTAATGGAGCAAGGCTGGTTTTTCGTGCGGGCGATAGCCATGGTGTTCGATGCCCATTTGCGTACAGCGGCCACGCCACCGGGCTTCTCGCGCATTGCGTGATCAGCCGCAGATGTTCTGCTCGAACTTTTCATTCAGATAGAGCGCCAGCGCGAGGTCGTCTGCCAAGCCGAGTTTTTTCATCGCACGACGCTTGTGCGTGCTGATGGTCTTCTTGCTGCGCAGAAGGCGTGAGGCTACCTGGGTGACCGACAATCCCTGCGAAATTTGGCGCAGCACCTCAAGTTCGGCAGTGGTGAGTTGAGAGTCCGGGTGGGCAGGCTCGGTAATCTGCGAACGGCCGTCCTTCCAACCCAGGAATTGGCGACGATCGGCGGCTGTCTGGCGAATGACCTCCACCAGCGTCTCAACCGAGGCCTCTTTGGGTAGATAGGCGTTGGCGCCTGCGCGGTAGGCGGCGAATTCGGTTTCGCTGTTTTTGCCGGCAGAGAAGGTGACAATGGCCATTTCAGGGTGCTGGCGCCGCAGACGGCGAATGAAGTCCATGCCATCCCATGGCTGTCGCGGCAGATAGAAATCGACCACGGCGACATCGCAGGGGTTCTGCTTCAAGGTCTTGGCTAGCGCGTCGGCTTTGGTTTCGACGCATCGGACTTCCAGATCGGTCTGGTTGCGTAGGTAGGCGGCCAGTCCCAGCGTGATGGCAGGATGGTCATCGAGGATGGCGACACGGATCTTATGACTGGGCCGGGACAGCAGCATGTAACGCCGCACGCCGTAGCCCGGATCGGCCGCGTCTTCCGGTCTATCTTGGCCGGGAAGGTGGGAGATGTTGTTCGACATGGCTGATTCCTGGAAAGAGTGCTTCAGAGAAGTGCTTTCGTCCGATCGGAACTGAGCTTCAGTCCGGAGGTTAAAGGGAAATTGCGGGAAAAATCGGGATACTGAAAAATCAGGAAAGGTCCTACATATGTACCTAAATACGCCTTAAATTCGCTTTCCGGCTTTCGGACATCATTCGTGGGGGCGGGGGCGGGGGCGGGGGCGGGGCGGGGGCGAGGATGCACCGCGAAGCGCGGCAAAAGTGCTACAATGCTCTTCTATGGTCAAACCGCGCCGGGCGTGCTTGCTGCGCGGGGTGGCCAAGACCCAATTCCCTAAAAGGCCTATATGTTTTGCGCACCGGCACGAACTACGACTTCGACCTATCGCCCCTTGTCGCGTTAAGTCGTTAGTGGTGTTTGATGTCAGCAGACAATTGAACGCAAAACATAGGCAGATAAAACGCGGCTAGATAGCCGCGTTTTTCGTTTCTCATCCAGGAAACTCGTCGATGGTACAAATCACTTTGCCGGATGGTTCTCAGCGCCAATACCCCGGGCCGGTCACGGTCGCGGAAGTCGCGCAGTCCATCGGAACCGGCCTGGCCAAGGCGGCCTTGGCTGGGCGCGTCACCTTCGAGGGCACCGAGCCCAAGCTGGTCGACACCAGCTATCGTATCGAAGGCGATGCGCGGCTGGCCATCGTCACAGCCAAAGAGGCCGATGGCCTGGATTTGATCCGCCATTCGACGGCCCACCTGTTGGCGTACGCGGTCAAGTCGCTTTATCCGGATGCTCAAGTCACGATCGGGCCGGTGATCGACAACGGCTTCTATTACGACTTCGCCTACAAGCGCCCCTTCACGCCAGAAGACTTGCAGGCGATTGAGAAAAAGATGATCGAACTCGCCCGCAAGGACGAGGTGGTGACGCGCGAAGTGTGGTCCCGCGATGAGGCGGTGGCTTTCTTCAGGGGAATAGGCGAGGCCTACAAGGTAGAAATCATCGCGTCGATTCCGAGCAACGAGAACATCAGCCTGTATCGCGAAGGTGATTTCATCGACCTTTGCCGTGGTCCTCACGTGCCATCCACGGGCAAGCTCAAGGTTTTCAAGCTGATGAAGGTGGCTGGCGCTTATTGGCGTGGAGACAGTAACAACGAGATGCTGCAACGCATCTACGGCACGGCCTGGGCGAGCAAGGAAGAGCAGGATGCTTATCTGCACATGCTCGAAGAAGCCGAGCGGCGCGACCATCGCAAGATCGGCCGTGATCTGGATCTGTTCCATTTCCAGGACGAAGCACCCGGACTCATTTTCTGGCACCCGAAAGGTTGGGCGCTCTGGCAGCAGGTTGAGCAGTACATGCGTGCCGTGTATCGCGATAATGGCTACCAGGAAGTCAAAGCCCCCCAGATTTTGGACCTTTCCTTGTGGAAAAAGACCGGGCACTGGGACAACTACCGCGAAAACATGTTCACGACCGAGTCGGAGAACCGCGTGTATGGCCTCAAACCCATGAACTGCCCGGGGCACGTGCAGATCTTCAACGCCGGGTTGCACTCGTATCGCGAGCTGCCCCTGCGCTACGGTGAGTTTGGCCAATGCCACCGCAACGAGCCGTCGGGTTCGCTGCACGGCATGATGCGTGTGCGCGGCTTTACACAAGATGACGGGCATATTTTCTGTACCGAAGACCAGCTTCAGGACGAGTGCGCGGACTTCACGGTTTTGTTACAGAAGGTGTATCGGGATTTCGGCTTTACCGAAGTGCTGTACAAGGTCGCCTCCCGGCCTGAAAAGCGCATCGGCAGCGACGAGATCTGGGACAAGGCCGAAACGGCCCTGATGGAAAGCCTGCGCCGCACGGGTTGCGAGTTCGAGATCTCGCCGGGAGAGGGGGCTTTCTACGGGCCCAAGGTGGAATACACCTTGAAGGACGCCATTGGCCGTCACTGGCAGTGCGGCACGATTCAGGTGGATTTCTCCATGCCCGTGCGCCTGGGCGCCGAATATGTCGACCCAAGCGACCAGCGTCGCGCGCCGGTGATGCTGCATCGTGCGATTCTGGGTTCGCTGGAACGTTTTATCGGCATGCTGATCGAAAATCATGCCGGCGCAATGCCACCTTGGCTGGCACCGGTGCAGGCCGTTGTATGCTGCATTTCCGAGCCCTCGGCCGATTATGCGGCCAAAATCACACAAAGCCTGAAAAAACAAGGCTTTAGGGTCCAGGCCGATTTGCGTGGTGAAAAAATCACTCGTAAAATCCGGGAACACAGCCTGCAAAAGGTTCCGTACATCCTTGTCGTAGGCGACAAGGAGGCTCAAAACGGAACCGTCGCCGTACGTGGACTTGGTGGCCTGGATCTGGGCGCCATTCCTTTCGACGACTTTGTCGCTCGCCTGAACGAGGACGTCGCCAGTCGGCGCAATGTCGTTCAGCCGGATGCCAAAGCTGTTTAATCTTTCTAGGAGTTTTCAACATCGCCACTGAAAAAAGCATTCGCATCAACGGTGAAATCCGCGTCCCCGAGGTGCGCCTCATAGGTCTGGAGGGAGAGCAACTGGGTATCGTCAAGATTACCTATGCTTTCCGTCTGTCGGAACAAGCTGACGTGGATCTGGTCGAAATCGCGCCTAATGCCGAGCCGCCAGTCTGCCGTTTGATGGACTACGGCAAGTTCAAGTACCAGGAACAAAAGCGGCAGGCCGAAGCGCGTTCCAAGCAGAAGGTCATCCAGGTCAAGGAAGTGAAATTCCGCCCTGCGACCGACGATGGCGACTATCAGGTCAAGCTGCGCAATCTGCGCCGCTTCCTGGAAGAGGGTGATAAGGCCAAAGTGACGCTGCGCTTTCGCGGACGCGAAATGGCTCACCAGGAGCTCGGTATGCGGGTGCTGGAGCGAGTGCGCGACGATCTGACCGAAGTGGCTCAGGTCGAGGCGATGCCCAAGCTCGAAGGCCGCCAGATGGTCATGGTGCTTGCACCGAAGAAAAAAGCGAGCGCAACCAAGGCCGACGCGGCCAGTTGATTCCGCTAGTCCGGCCCGGATCTTCCTCAGGGAAGGCTCCGGGCCGGTTTGCGTTGATTGCTCCACCAAGGGTGGGGCATGGCGTGCCGCCCGGCTGCGCTACGACGTATTTATCGGCTCCGTTCTGGGTGTCCAGGAAGCGGGGCAGAGGTGTCAGGTAACGTAATGCACGTCTTGTTCATCATCGATCCTTTGCCCCAGCTCAAGGCATACAAGGACAGCTCTGTGGCCATGATGCGCGCGCTCGTCGCTCGCGGACATACGCTAAGCGTGGCTTTGCAGGGTGATATTTATATCGAAGCAGGCACGGTCTGCGCGCATAGCCAACCCATCGAGCTGGTCGACGGCGCTGATCTGCACGGTCATGACTGGTGGCGCGACACGGGTGCGCAGTCCGATGTGCCGCTGGCGGAGTTTGGTGCCGTGCTCATGCGCAAGGATCCGCCTTTTGATATGGAGTACGTCTACTCCACGCATTTGCTCGAGTATGCCCAGGCTCAGGGCGCCAAAGTCTTCAACGGCGGAGCAGCGATTCGTAATCACCCCGAAAAGCTCGCTATTACCGAAGTGGCGGAACTGACCCCCCAACGCTGGTCACCCGCAACATGGACCGCATCAAGGCCTTTCATGCCTTGCATGGCGATGTGATCGTCAAACCGCTCGACGGTATGGGCGGCACGGGTATTTTTCGTCTCCAGCCGAATGAGGCCAACCGCAACGCCATCCTGGAGACGCTGACCGACAACGGCACGCGCACCATCATGGCGCAGCGCTACATTCCCGAGATCGTCAAGGGCGACAAGCGCATCCTGATCATCGGTGGCGAGGCAGTGCCTTATTCGCTGGCGCGTATTCCTCTGGCTGGTGAGACGCGGGGCAATCTGGCTGCTGGTGGCCGAGGGGTGGCGCAGCCGCTTTCCGGGCGCGATCTGGAGTTAGCGCGCGTGGTGGCAGCCCGGACCGCCGGCCGTGGGTTGTTGCTCATCGGACTGGATGTGATTGGTGACTACGTGACGGAAATCAACGTCACCAGCCCGACCTGCTTTGTCGAAATCACCGAGCAGACGGGCTTTGACGTTGCCGACATGTTCGCTCAGGCGCTTGAGCGCGCTGCTGCTTGACCTCGACTCGGCCATGACAGGGATCGTTATCGTCGTCCATGCCCCGTTGGGCAGCGCCATGCGCGAGAGCGTGCGGCATGTCCTGGGTGATACCACGGATGTGCTAGCGGTGCATGACATCCTGCCGCAGGACTTGCCGGATGATTTGGTACCGCAGGTCTTGCAGGATATTCTGCGAGTCAACAGAGGGCAGGGTGTGCTGGTGTTGACGGATCTCATCGGCGCGACGCCAGCCAATATCGCCAAACGCGCAGTGGCCGATGCCCAGGCTAGCGGCGTGCAATGCTGCGTGTTAGCTGGTCTGAACACGCCCATGCTGCTTCGGGCATTGACCTACCGCAATCTGTCATTGGCCGAAACACGTGAAAAAGCGTTGGCAGGAGGGGTGCAGGGCTGCTTGCGTGTAGACTGATGCGGGGTTCGCCCTGACAATCCACCCAGCACGGCTTGCGGGCCGTGATCAAAAAACAAAATATGCCTACGTTAGATATTGTCATCAGCAATAAACTTGGCTTGCACGCCCGGGCGGCAGCCAAACTCACGCAGCTCGCCAGCAAGTTCAACAGCGAGATTTTCATTGCCCGCGGTGCGCAGCGCGTCAACGCTAAAAGCATCATGGGCGTGATGATGCTGGCCGCAGGTCTGGGGGTCACGGTCAAGATCGATGCATCCGGTGCCGATGCTGATCAAGCCCTGGCTGAGATTCAATCTCTGTTCGATAACAAATTCGGTGAGCAAGAGTAGACGCGAAGAGGGGAGGACTCTCGGCGCCATGGTTGCTCCGGCGCCGCTAGCTGTGTCCGATGACGGGGTTGGTCTTGCCAACCCCGTATTGTCTTTGTTCGGCAAGGGTGTCGCACGGGGTTACGCTATCGGCCGGGCTGTGGTCATGGGCGCAGCGGCTCTCGAGGTGGCGCATTATCGTATTGCCGCGGAAGATGTGGGTGCCGAATGTCATCGCCTGACGCAGGCACTTGTGCAGGCGCAAGCCGACTTGCTCGAGTTGGCCGATAGCTTGCCGGAAGACGCGCCGCGCGAATTGGGTGCCATGCTCAACGTGCATCGTCTGCTTATTGGCGATCCGCTGTTGGCCGAACAGGCGCGTACCATGATTGCCGAACGCTTTTACAACGCCGAGTGGGCGTTGACTGCTCAGGGCCAGATCCTGAGCGAGCAGTTCGACGCCATGGAGGACGAGTATCTGCGCGAGCGAGGAGGCGACGTACGCCAGGTCATCGAACGGGTCTTGCAGGTGCTGTCCGGCACCTCGACCTTGTTGCCCGATGGCTCCAGCGTGGATGGCGATGATGCGCTGGTGGTGGTGGCACATGATATTTCTCCCGCTGACATGCTGCGCCTGCGTGGCGGACGTTTTGCGGCCTTTGTCACAGACCTGGGCGGGCCCACGTCGCACACCGCCATCGTGGCACGCAGCATGGGGGTGCCCGCCGTAGTGGCGATGGGCAATGCGCGCGAACTGGTTCGCGATGGTGATGTGTTGATTGTCGATGGTGCCTCCGGAGTACTGGTGGTCAATCCCTCGGCGGCCATTCTCGACGAGTATCGCGCCCGTCAGTGCGCTTATGCGCAAGAGCGTGCCGAGCTTGCGCTGCTCAGAGATGTGCCGGCCATCACGCTCGATGGCATAGACGTCAAGCTTGAAGCCAATATCGAACTTCCGGAGGAAGCCGCGCTGGCCCTGGCTAGTGGTGCCGATGCGATCGGTTTGTTTCGTAGCGAGTTTCTCTTCATGGGCCGGGCCGATTTGCCTGGCGAAGAGGAGCAGTACCACGCCTACGTTTCGGTGGTCCGGACCATGGCAGGTCGACCCGTCACGATACGCACGCTGGATATTGGTTCAGACAAAACCTTGGACGGCGAGGCGACCGTCGCGACCAATCCTGCCCTGGGCCAGCGAGCCATTCGATATTGTCTGGCGCGCCCGGACATGTTTGCCAGTCAGTTGCGGGCCATTCTGCGTGCGTCGGCTCACGGCCCGGTGCGCATGCTGGTTCCCATGATCGCCCACATGCACGAAGTCAAAGCGGTGTATGCCGCGCTGGATGCCGCGCGTCGGGAGCTAGATCTCAGAGGGCAGGCCTATGCGGCAAAAATGGAAGTCGGTGCCATGGTCGAAGTACCTGCCATGGCGATCGCGATCGAGCCTTTTGCCCAGGCGCTGGACTTCCTATCCATCGGTACCAATGATTTGATTCAGTACACGCTGGCCATCGATCGGGGTGATCACGATGTGGCTGGCTTGTATGACCCCTTGCATCCGGCGGTCCTGCGTTTGATTGCCGCGACCATCAACGCCGGTGAGCGGGCTGGCAAGCCGGTTGCCGTGTGTGGCGAGATGGCGGGCGATGCGCGGCTGACACGGCTGTTATTGGGGCTGGGGTTGAAGGAGTTCTCCATGCATCCGCAGCAACTGCTCGACGTCAAACGTGAGGTCAGGCGGGCGCATTCGAATGCATTGCGCGTAAAGGTGGCTTCCGTGATCAACCGGGCCTTGCCCGTGGACCTGGATCACCTCGAGCAGGCTTGATCGGTGTTGGGCCGAACGGGGCCGGCCACGTGCCGGCCCTTGTTTTGTCAAGCGAACCCGGATCCTGCCGACTGAGGCGACGGGCGATACCGCGCTGCGCAGCAGGGGCGGGCCCTGAGCCCGATGAGCAAGCCGGTCTGGGTGGCGCCAGCCAGCCTGGCCGCCAGGATTTGAAAACCCATCGAACGCAAGGCCGATGCAAAAACCGCCGCCAGCAGGTTTTGACCCAATCCGGCGCCAGTGGCGATCTCGGCCACCCAGGTGCCGGATCGTAGGCCCTATCGCCCCCAGAACGCCTCGGGTTCAGGCCAGCGAGGCCTGCATGGTGATCTTGGCGTTGAGCACCTTGGACACCGGGCACCCTGCCTTGGCCTTGGCGGCCGCTTCCTGAAATGCCGCGTCGCTGGCATTGGGGATGCTCGCCACGACGATCAGGTGGATGGCCGTTATCGCGAACCCATCATCGGTTTTGTCCAGCGTGACCTCGGCGGAGGTGTCGATGCGTTCGGCGGTCAGCCCTGCCTCACCCAGCACATTGGATAGCGCCATGGAAAAACAACCCGCGTGGGCCGCCCCAATGAGTTCTTCGGGGTTGGTGCCGGGTTCATCCTCAAAACGGGTTTTGAAGCCGTAGGGCTGGCTCTTGAGTGCGCCGCTCTGGGTGGAGATGCTGCCCTTGCCGTTCTTCAGGTCGCCTTGCCAGACGGCAGATGCTGTCTTTTTCATGAGGAAACTCCTGTTAGCGTGATGAGGGAGACCAGCTCCCAGCCGGTCCATCATATCGTCCCATGGCCTAAGTGGAAAATCGTGAGGGGATGCGGCCATAATGCAACCAGGAGGCTGCCATGTTGAACATCAATAGCACCGCCACGCGCAAGGCGCTGGCTTTTCCGTCCGTGATTGCCACATTGCGAGCCGCTTTTCGCGGTGGGTATACGGTGCCAGCGCGGCACGTGCACCACATCAAGGCCGAAGGCCGACAGGGAACCTCCCTGATAATGCCGGCCTGGAGCGAGGCGGGGTATTACGGTGTGAAGGTAATCAACATCTTTGCCGAGAACACTCGCGACGGCTTGCCAGGGCTACATGCGAGTTACGCACTGTATTGCGCACGTACCGGCGTGCCGTTGGCCCAGATCGATGGGAATGTGGTGACGGCGTTCCGTACGGCAGCGGCTGCCGCACTGGGAGCGGACTATCTGGCCAGGCGCGACGCGCAGCGGCTGTTGGTGCTCGGCAGCGGCCGCATTGCGGGCTTGGTGCCAGCTGCCATGCGTGCCGTGCGCCCCATTGAAGAGGTCATGGTCTGGAATGTGCGCCAGCAGGGCGCCCAGGCATTGGCGCGGCGGTTGTGCGATGAGGGATTTCGTGCGTGGGCGGTCACAGATCTGCAGACCGCTGTGAGCAGGGCAGATATTGTCAGTTGCGCCACCTTGTCCACCACGCCTTTAGTGCGTGGAGAATGGTTGCGCGGTGGGACTCATCTCGATCTGATCGGCAGTTTCACCCCGGAAATGATGGAGGCGGACCCGGCGTGCTTTGCAGGCACTTCCGTCTACGTCGATACCGACGAGGCGCCGACCAAATCGGGCGACCTGCTAGAGGCCTTCAAGGCAGGCACGCTGCGCATGCCAGATATCCGCGGCACGTTGTTTGATCTTGTCCGCGGGCAGGTCAGTGGCCGCAGCGAAGACGGGCAGATCACGGTTTTCAAGGCCGTTGGTAGCGCGCTGGAGGATCTTGCTCTGGCTGCTTTGGTGTACGAGGCGTACGCTGCCGAGCCCGAGCTCGTAATGAGCCAGGCACGTACGGCAGAGACATAGGGCAAAATACGTATGCAGGCGGTTACGGGACCGCCGTCAGGCTTTTTCCTTCCATACGGAATCCAATCATGTCCTCCATTGTTCAGCGATGCGCCGCGCTTGCGGTTGCCATGGGTTGCGCCTTCGGCGCGCAGGCCGACGTCGTCATCGGTGTGGATGTCTCCACCACCGGTCGGCCGCAGCCATCGGTATTCAAACCAACAACGCCATTCGCCTCTGGCCCAGCACGCTGGGTGGCCAGCCTGCGCGCTATGTCGTATTGGACGATGGCACCGACGTCAGCCGCGCGGTCAAGAACATGCGCAAGTTGACATCGGAAGACAAGGTTGACGCCATCGTAGGGCCCAACACCACCGCGGCGGCGCTGGCTGGACTGGATGTGCTGGCCGAAACAGGTACACCCATGGTGGCGCTGGCTGCCTCGGCCGTCATTGTCGAGCCGGTATCCGATCCCAAGCGAACCTGGGCATTCAAAATGCCGCAGAACGACTCGCTCATGGCTTCGGTGCTGGTCCAGGACATGAAAAAGAAGGGGGTTAAATCGGTGGCCTTCATCGGGTTCGCCGATTCCTATGGCGACAGCTGGTGGAAGGAGTTTTCCGCGGCTGCCAAGGCTGCAGGCCTGGATATCGTGGCGCAGGAGCGCTTCCAGCGCACAGACGCTTCCGTCGTGGGGCAGGCGCTTAAGGTCATCGGGGCCAAGCCGGATGCTGTCTTGATCGCCGGGGCCGGTACACCGTCGGCGCTGCCGCAAAAGACCCTGCTCGAGCGTGGTTACAAGGGGCCTATCTATCAAACTCACGGCATCGGTACGCTGGAATTTTTGCAGGTGGGCGGACGGGACGTTGAAGGCACGTTGTTTCCGACGGGACCGGCCGTGGTGGCACGTGAGCTTCCCGCGGACAATCCGGTCAAGAAGGTTGCCATGGACTTCGCCGAAAAGTATGAGGCCGAGCATGGTGCGCACAGCTTGACGCAGTTCGCCGGCGACGCTTATGGTGCCTGGATGTTGCTGGACTCGGCAGTTGCCCGAGCCCTGAAATCGGGCGCCAAGCCGGGTACGCCTGAATTTCGCCGCGCCTTACGGGATGCGCTGGAGAACACGCGGGATTTGGCCGTGCCCAATGGCGTGCTCAACATCAGCGCGAAGGACCATCAAGGGTTTGACGAGCGTGCCCGCGTCATGGGTGTGATTAAGGATGGCAAATTCTCTTATGCGGGACAACCCTGATATATACCCGGGTTAAATAGTCGTTGCCCTAGGGGGCAGGTCTGATCCTGCCCCTTTTTGTTGAAATTTGATTCGTACTCAAATCATTTATTCGCATAATATTCTTGGTGAACTAATTATCGGGACACCAAGATGACAACAACGACGAGCGGGTTCTGGACCAAGCGAGTGCTTGCTGCGGCCACTCTCACTGCACTGGCGGCGTGTGATTCAGGGAGCAACAATGTCGCTCCTGCATCGCAGGAGAAGCAGAGCAGCACGCAGGACACGCTCCAGGCCGCGAAGAGCGCGGGTCGTATACGCATCGGTTATGCCAACGAGGCTCCCTATGCCTTCATGGACAGCCAGAACGCCCGGGTGAGCGGGGAGTCCGTTGAGGTGGCGCGCGTGGTGCTCAAACGCATGGGCATCAATGAGGTGGACGGGGTCTTGACCGAATTCGGCTCTCTCATCCCCGGGTTACAGGCCCGGCGTTTCGACATCATCGCCGCCGGGATGTACGTCACTCCTGAGCGCTGCAAGCAGGTGGCCTTCTCCAATCCCACCTATGGCGTGGATGAGGGCTTTTTGGTTCCCAAGGGCAACCCCAAGCAATTGCACAGTTTCGAGGACGTCGCCAACAAGCCAGACGCGAAACTGGGTGTTGTGGTAGGCGCAATCGAGGGCGATTACGCGCGGGACTCGAAGGTCGATGCCGGTCAGATGGTGGTCTTCCCGGATGCGGTCAGTGCGTTTTCAGGGGTGCAGGCCGAGCGCGCTGACGCGTATGCGGCTACTGCGCTGACGATCAACGATCTGCTGAACAAGGTACAGGATGGCGGGGGGATGGAGCGTGCGCAGCCTTTCAAGAACCCAGTCATTGACGGTAAGGAGGCACGTGGTTATGGGGCGTTCGCCTTTCGCAAGGAGGACAAAGCGTTTGCGGATGCGTTCAATGCCGAGCTGGCCAAGTTTTTGGGCACTGAAGAGCACGCCAAACTCGTGGCCCCTTTTGGATTTACCAAAGCGGAGTTACCTGGCGACGTGACGGCCGCCAAGCTGTGCGGCACGCCTTGAGGGCGCGGTCATGGACTCGTTACCTGAACTGATAGGCCCGCTATGGCAAGGTTTACTGGTGACCTTGCGTATTACGCTCGGCGCGGCGCTCTTGGCTATTCCGCTTGCCATCCTGGCCGGTTTGGCCAGATTGTCCAGTCAGGCATGGCTGCGGATGATTTCTCTGGTCTATGTCGAGGTATTCCGCGGCACGTCGGCGCTGGTGCAACTTTTCTGGTTCTACTTTGTACTGCCGATGTTCGGTGTGCGCTTACCGGCGATTCTCGTTGGCATCGTGGTGTTGGCGCTAAATGCCGGAGCCTATGGAGCAGAGGTCGTGCGTGGAGCGATCCAGGCGGTGCCCGCCGGGCAGCGCGAAGCCGGCGTGGCGTTGAATTTCACACGTCGTCAGGTCATGCGGCGCGTGATTTTGCCTCAAGCGTTTGCGGCCATGCTGCCGCAGGCCGGCAATCTGCTTATCGAGTTGCTCAAGAATACGGCACTCGTGTCCCTCATCACGATTACAGACCTGACGTTTCGCGGGCAATTGCTGCGTAGCGAGACACTGCAGACCACAGAGATCTTCAGCATCATGCTGCTGATGTATTTCGCCGTGGCGCTATGCATCACGGGCGCGGTGCGTTGGCTTGAGAAAAGGGTGCGGATCCAATGACTCCTATTTTTGATTGGAAATTCGCCTGGGAAATCCTGCCATCGCTGGGTTCGGCCTTGCTGGTGACGGTGCAGGCCACCATCCTGGGAATGTTGTTTGCCGTCGTGTTCGGTTTGGTCTTGGCCCTATTGCGCCGCTCTCCCTGGAAGGCCGTATCGTGGACTGCAGGCCTGGTAGTGGAGTTCGTGCGTAGCACGCCACTGCTTGTGCAGATGTACTTTCTGTTTTACGTGCTGCCTTCGCTGGGCCTGAGCATGTCGCCCCTGATCACGGGTGTGCTTGCACTGGGACTGCACTATGCCGCGTATTGCTCCGAGGTCTATCGCGCCGGCCTCGAGGGCGTGCCGCGCGGCCAGCACGAAGCGGCTATCGCCTTGAATCTCTCGCCTTGGCGCACAGCGGTTGACATCATCCTGCCGCAGGCTATTCCCCCGGTGGTGCCGGCGCTGGGCAACTACCTGATTGCCATGTTCAAGGACACCCCTCTGTTGTCGGCCATTACGGTGGTCGAACTGCTTCAGAAAAGCAAAATCATCGGTTCGAGCACATTTCGCTATACCGAATCGCTGACACTGGTGGGGATTATCTTTCTGGTGCTGAGCCTGATCGCTGCCTGGGGCGTACGCCGTCTGGAGGGCCGCTTGAAAGTCATTTATGGAGGTGCGTGATGAGCGCGAGCATACTTCTGAAGAATCTGCGCAAGCGCTACGGTGAACACGAAGTGCTGCGTGGCATAGATCTGGAAATTCCTGCAGGCCAGACGCTTTCCATCATCGGGCCTTCAGGCTCGGGGAAATCCACGTTGCTGCGTTTGCTCATGACGCTGGATCGCCCCAGTGATGGGGAAATCGAGATCGATGGTGTCTCGATGTGGCACGATGCTCAGGGCAGGCTGGCCGACCCTCATTCAGCGCACGTGCGCCAGGTGCGCAGCAAGATAGGAATGGTTTTCCAGCATTTCAATCTCTTTCCTCGCATGACGGCATTGGGTAATGTGATGGAGGCGCCGCTGCGGGTACTGGGTTTGCGGCGCGAGGAGGCCGAAGCCCGTGGCCGGGAGTATCTCGAGCTCGTTGGTCTGGGGGATAAGCTGGACGCGCATCCCGCGCGGCTGTCGGGGGGCCAGAAACAACGAGTGGGCATCGCGCGCGCCTTGGCGATGCGCCCTGATGTCATGCTCTTTGATGAGGTGACCTCGGCACTGGACCCCGAATTGGTGGGCGGGATCTTGCAGATCCTGAGTGATCTGTCGGCCAAGAAAGACATGACGATGATCATCGTCACGCATCAGATGAAGTTTGCCGAGCGTAGTTCCGATCGAACGCTTTTCTTCGACGAAGGGAATATCGTCGAGGATAGGCCCTCTTCGGAATTGTTTGCGGATCCTCAGCAAGAGCGTACCCGGCAGTTCCTGCAAAGCGTCATCGAGGCAGAGTAGCCGCTGTCGGCGGCTGGAGAAGGGGCAGGCTGCGGCGCTGCCCCTTGGCATCAGGCGCGCCCAGTGCTGCCGAAACCACCGGCACCGCGCTCCGAATCACCGAATGTTTCCACCACGTTGAAGCTGACTTGCACGACCGGCACGATGACCAACTGCGCCAGGCGCTCCATGGGTTCCAGCGTAAAAGCGGTCTGACCACGATTCCAGGTCGACACCATCAATTGGCCCTGATAGTCGGAGTCAATCAGCCCGACCAGATTGCCCAGCACGATGCCGTGTTTGTGGCCCAGGCCCGACCTGGGCAGAATGACAGCGGCATAACCCGGGTCAGCCACATGGATGGCCAGTCCGGTGGGGACGAGAACGGTGGCACCGGGCTCGATAACGAGGGCTTGGTCGATGCACGCACGCAGGTCCAGGCCGGCGGAGCCGGGCGTGGCGTAGGCGGGTAGACAGTCGCGCATGCGCGCGTCAAGGATTTTTAGATCGACAGATTTCATTGCGGGAATGTAAAAAGTAAAGACGCAAGCCTAACAGAGGCTCACGGCTTCGGAGGCAGGTTCAGGGGCGGCAGCACGCGCGTTGCAGCGCGAGATTGCTCGCGTTTGCGGGCAGCCCCGCGAAACAACCACAATCCGACCAAGGCAGGAATGATGAAGCGTCCCGCGCTCTGGTGTTCGTGAGCCAGATAGGACGCGAAGTTCCAGACGGCCAAGCAGATCACGATGAAGCCCAGCAACGCTTGCCGCGAACTGGCTTGGCGCAGGCTGGCTTGCTGAGCCAAGGTCGGCTGGCCGGCGGGCGTGGCAGTTGCAGGCGAGAGGGCTGCCGGCACACTGGCCGGTTTGGCTCGGCGAAGACGTGGGGGCGGCACATGGCCGCGCGGTACTTCGCCCGGCGATTGCCCGGTCACGCTTGTCTCGGAGCCCAGGCCTTGGCGCGATAGCTCTTCAACGTAGCGCGCGAAATCGCCATTTTTGGGTTCGCCGTAGATGGACATGGTATTCCTGATCAGGAGTTTTACCGGCCGCGATGAGCAGCCAGGCGGCGCTTTTTCAACAAACTGGTGGCCAGCCACAATCCGATCACCACGGATACCAGTGCCGCGGCGATCAGGCCGAATTGTTGGCTCTGGCGGGCGGCGGCCAGGCCACGCGCGGCGAAGTAGCCCGGCGCCAGCATAGCGGGTAGCCAGACGATTGCGGAGAGGATGTTGGCAATCTGAAAGCGCGCGTGGTTCATGCGCATGATGCCGGCCACCGTGGGTATGGTCGAACGGATCGGCCCGAGAAAGCGCCCCAAAAAGACAGAGGCAAATCCATAACGATAGAAAAACAGCCGTGCGCGGGCGACAGCCGTGCGCTGGGTCGACAGGGGCCAGCGTCGTGTGACGCCCGGGCCCAGCCAACGACCGATCAAGTAGGAGATGGCGTCGCCTAGCACCGCACCAGCCACTCCCCAAATCAGAATGGTGCCAACAGACAAAGTCCCCGCTCCGATCAGTCCTCCGGTTAGCAGCATCAATGCGGTGGCCGGGATGATTAGGCCCAGGATGAGCATCGATTCGCCTAACGTAAGCAAAAAGGTGATGGGGCCGGCCCAGTCCTGATTGGCTTCTATGAATGTCCCGATTTTGGCGATGTATGAATCCATGGGAAAACCGCTGAGATCAATCCTGTATCTTAACGCCTGTGTAGCGCAGCCAGGCGGCGTCGGTTCGAGCAGCCGGGCACTAGCAGACTAGGGCAGGACAGGCGGACATATGGACTCGGTAACACAGGCAGTGTTGGGTGCGGGTATACAGGCGACATTGCTGGGGCGCTGGCAGGGGCGGCGCGCGTTGGTGTATGGGGCTATTCTGGCTACTTTACCGGATCTGGATGTCGTGATTTCCTATCCCGACCCGGTGTTCAGCATGACCTATCACCGGGGCTTTTCGCACTCGATCTTCGTGCTGACGGCGTTGGCGGCCCTACTGGCATGGCTGATACGTAAGCGTTGGCCGGGTGCGCCTTACTTCATCGGGCGCCTGTTTCTGACCGTGTGGCTGGTCCTGATCACGTATCCCTTGCTGGATGCGTTTACGGTGTATGGCACGCAATTGTTCTGGCCGCTGGCCTTCACGCCGGAGAGTTGGTCGGCGGTGTTCATTATCGATCCGCTCTATACCGTTCCTCTCCTGCTTGCCGTGCTGGCGGCGGCAGCCGTGGGTGTGAGCCGCACCATGTAGCGCATTCTGGCCGCCACCCTCGTGTTCAGTACGGCTTATCTCTTTGCCGGCTTGGCCGGGCGTTTCATGGCTGAGCGCGAGGTGACGGCTGCCTTGCAGGCGCGTGGCCACCAGGTGACACAGGTGCTGGCAACGCCTACGCCGTTGAATATTCTTTTGTGGCGTGTCGTGGCGAAAACCGACGCAGATGAGTATTACGAGGCGCTGAGCGGCTGGCTGGATGGTTCGCCGCCGCAATTGCTCGCGCAGTCCCTTAATCGTGATCTGGGCAAGGTGCTCGGTGATGATCCGCAATTGGCCCGTTTGCGCTGGTTTACCAACGACTGGCTGCGTTACGACGTGCTGGATGATACGTTGGTGGTGACTGATTTGCGTATGGGGCTACCCGGCTACTATACGTTTCGTTTTGCCATGGGCGAGCGCCACGGCCCGGATTGGCAAGCGATCACTCCCCGGCGCTGGCCGAGCCAGCGCGGTGGATGGCCTGAATTTCGCCAATTGCTGGCGCGCATCGCCGGCACGCCTTTGCCGCTGGCCGATTGGGCCCAGCGCAACTTTGACTGAAGCATCCTGATCATGAACGCACTGCTTTTGAGCAACTCGGCCAGCTCGGCTGGTTATTTGATTCACGCTCAGCCCTGGCTGTCGGAGCTGACTTCGACGCTGACCGGTAGTGGCCCGGCGTTGTTCGTGCCCTTTGCGGGGGTGACGCGCACCTGGGACGACTACACGCAGCAGGTCGCCGATGCGTTGTTGCCGGCGGGCATCGCTATACGGGGGCTGCATCAGGAGGCCGATCCGGCCTGCGCGCTGGCCGAGGCACGGCTCATCATCGTGGGCGGCGGCAATACTTTTCAACTGCTGCGCGAGTTGCGCCGGCGCGGCCTGTTGTCGTTGATCGCCGAGCGAGTGCGTGCCGGCCAGGCAGGGTATGTGGGCTGGAGCGCTGGCGCCAATATTGCCGCGCCCACCATTTGCACCACCAATGACATGCCCATCGTGGATCCGGGCGGTTTCGAGGCGCTGGATCTGGTGCCGTTCCAGATCAACCCGCACTACACGACTGCCCATCCGCCCGGCCATCTGGGCGAGACGCGCGATCAGCGCATTGCCGAATTCTGCGCCATCCATCCGCAACGCAAGGTGGTGGCGCTGCCGGAAGGAAGTGCCCTGCGTCTGGATGCGCGTGGCTTGGCGTTGCTGGGTACGCACCCGGCCTTGCTGTTTCATGGCGCGGTAGCGGCGCAGGCGTTGGCACCAGGCAAGCTATCTCTGCTTTGAAAAATGCGCCGCCCTCGCTCAGACGAGGTCGAGCAAAGGCGGCCCCGGCTCGTTTTTCACGGTCTGCATGACAACATGGGTATAGAAGGCCTCGACGTTTTCGTCTTGGTCGAAATGCCGGTCGGCGAAAGCCAGATAGTCGTCCATATTGTTCATGTGGACGATGATCACACAGGAAATTCGGCCAGTCACCAGATAGCACTGGGTCACGGCCGGCTCGGCCAGCAACGCTTGCATGAGTTTGCGCCGGTATTCCGACCCATGCCGGCTGAATTCAATGGTGACGATGGCCGTCAATGCGCGGCCGGTGTGTTTGGTGTCCAGCAATGCGACGACGCGCTGGATGACGCCGGTTTCCTTCAGGCGGGCAACTCGCCGCAGACAGGCTGAAGGCGAAAGACCGACTTCATCGGCCAAAGCGGCATTGGACAGGTCCGCATCCCGCTGCAGTATCGAAAGGATACGGTGGTCTAGTGGGTCTAACAACATGGCGCAATTTTATTGTGAGTCGTGCGCGATTTATAGCGTATTTTTTTATCTGCAGGCAACGAAAGGCGTCCATGTTGTGAAGCTTCCACGCTATGCTGCCCGGTTTTCGCACACAAAAGCCGATACTCATGCTTGCTTATGTCCGTCGCGTGCTAAGCCGCAGCCTGCGTTTGTTCATTGCCTTGGCCAAGGTGATGCTGCCCATCATGTTGCTGGTGCAGCTGGGTCAATGGATGGGATGGGTTGACGTTCTCGGCCATTATTTCGCACCGGTAATGGGCTGGTTGAACCTGCCAGCACAAGCAGCACTGATATGGATGGCAAGTATTTTTGTTGGCGTCTACGGCGCGCTGGCCGCTTTGGCTGGCCTGGCGGGGGGCTGGATATCACTGCCGGGCAATTCAGTGCGCTCGCGGCCATGGTGTTGCTTGCGCACAATTTGCCCGTCAAGCAGGCCATCGTGCGCCGTGCTGGGGCCAGTTTCTGGGCCACGGCGGGTTTGCGCCTGGTCATGGCTCTGGCCTACGGCGCGGCGGTCTCCTGGACCTGCCACGCGTTGGGAGTGCTTTCGCAGCCAATGTCTTTTGCGTGGATGCAAGGGCAACAGGCCAGCGCGGCGGAATTAAGTCTGTGGCAATGGTTGCAAGGGACGGCGGTGTCGATGGCGCTGACCTTTGCCGTGATCGCCGCCTTGCTCGTCTTGCTGGACATCATGCAGCGTTGCGGCCTGACCGCAGCGCTGACGCGCGTTCTGACTCCGGTGTTGCGTTGGTCAGGGTTAGACCCTCAGGTCGCGCCAGTCACGATGCTGGGTGTGACCTGCTCCCCGTGATTAGTACGAAATCGATGTAGAGTCCGTTCCCAAAGGAATGGCAATGAAGAAACGATTTACGGAAGAGCAAATCATCGGCGTGCTCAAGGAAGCCGATGCAGGTGCCAAGCCCGCAGAGTTGTGCCGCAAGCACGGAATCTCCGAGGCAACGTACTACAACTGGAAGGCGAAGTTCGGTGGCATGACGGTGTCGGACGCTCAGAGGCTCAAGGAGCTGGAGCAGGAGAACAACAAGCTCAAGAAGCTGTTGGCCGAGTCGATGCTGGACAAGGCGGCGCTTCAGGATCTGCTAAGCCGAAAGTAGTCAGCCCGCAGGCCAAACGCGAGGCGGTCAGGACATTAATGACCGAGCGCGTGGTTCGCCCAGCGGCAATCGCGCCGAATCAGAGTTGGTCAATGGACTTTGTGGCCGACGGCCTAGCCTATGGCCGCCGATTCCGCTGTTTGACTATCGTCGATGACTACACTCGCGAATGCCTGGCCATCGAGGTCGATACGTCGTTGCCGGGACTGCGTGTTGCCATGGTGCTGCAACGGCTGGCGGAGATGCGTGGCCTGCCGCGATCTATTACCGTGGACAACGGGCCAGAGTTCGCCGGAAGAGCCTTGGACGCCTGGGGGCCTACCAAGCAGGCGTAAAGCTGTCGTTTATTCGGCCGGGTAAGCCGGTGGAGAACGCTTATATCGAAAGTTTCAACGGCAAGTTCCGCGACGAATGCCTTAACGAGCACTGGTTCTTGTCCCTGCGACAGGCTAAAAGCTTGATCGAAAACTGGCGAGTCGAGTACAACACCGATCGGCCTCACAGCGCGCTCGGATATTTAACGCCGGCGCAATTCGTGCAGGCTCATCAGAAAGAAGGTCTTTTACCCCTGGGCTCTATGTCGGTGCCGTACTAAATCTGGGGGCAGGTCAGGGGGGTGCTCATCATCGATGAAGCCCAGCGTATGCAACTGTCGGCGCGCACCCGCTTTCTGGCTCTTTGCTGGTTGTCACTATCGCACTCGTTGATCGAGGACACATTGCTCTTGCTGGCAGTGGGAGCCAATGTGTGGATCGTGTTGCTGGGGCGTGTCGTTCTAACGTTGCTGGTCGTGGCGGGGCTGGCGCGCCTGTGGCCTCTGAGCCCGGGCATGGCGCCCGGCAAAGCGTTAGGCATCCGGTGGCTGGAAAGCTGCCTCAGGCCTGGACGTTGCCTTGCGCAAAGCGGCCCGCGATCTCGGCTATCAGCCGGCGGGCGGCATCCAACTTGGGTGCGGCCGGCAACGGATGCGCGCCCAGGGCATCGAACAGCACCAGTTCGGTCGTATCCGCATCCATCACTTTATGCGCCAGATTACCCACCAATAGAGGGATGCCCTTGCGCTGGCGCTTGGCCTCGGCGTGCTCCGACAGTTTCTCGGTTTCGGCCGCGAAACCGACGCACCATGGGCCCTTGGGCAAACGCGCGACTTCGGCCAGGATGTCAGGATTGGGTTCGAACTCCATGCGGGGCTGACCGCCACCCTCGCTGTCCTTCTTGAGCTTTTGGTTGGCGGGATTCTTGACGCGCCAGTCTGCGACGGCCGCCACAGCCACAAAAATATCCGCGTCGTGAGCGTGAGCCATGACGGCGTCGTACATCTGTTGCGCGGTCATGACTTGTATGGCCATCACGCCACGCGGTACCAGCAACGCGGTCGCGCCGGTCACCAGCGTGACACGTGCCCCCGCTTCGTGGGCGGCGCGCGCCAATGCATAGCCGGTTTTGCCCGAGGAGCGGTTGGTCAGCACACGAACCGGATCGACCGGCTCGGAGGTCGGGCCCGCCGTCAACAGCAGATGGCGCCCGGCCAACAACTTGGGTTGAAAAAATGCAATCAGATCCGCAAGGATTTCGTGTGGCTCGAGCATGCGCCCCGAACCTGTTTCGCCACAGGCTTGTTCGCCAGCCGCAGGTCCGAGCAGGGTAACGCCGTCGGCCTGCAGTTGGGCCACATTGCGCTGGGTCGCCGGATTGGACCACATCTCTCGGTTCATGGCAGGCGCCACCAGCAAAGGGCAGGCCCGAGCTACGCACAGCGTCGAGAGCAGGTCGTCGGCCAGACCATGAGCCAGCTTGGCCATGAAATCGGTGCTCGCCGGCGCGATCAGTACCGCATCGGCGCCGCGGGTCAGATCGATGTGCGCCATATTGTTGGGCACACGCGCATCCCAGGCGTCGACAAAGACCGGGCGGCCTGACAGTGCCTGCATGGTCGTGGGGGTGATGAAATGCGTCGCTGCTTCGGTCATGACGACATCGACCGTGGCTCCCTGCTCGGTCAGACGGCGCACGAGCTCGGCGATCTTGTAGCAGGCAATGCCTCCAGTCATTCCGAGGACAATGCGTTTGCGGGCGAGATCAAGCATGGTGGCTATGCGGCGCAGGCGCCGCTTTCCTGTTGGTCGATGGAACGGATTGTAGGCCGATCAGGCGCCGGCAGACGTTTTCGGCTTGGCACGGCCGCGCAGCAGTTCGTCGAGCACCAGCAGCACGGCGCCGCAGGTAATGGCGACGTCGGCAATGTTGAAGGCAGGGTAATACCAATCCTTCCAGTAGAACAGCAGGAAGTCCACCACATGCCCGTAGATCAAGCGATCGATCACGTTGCCCAGTGCGCCGCCCATGATGAGGATGAGCGCTGCACGAAAGCGAGGCTGTCCCGGAGAGCGGCACAACAACCAGACAATCACGCCTGCCGCGACAAGTCCCAGCAACGTGAAGAACCAGCGTTGCCAGCCTTGCTGCGCGGCCAGAAAACTGAACGCCGCGCCGCGGTTGTACAGCAGGGTGAAGTCGAAAAACGGCAGCACGTTGACACGCTCGCCAAAGGAAAATGCAGTATTGAAGTAGACCTTGGTGACCTGATCGATCACGATGATCAACAGGGCCAGCGCCAGGGCGCCGCCCAGTTTTCCCCGGACCTTCGGCGAGGCTTGCGTCATGCTCAGGCCTTCTCGCGCGTTTCGCCCGCGCCAAAGAGATTGGATACGCAGCGGCCGCAGATCTCGGGATGATTGGCGTCCTGTCCGACATCGCTGCGCCAGTGCCAGCAGCGTTCGCACTTCTTGTTGCCGGAGGGGGCGATTTCGATGGTGAGTTCGCCGTCTCGGGCGTGCACGGTGGCACGCGAAACAATCAGCACGAAACGCAGATCATCGCCCAGGCTGGCCAGCAGTTCGTGATCTTGGCCTTGTGCGTAAAGGTCGACTTCGGCCTGCAAAGAGGAGCCGATCAGGCCTTCGCTGCGAACGTCTTCTAGCTTGCGCAGCACGTCAGCGCGGATGGCGCGCAGGCGGGTCCAGCGGCCCGTTAGCGCTTCGGCGTCGGCGTAGGGCGGCAG
The DNA here is from genome assembly GCA_000612485.1 of Bordetella holmesii ATCC 51541. NCBI lineage: Bacteria > Pseudomonadati > Pseudomonadota > Betaproteobacteria > Burkholderiales > Alcaligenaceae > Bordetella > Bordetella holmesii. The sequence continues at coordinate 3,032,930 of CP007494.1, forward strand.
CTGATGGTAGACCTCGGTCAGAATTGTCAGGCGTGCCGCGTCGGCCTGGTGCTTGAGAGCCGATCCCACCAAGACGGTCCAGGCCTCTTCCGCCGTGAAGGTCAGGATAGGAGCCATCAGCTTGAGCAGTGTCTGCGTGATCTCCAGCAATGCGGTCTGTGCGCTGCGACGTGCGTGACTGTCCGGGGCGCTGGTATAGAGACGATCCTTCAGGATGTCCAGATAGAAAGCGCCGAGGTCTTCGGAGCAGAACGTCTGCAGCCGGGAAACTGCCGGGTGGAAGTCGTAGCGCTCGTAATTGGCCAATACCTCGCTCTGCATCTGTGCCGTCATGGCCAGCGCATAGCGGTCGATCTCGAGCAGGTCGCCAAAATCGACGGCCTGATTGACCCCGTCGAAATCAGCCACGTTGGCCAGCAGGAAACGCAAAGTATTGCGGATGCGGCGATAGCCTTCGACCACACGTTTGAGAATCTCGTCGGATATGGACAACTCGCCCGAGTAGTCGGTCGAGGCCACCCAGAGGCGCAGAATCTCGGCACCCAGCGAATCGGAGACTTTCTGCGGCGCGATTACATTGCCAACCGATTTGCTCATCTTGCGACCCTGGCCGTCCACCACGAAACCGTGGGTGAGCAGGCCTTTGTAGGGCGGCTGGCCGTAAAGCATGCAACCGGTCAACAGCGAAGAGTGAAACCAGCCGCGGTGCTGGTCGCTGCCTTCAAGATAAAGATCGGCAGGCCAGGCAAGTTGCTCGCCATGCGAACCAGCCAGGGCATGGTCTTTGCCACCGAGTACGGTGGCGTGGGTGCTGCCCGAGTCAAACCACACATCCAGGGTGTCGCGATTCTTTTCGTAGCTGTCGGCTTCATCGCCCAGCAGATCGCGCGGATCCAGCGACTGCCAGGCTTCGATGCCGCCTTTCTCGACGCGTTTGGCGACTTCTTCGAGCAATTCCACCGTGCGAGGGTGGAGTTCACCGGTTTCCTTGTGTACGAAGAACGCCATCGGCACGCCCCATTGACGCTGCCGCGACAGTGTCCAGTCGGGGCGATTGGCGATCATGGAGTGCAGGCGGGCCCGGCCCCAGGCCGGGTAGAAGGCGGTGGCCTCGATGCCGGCAAGCGCGCTTTCACGCAATGTGGGGCCGCCGTCAGCCGGAGTGACATCCATGCCAGCAAACCATTGGCTCGTGGCGCGATAGATGACCGGCGTTTTATGACGCCAGCAGTGCATATAGCTGTGCGACAGCTTTTGCACATGCATGAGCGAACCCGCCAGTTTCAGGGCTTCGACGATCTTGGGGTTGGCCTCCCAGATTGTCAGCCCGCCAAATAGCGGCAGAGTGGAAGCGAACTTGCCATCGCCCATGACCGGGCTGAGGATGTCGGCATCGACCAGACCATGCGCTTTGCATGAGACAAAGTCTTCGATGCCGTAGGCCGGAGCCGAGTGCACGACGCCGGTGCCGGCGTCCAAGGTGACGTAGTCGCCCAGATAGATGGGGGAGGTGCGGTCGTAGCCTTCGGCGGCATTGGCCAGTGGATGCGCAAAACGCAGGCCGGCCAGGGCCTCGCCGGGTGCCGTGGCAATGATTTCGCCTTCCAGCCCCCAGGATTGCAGGCAGGCTTCGACCCGCTCTTTGGCGATTAGTACCAGTGGACCGTGAACCGGCGTAGGCGACACGCGCACCAGAGCGTAGGCGATCTCGGGATGGACATTGAGAGCCTGATTCGACGGAATGGTCCACGGCGTCGTGGTCCAGATGACGACTGCGCCATCGTCCACGCTGTCCAGCCCGAAGGCACGGGCCAGCCCGGGCTTGTCAATGAAGGGGAAGGCGACGTCCACGGCCGGGTCGACGCGATCGGCGTACTCGACCTCGGCTTCGGCCAGCGCCGAGCCGCAGTCGAAACACCAGTTCACGGGCTTGAGACCGCGAAACACGTAGCCCTTCTCGAGGATGCGCGCCAGCACCCGGATCTCATCGGCCTCATTTCTGAAGTTCATGGTGAGATAAGGGTTGTCCCAGTCGCCCAGCACGCCCAGACGCTTGAAGTCCTTGCGCTGGCGGTCCAGTTGTTCGTGCGCATAGGCGCGAGCCTTGGCCTGGACTTCGGTAACCGGAAGGTTCTTGCCGTATTTTTTCTCGATCTGAATCTCGATCGGCATGCCGTGGCAGTCCCAGCCCGGCACATAAGGCGCATCAAAGCCGGCCATGTTGCGGCTCTTGACGATGATGTCCTTCAGAATCTTGTTGACCGCGTGCCCGATATGAATGTCGCCATTGGCATATGGCGGGCCGTCGTGCAGAACGAACAGCGGCCGGCCCTTGCTGGCGGCACGTATGGCCTGATAGACGCGGTTTTCCTCCCATTGTTGCACCCAGCCAGGCTCGCGCTTGGCAAGGTCGCCCCGCATGGGGAAAGAGGTATCGGGCAGGTTGAGGGTCTTTTTATAGTCCATGAACGGCAAAATAGGCACGCGCGTTTCGCGCGTCTTCGGCGATGGCGGCAGTCAGGGAAGGGAGGTCGGAAAACTTTTCTTCATCCCGCAGTTTGTGCAGGAATTCGACGTTTATGAGTTTACCGTAAGCGTCGAGGCTCTCGTCGAGCAAGTGAACTTCAAGCAAAACCCGGCCGGCGTCTTCGACGCTGGGGCGTACCCCCAGACTGGCAACGGCGGCCATGGGCTGCGGGCCCAGGCCTTGGACGCGCACCACGTAAATGCCTGAGCGGGCCGCACAACGAGGCGCTACGCGCAGATTCATGGTGGGAAAGCCCAGTTGCCGCCCCAGTTTGCGGCCGTGGATCACATGGCCGCTGATATGGAAGGGATGGCCAAGCAAGTGTTCAGCGCGCGCCAGGTCGCCCACCGCGAGCGCGGTGCGCACTTCCGAGCTGGAGATGCGGTGGCCATGGCTGTTCGTCACGTCGGCCAGGGTGGCCACCTCAAAGCCGTGTGCCAGACCTGCCTCGCGCAAGAGGTCGATATCGCCGCTGCGCTTATGACCGAAGCGGAAGTCTTCGCCTACCAGTAGCCAGCGTGTCTGCAGGCCATCGACCAGCAGATCTTCGATGAACGCGTTGGCCGACATTTCGGCCAGACGAGCGTCGAACGGCTCGATCAGCACCTGCTCGATGCCCGCGCACGCCAGCGAGGCCACCTTGTCGCGCAGGCCGCTGATGCGGGTGGGGGAGAGCTCCGGACGCTGATGCCGTTGCGCGAAATACTCGCGCGGATGCGGCTCGAACGTCATTACCGCAGGCGTCAAACCGCGAGTTTGCGCGGCTTCGCGGACTCGGGCGAGGATGGCCTGATGGCCCCGGTGCACCCCATCGAAGTTGCCGATGGTCAGGGCACAGGGGGGGCGCTGCCCAGGGGGCGGCAGGTGGTGGTGGATGCGCAGCAATGGTTTCACGTCCAAGAGTTTACAATTTTGGGTTGGCTCGCTTTGGAATTTCTTATCTTGTCCCCAACCCAATCGACTCCGTGCCGCTTTGTCATCCTGATTTCAGGGCGCGGCAGCAATATGCAATCGCTGGTGCAAAGCTGCGAGGAACAGGCATGGCCGGCGCAAGTGGCTGCGGTGATCGCCAGTCGTCCGGACGCTGCAGGCCTGGAATGGGCCGCCGGGTAGGGCATTCCCACCGCGGCCCTGTTCCATAAAGAGTTTCCGAGCCGCGAGGCCTTTGACACGGCATTGGCGCAGGTCATTGACCAATACCAACCGGATTATGTGCTCCTGGCCGGTTTCATGCGTGTGCTCACGCCGGGGTTTGTCAATCATTACGCCGGGCGGCTGGTGAACATTCATCCCTCGCTGCTGCCGGCGTTTCCGGGCTTGCATACGCACGCGCAGGCGCTGGCCACCGGCGTCCGCGTCCATGGTTGTACCGTGCATTTCGTCACGCCGATGCTGGATCATGGACCCATCATTGCCCAGGGCTGTGTGCCGGTCCTGGCTGGCGACACACCCGAGGCGCTGGCCGGGCGGGTGCTTGACGTAGAACACGTGGTTTATCCGGCGGCGGCTCGCTGGTTGGCCGAGCGGCGTGTCAGTCTGACCGCCGATCACCGCGTCGAGGTCGAGGGCGACCCGGCGCGACTGTTTACCTGGCCGTCAGTCGCCCGATGAGGCGCGGCGGTCCAAACGGGGATTTCCCCAGGAATCATCATGAATAAGAACTCGAACTCGCGCCAATCCACCGGCAGGCCCGCAAGGCCCGACCCGGCACGGCCTGCTGGCAGCCGTCCCGCCGAGCGTGGCGACGCCCGTCCACGGCGCTCGGTAGCGGCCTTTCGCATCGAGCAGGTCCAGCGCGTGCTGGGCGAGGTCTTGCAATGGACCAGCCCGGCCGATGCCGTGCTGTCGCATTGGTTGCGCGCTAACCCGGCGCTGGGAGGGCGAGACCGGGCCGAGTTGGCCGAAGGGGTCTATGACGTTGTGCGCAATCTGCGCCACTACCGGCAACTGGCCGAAAGTGGCGTAGGCAACGCGACCCGCCGCTTGGCCATTCTCGGTCTGGCGGCCACGCGCGGGGTGGAGTGGCTGAAGGACGCCCTGGATCCCGGCGAAGCCGACTGGGTCGCGCGCGTGGACCAAGTCGACCCGTCCGCGTTGCCGCGGGCCGTGCGCTACAGCCTTCCCGATTGGCTGGAAGAGCGCCTGGGCAAGCTGCCGCAACCGGAATCGCTCATGCAGTCGTTGCAGCAGCCCGCTCAGCTCGACGTGCGATCCAACCCCCTGAAGATCGAACGCGATGCGTTGCTGGCCAAGTTGCGCGAGGGTCCGGCCGGCCGTTATGACCCGCAACCTATGCGCTACTCTCCCTGGGGTATCCGTTTCAAGGGCCATCCTCCAATCAACCGTTGGCCCGAGTTCGAAAGCGGACAGGTAGAGGTGCAGGACGAAGGCAGCCAATTGCTGGCCTTGCTGGTCGGCCCGCGGCGCAGCGAAATGATTATCGACTTCTGCGCCGGCGCTGGCGGCAAGGCGTTGCTGCTGGGGGCATTGATGCGCTCGACGGGCCGCCTGTATGCATTCGATGTCTCGGCCGCGCGTCTGGCCAAAGCCAAGCCGCGCTTTGCGCGCAGCGGCCTGTCCAATGTGGTGCCCGTGGCCATTGATAGCGAGAACGACTCCCGGGTCAAGCGCCTGGCAGGCAAGGCTCAGCGCGTACTCGTGGATGCGCCTTGCACCGGCATAGGGACGTTGCGGCGCAACCCCGATCTGAAGTGGCGGCAGCAGCCCCAGTCGCTGGGCGAATTGTGCGAGCTGCAATATCGCATCCTGAAGAGCGCAGCGCGGTGTGTGGCGCCGGGTGGGCGCCTGGTCTACGCGACATGCAGCCTGTTGCCGGAAGAAAACGGCGATCAGGCCGACCGCTTCCTGGCCGAACATCCCGATTTCGAACGCCTGGACGCGGCCGCGCTGTTGCATAACCGCTGCGACAACCTGGAGCTGGAAGGCCCTTACGTCCAGTTGCGCCCCGATCTGCACGGCACCGATGGCTTTTTCGCTGCCGTCTTCGAGCGCAAAAAGGCCGTCCGTCACACCGCCGAGGCAAAACAAGAGGCCGTCGAGCCGGCTGCCACCGAGCACGTGCCCCCTCCGACCAGGTTCAGGCTGTCGAAGAGGTCAAGGATTAAAGGCTCACGGCAGGACCACGATGTTCGCGCTTCCGGTTTCGGGGGCGCGGTCGCGTGCCTGATAACGCACGGTCCAGGTGACGGTATCACGGCCCGTTTTGTCGGCCTTGTAGATGATTTGGGATACTGGCGTGGCGATATAACCACACCCGCCGCTGCCACCCGTATTGCCCTGGCTGCTAACGACGGTGGCCGCCCCCAGTGTGGGCGGCTGCGTCAGTTGCAGGCGAGGAGCGGCCAGCGCCAGGCAACCTCTTAGCTCGTAAAAGCTGGCCAGCACGACGGTCTGGCCCGGCTTTAAAGAAACAGGGGCAGGCGTGGCTGCCAACGGAGTGCACGCAAGCAGAGAGACGGCGAATAGGCGTAACATGGGTCGGGCCTGTCGGGCCGAACTAAGGGGAAGACACAACATATTGTGCCACCCCCTTTGTAGCAAAATGTTGGATCGCTCTGTTGGGCGGCAAATACACCCCCAAATTAGAGGTTCATCGCGGAATAGCGTGGAGCCGTGCTTGATTGCCGTTACGCTTGATCCTTGATTTTTCAAGGATCAAGGTGACCTGCTCCCCGTGATTAGTACGAAATCGATGTAGAGTCCGTTCCCAAAGGAATGGCAATGAAGAAACGATTTACGGAAGAGCAAATCATCGGCGTGCTCAAGGAAGCCGATGCAGGTGCCAAGCCCGCAGAGTTGTGCCGCAAGCACGGAATCTCCGAGGCAACGTACTACAACTGGAAGGCGAAGTTCGGTGGCATGACGGTGTCGGACGCTCAGAGGCTCAAGGAGCTGGAGCAGGAGAACAACAAGCTCAAGAAGCTGTTGGCCGAGTCGATGCTGGACAAGGCGGCGCTTCAGGATCTGCTAAGCCGAAAGTAGTCAGCCCGCAGGCCAAACGCGAGGCGGTCAGGACATTAATGACCGAGCGCAGCATGGGTGTTACCCGGGCCTGTGGGCTGGTAGGAATTTCGCGGTCGCTGTTTGCCTACGAGAGCACACGCTCAGGCGATGCTGCGCTGACCGAGCGCATGAAAGAGATGGCAGTGGAGAAACGACGCTACGGCTATCGGAGGATCCATGTGCTCTTACGTCGCGAAGGCTGGCAAGCAAATCACAAGCGAATCTGGCGGCTGTACAGTCTGGCAGGGTTAAGCGTGCGAAAACGAAAGCGTAAGCGAATCGCGGCGACCGAGCGCGTGGTTCGCCCAGCGGCAATCGCGCCGAATCAGAGTTGGTCAATGGACTTTGTGGCCGACGGCCTAGCCTATGGCCGCCGATTCCGCTGTTTGACTATCGTCGATGACTACACTCGCGAATGCCTGGCCATCGAGGTCGATACGTCGTTGCCGGGACTGCGTGTTGCCATGGTGCTGCAACGGCTGGCGGAGATGCGTGGCCTGCCGCGATCTATTACCGTGGACAACGGGCCAGAGTTCGCCGGAAGAGCCTTGGACGCCTGGGCCTACCAAGCAGGCGTAAAGCTGTCGTTTATTCGGCCGGGTAAGCCGGTGGAGAACGCTTATATCGAAAGTTTCAACGGCAAGTTCCGCGACGAATGCCTTAACGAGCACTGGTTCTTGTCCCTGCGACAGGCTAAAAGCTTGATCGAAAACTGGCGAGTCGAGTACAACACCGATCGGCCTCACAGCGCGCTCGGATATTTAACGCCGGCGCAATTCGTGCAGGCTCATCAGAAAGAAGGTCTTTTACCCCTGGGCTCTATGTCGGTGCCGTACTAAATCTGGGGGCAGGTCACATCAACAACACCATCAAAGTCATCAAGCGCCGCGCCTACGGCTACCGCGATCAGGAGTACTTCTTCCTCAAGATCCGGTCTGCATTCCCCGGTATTCCTCGATGAACCATATTAGAGGCGACAGGCAGCCCTTTGGCCGGCTGGCGCAGCCCCCCACCAGGGTGAGCGAAAGACGGCTTAGTACTTGATTTCGCTCAAAAACTATTTTGAAATTGCGCTGTCATAAGAAATTCAGGTGGGCTACACTTCTCCCACTCTTTCTGTGAGGCTAGAAAACGGTTTTATGGATTACATCCTTTCTTTCATATCCGGTGGTCTGACTCAGGCCAGTTGGTGGCAGATCCTCGCTTTCACGCTGATCGTGACCCACATCACGATCGTGTCCGTGACGGTGTTTCTGCATCGTAGTCAGGCGCACCGAGGCCTCGACCTGCATCCTGCGGTCATGCATTTCTTCCGCTTCTGGCTTTGGCTGACCACGGGTATGGTCACCAAGGAATGGGTCGCCATTCACCGTAAGCACCACGCCAAGTGTGAGAAAGAGGGCGATCCGCACTCGCCCATGCTCTTTGGCATCTGGAAGGTGCTGTTCCGCGGTGCCGAACTGTATCGCGAAGAGTCCAACAACAAGGAAACCATGGCCAAGTTTGGTCATGGCACCCCTGACGACTGGCTCGAGCGCAACGTCTACACCAAGCACAGCCTGTGGGGCGTGCTGACGATGCTGGCCATCGATATCGCCTTGTTCGGCGCCATGGGCCTGACGGTCTGGGCTGTACAGATGGCGTGGATTCCCTTCTGGGCCGCTGGCGTGGTCAACGGTATCGGCCACTACTGGGGTTATCGCAACTACAACAGCCCCGATACCAGCACCAACGTGTTCCCCTGGGGCATCGTCATCGGTGGCGAAGAGTTGCACAACAACCATCACGCTCATGGCACATCGGCCAAGTTTTCGGCCAAGTGGTATGAATTGGATATCGGCTGGGGCTACATCACCGTCATGCGTTGGCTGGGTCTGGCCAAGGTCAAGAAGGTCGCTCCCAAGCTCACGCTGGATCCGGATGCCAAGTCCATCGACCTGCGTACCTTGCAAGGCGTGATCACGCACCGATACGAAGTCATGGCCCGCTACGCTGACGTCATCAAAAAGGCTGCCGGCGAAGAAATGTCCAAGCTGAAATCGTCGCGCCGCAAGGGTAGCGAGGATTGCAACTGGACGGTGCTCAAGCGCGCCCGCCGCACGCTGACCCGCAACGAAGATGTGCTGCGTCCGGCGCAGTTGGCCGAGGTGGATCAGGTCATCGCCAAAAATGCCTCGCTGTCGACCCTGGTGCAAATGCGCCGTGAACTTGGTCGCCTGTGGGAAAGCTCTAGCGCCAGCAGCGAGCAGTTGCTGCATGACCTGCAAGCCTGGTGCCAGCGCGCTCAGCAAAGTGGCATCGCCGGGCTGGAGCAGTTTGCTGTCAATTTGCGCCGCTACGCGGCATGATGCTGGACAAGCTCAATCCCGAACAACGCGCCGCAGTCACTCTAGAACCGCAACACGCCCTGGTCTTGGCCGGGCGGGTAGCGGCAAGACCCGGGTCCTCACGACCCGCATGGCCTGGCTGATTCAAACCGGCCAGGCCAGTCCGTTTGGACTCCTGGCCGTTACGTTTACCAATAAGGCTGCCCGCGAGATGTTGACGCGCATGGCGGCCATATTGCCTATCGATACCAGAGGGCTGTGGATTGGGACGTTCCATGGTCTGTGCAATCGCATGCTGCGGGCGCATCATCGTGACGCCGGGCTGCCCCAGGCCTTTCAGATCCTCGATACCGCCGACCAGCTCGCTGCCATCAAGCGGCTGCTCAAAGCTCAAGGCATCGACGACGAGAAATATCCCCCGCGCGATGTTCAGCGTTTTATCTCCAGCGCCAAAGAAGAAGGCCAACGTCCGGCCGAGGTAGAGGCCTGGGATGCGCATCGGCGCAAGCTCATCGAGATTTATCAGCTCTACGAGGCCCAGTGCCAGCGTGAAGGCGTGGTGGATTTCGCCGAGTTGCTGTTGCGCGCCTACGAGCTGTTGTCACGCAATGCGCCGGTGCGAGAGCATTATCAGCGGCGCTTTCGCCATATTCTGGTCGATGAGTTCCAGGATACGAATACGCTGCAGTACAAATGGCTCCGGTTGCTGGCCGGAGGCGGCGCGGCCATCTTCGCCGTTGGCGACGACGACCAGTCCATTTATGCCTTCCGCGGTGCGAACGTCGGCAACATGGCCGACTTCGAGCGCGACTATGCTCACGGACGTGTCATTCGCCTGGAGCAGAACTACCGGTCCTTTGGCCATATCCTCGATGCTGCCAACGCGCTCATTGGCCACAACCAGGGGCGCCTGGGCAAGAACCTCTGGACCGACCAGGGCGAAGGCGAACCCATCCGTGTGATGGAGCTGCCCTCCGATGGTATGGAGGCACAGTGGGTGGTCGAAGAAATTCGCGCTCTCATCCACGAAGGCCGTTCGCGCAGCGAAATCGCCGTGCTCTACCGCAGCAATGCGCAGTCACGCGTTCTGGAACACGCGCTCTTTTCTGCGGGCGTAGCCTACAAAGTCTATGGTGGCCTGCGGTTTTTCGAGCGTCAGGAAATCAAGCATGCGCTGGCTTATCTGCGGCTGATCTCCAACCCCGACGACGATACGTCATTCATGCGAGTGGTCAATTTCCCCACTCGCGGCATTGGCGCCCGCACGCTCGAGCAACTCGCGGATGCCGCCCAGAGCGGGCAGACCAGCTTATTCGGTGCCGTCGCCCGCGTGCCTGGCAAGGGTGGCGCAAACCTTGCTGCATTTGCCCAGTTGATCGGTCGCCTGGCGTCAGAGACGCGAGAGCTGCCGTTACCGGAAATGGTTGAGCATCTCATCGAAGAAAGCGGTCTGAAGGCGCACTATCAGGCCGAACGTGAGGGTGCCGAGCGCCTGGAAAACCTGAACGAACTCGTCACGGCGGCGGCGGTGTTTGCTACCGAAGAGAACGTCGAGGGGTTGCCGGCCGGCGAGCTGCTGGAGGGGACTGCGCCTGCAGTGGGTGAGGAGCCGGAGGCGGCCCTGGTGGCTCCGATCATGACGCCCCTGGCTGCCTTCTTGTCACATGCCGCGCTTGAGGCAGGTGACAACCAGGCGCAGGCTGGCCAGGATGCCGTGCAGTTGATGACGGTACACGCGGCCAAGGGCCTGGAGTTTGATGCCGTGTTCATCAGCGGGCTGGAAGATGGCTTGTTTCCTCATGAGAACAGCATTCTGGAGCCCGCCGGACTGGAGGAGGAACGCCGTCTGATGTATGTGGCCATCACTCGCGCGCGTGAGCGACTCTATTTGACGCTGGCGCAAAGCCGGATGTTGAATGGGCAGACCCGTTACGCCATGCGCTCGCGCTTCCTGGACGAAATTCCGCAGGCGCATCTGAAGTGGCTGACGCCGCGTGCGAGCAGTAACGCTGGCCTGAGCTCTGCCAGCAGCATCGCTTGGACAGATCGGGGTGATGCCTATGGCCGTCGCCATACCGGCACCATCGCACCGCGGGCGCCGCGCACGGGTACCAATGGGGTGACCGTGGGCGACGTGCAGTACAGGGTGGGGCAAGGTGTGCGCCATGGCCGTTTTGGCGAGGGCACTATCATCGGCCTGAGCGGAGCAGGCCAAGACGCCCAGGCGCAGATTCAGTTCCGTGATGTCGGCACCAAAACGCTGGCGCTGGGCATTGCAAAACTGGACATCGTTGCCTGAACGGCAGTCCTCAATAACGGTACGCTACCTGTAGCCAGATCTCGCGCCCGGTGCGAAATCGACGTTCGTCGATGTCGTTGCCCGGGCGCGTGGCTGTCAGAGGGGGCATGTGGTTGAGGACGTTGAGTACATCGACTGCCATCATCAGGCCTTTGGCGAAACTTGGATACCAGGCAATGCGTGTGTCCCACGTCCAGTGCGATGGCAGGCGTACGGGCGCATAAATATCCAGAGGGTGCCGCCCCGGCGTGCTGTCCACGTATAGGATGTCGTGACGACGGCTCTGCCAGTTGAGCGCATTGTTCCAACTCAAGCCGAGCTGCGGCCATTGTCCGTGGATATCCAGCGAAACCTTGTGGGGCAGGTTGAAGTCGCCCGGCGGCAGGTCGGAGGCTCGGATACGTTTGCCCCGATAGATCACGTAAGCATCGCGTTCGGCAGGCGAGGCTTCGTAGCCTTCCGCGAGACGGGTGTTACGCTGGCTTTTCTGATAGCCCCAGCTCAATGACGCCTGCCACAGTGTCTGCCTGATACGCCAAGGATTCTCGTTGCTGACGGTAAGGGTCCAGTCCCGTGTACGTGATCGCCCTTCGTTGGTGTAGCGGTAGCCGGTATAGGAGTCGCCCCGCCTGACGACCTGATCACGCCCGTTACGGTGGACGAAAGAAAGCACGCCTTGCAGACCGAACGCTTTCTGTGTCAGCGAGAAGGCCCATTCGTCGTCATAAGGGCTGCGCAGACCAGCATAGTCGACACGAGTGGCCAGGCTGCTGTCGACGACCGGATTGCCGAAGACGTCGAGGACGACTTCGCTCAGGCGGCTGAACTCTTCGGCGAGCGCGATCTTCAGCGCCTGCGCGCCGTAGTAGCGTGACCAACCCGCGCTCAACACGGTGTTTCCGTCGCCCCGCGCGTCCCAATCGAGGCGGCTGCGGGGAGCGATATGCCGCTGATTCAGAAAATTGTCCTTGTCGTAGCGCAAGCCCGTCATCAGCGTCCAACGCCGCCACCGCAAGTCGTTGGAGGCGTATAGCCCGAGCTGGGTGTGCTGCAGAGATACGCTGCCTGGTTTGTGGCGCACCTTGGAGGATTGGGCCTCGGTGCCGTCGAGCATATGTATCGCGCGATAGGAGTAGGCTTCGCGATAGCGTTTGAAGCGGGCCTGAGCGTGCTCGACCTGCAAGCCGACATAAGGGCTGAAGTGCCAGTCGGCCGCTTGCCAGGGGGCCAGGTCCAGGCGGCTATTGAAGGTGAGATTGCGCTGACCTCTTTCGCTTTTGCCGTAACCGCCGCTGGAGAAATCCGGCCTGCCGTCTTCGAACTCGTGTTGAACGAACGCGTTGTGAACGGAGTTCTGTCGGCTGTTGAAGTCATCCAGCCCCGCGCGTAGCGACCACTGCCCGATGCCGGATTCGTGTTCCAGACCCAGGTCCACACCGTGGGCGAGGTGCTGGTTGCGCCAGTCGGTATCGCGCGACTCGATACTGACCAGATGCTCGCGACGGTTGGCGTGCTTGATGTTTAGATCAAGCAGTGTCCGGGAATCGATGCGATGAGTGAAGTCAGCCAGAAAATTGTCGACGCGGTCGGCGTAATTGTCCTGCTCGATGAGGTCCAGATCGTTCATGGCGCCGAGACGAAAGCGCTGGATGTGCGATTCGCGTCGCGATACGCCCAGGATCACGCCACTCCTGTCGCCCAGCGAGAGGTCGCTCGTGACGGTGTAGAAGCGCTTGCGCCAACGGGGAGTAAAGCCAGGCTCGCCCTGAGTCCATTTTTCGAGGTCATAGTCCGGGATCCGTTGGCGGGTGAGGTTGGAGCTGTTCCAACGATAGCCCAGCTCGATGTGATTGCCGCCGGACGGCCGGCGCAGGCTGGCGTCGACCACGCCGCCCGTGAATGAGCCGTACTCCACCGGGATGCCGCTGTCGAAAACGCGCACTTCGCCAAGCAGCGCTGTATCCAGAAAATAGGCCTGGGGGTTGCTGGGCACGCTACCCAGCAAACGATCTTTGCTGGAGGGATCCACCTGGCTGGTCGCGTTGACGCCATTGATCAGGAACCGATTCTGGAAAGGGCTGGAGCCGTGAAAAGATATGTCGGCCACGTCCAGTGAACCTCGGCCAGCGCTATCCGCGACAGCATTGTCCTGACGTACCGACGGGAGTGTCGACAGCAGCGAGCTCAGATCACGGTTGGATGCTGGCGTAGCGCGGATTTCACTGGATGTATAGATATGTTCGCGTGGCAGCGGGGCCGTGACGGACACCGTGTCCAGCCATGGCGTAGGGTCTTGCGCAGGCTTGGGGGCGGTTTGCTCTTGGGCCGTCGCGGCGCCGCAAACAAGGAGGGTGGTCAGCGCCGCATAGCGCCGAAGCAGAGGAATCCACATTCTGAACTTCCAGATGACGGTAAAAAACAGCCATGGAGCAGAAGGGGAAGAGAGCCAAACATGAGCAAACCCGGAACCAGAGAGAGCCCAAACTATAGGCGTGCGCAGGCTTGCGTGGGTCCCGGCCGATACGGCGGCGAAACCTCATGCGGTATAATCAGAAACTTCAATTATGTCCGCAGCCTGCGTGGCGGAACTAAGCTGCCGTGGCGGGACACGGCAGCTTGGTAGCCGCTGGCCGGCCGGGAGTCGCTGGCCAGCGGCTAGCCCGGCAGGTCTTGTGCGAGATCCTCGAGCGAGGTCTGGATGTCCAGCCACTCTTCTTCGAGCGTATTCATCCGCTTGCCTACTTCGCCGTGCTCGCTCATGACCTGTTGGCGCTCTGAGCGGCGCGCATCGGAATAGAGGTCTGCATCGGCAATCAACGCGTCCAGGGCATGCAGCCTCGCACGCAACTTGTCCATTTCGCTTTCGACCTTGGCGAGCCGGGCCTGAAGCGGTTTGCGCAAAACGGCGAGCTTCTGCCGTTGTTCAGCTTCGATGCGGCGCTGAGCCTTGCGATCTACGCTGTCGCTTTCCTTGGGCGCGGCCTCGGCGCGCGCTTCGGCATTGCGGGCTGTCAGCCAATCGCGATAGTCCTCCAGATCCCCGTCGAATTCCCTGACTTGTCCGTCGGAGACGATCCAGAAGCTGTCGACGGTGGTGCGCAGCAAGTGACGGTCATGCGAGACCAGCAGCATGCTTCCCGAAAACTCGGCCAACGCTGCAGCGAGCGCTTCGCGGGTTTCGACATCCAGGTGGTTGCTCGGCTCGTCCAGGAGCAGCAGATTCGGCTTTTGCCACACGATGAGCGAGAGCGCCAGACGGGCCTTCTCTCCGCCCGACATGGGGGCCACTTTGCTGTTGACGGTGTCGCCGGAAAACCCGAATCCGCCCAGGTAGTTGCGCAACTCCTGTTCGCGTGTGTCGGACGCAAGCCGTGCCAGGTGTTGAAGAGGTGTGGCGTCCAGATCCAGCATGTCGAGTTGATGCTGGTGAAAGTAGCCGATGGCAAGGCCTCGGGATGCACGACGCTCTCCCGCCTGTAAAGGCAACTCTTCGGCCAGCGTCTTGATCAGCGTACTCTTACCTGCACCATTGGCGCCTAGCACGCCGATGCGTGCCCCGGCGCGTACCATGAGGGTTACGTTCTGCAGGATCGCAACAGGCTCGCCATCGGCACGGGTGTATCCAGCTGCCATTTTGTCCAGCACAAGCAGCGGGTCCGGCGTGTGATCCGGTGATGGTATGCGGATATCGATACCTGCTTCGGCATGCAGGGGAGCGAGCGTTTGCATGCGTGCAAGCGCTTTGACGCGGCTTTGCGCCTGTTTGGCTTTGGATGCTTTGGCCTTGAAACGATCGATAAAGCCTTGCAGGCGCGCGGTCTCGCGCGTCTGGCGCTCATGGGCGATGCTGGCCTGGTGCAGCCGTTCCGCTCTCTGCGTAAGAAAGTCCTCGTAACCGCCACGATATCGGATCAGTTTTCCGTGATCGAAATGCAGGATGACGCGTGCGACGGCATCCAGAAACTCCGTGTCGTGAGAAATCAGCAGCACGGTGCCGGGGTACGCCGCCAGCCACTTCTCCAGCCATAGCATGGCGTCCAGATCCAAGTGATTGGTGGGTTCGTCGAGCAGCAGCAATTCCGATGGCGCCATAAGGGCGCGTGCCAGAGCCAGCCGCATGCGCCAGCCGCGGGAAAAACTGGCTACGGGCTTCATCCACTCGTCAGGCGCAAAACCGAGACCGGCCAGCAACTGTTCGGCACGTGAATTGGCGCTCCAGACGTCGGCCTCGGCCAGTGCCGCCTCGAGTTCGGCTATCCGATCGCCTTGATCGTCCGGCAGGCTGGCACGCTCGGCCTGCAAGGCTCTCAAGTGAGTGTCCCCGTCGATGACGAACTCTCGGGCGGGCTTGTCGTCTGCGGCGATTTCCTGTTGAACGCTGGCGATACGCCAGCCCGAGGGCACATCCAGCGAACCGGCATCCTGATCCAGGGTGCCTGTCAGCAAAGCGAAAAGCGACGATTTACCCGCGCCGTTCTTGCCCACAAAACCCACCCGTTCGCCCGGGTTGACGACAAATTCTGCGTTGTCGAGCAGCACTTTGGTGCTGCGGCGCAGGGTCAATCCAGAGGCACGTATCACAACTGCTCGCGGGTCAACAGAAGAATCTGGCCGGAGGCTTGTTCAGTATCCAGCCACATGGGTTCCAGATCGGGGAATGCGGACTCGAAGTGATCCCTTTCGTGGCCAATTTCAAGTACCAGTATGCCTTGCGGTGCCAGATAGCGGGGGGCCGCATGCAGAATGCGACGCACCAGATCCATCCCATCCGAGCCGCCGGCCAGAGCCAGTGAAGGCTCTGCGCGATACTCGGCCGGCAACTCGTCCATGGACTGACTGTTGACGTAAGGGGGGTTGCAAACGATCACGTCATAGGCCACTTCCGGAAGGTCCTCGAACAGATCACTACGATGCAAAGACAGGCGATCTTCCAGACCATAATCGGCGACATTGCGACGCGCGACCTCGAGCGCGTCGGCAGACACATCGACTGCGTCGACCTGTGCGTGTGCAAAGGCCAGCGCAGCCAAAATGGCCAGGCAACCCGAGCCCGTGCACATGTCGAGCGCCCGTTGCACGGATTCAGGCTCACGCACCCAGGGAGCCAGACCGTGATCCAGCAATTCAGCAATG
This sequence comes from Bordetella holmesii ATCC 51541, assembly GCA_000612485.1. Classification (NCBI taxonomy): domain Bacteria; kingdom Pseudomonadati; phylum Pseudomonadota; class Betaproteobacteria; order Burkholderiales; family Alcaligenaceae; genus Bordetella; species Bordetella holmesii. Next base: position 3,049,239 of record CP007494.1, read on the forward strand.
GGCGAGCGAGGCATGATGACGCGTTGATCCACGTAAAAACGTTGACCGCGCAACCATGCCTCCTGGGTCAGGTAGGCCGCCGGAATGCGCTCGTTGACTCGCCGGTCGATCAGGTTGAGCACGCGCTCGCGCTCTTGTTCAACGACGCGGGCATCGAGAAAAGGCTCGAGGGTGTCGGGCGGAAGATTCAGGCCGTGCAGCACCAGGTAAACGACCTCGTCCCAGGCATTGTCCGAACCGTGGCCCAGGGCGACTTGGCAGGCATGAAAGCGCGACACCGCATAGCGGATGAGGTCGCGCAGGGTCTGCAATTCTTGGCGATCGTTAGACGGCATAAAGCCTCAATGTGCCAGCAGCAGGTTTTCCAACGTGCGCCGGTAGATGTTCTTCAAGGGAGTCAGGCTGTCGAGGGCGATACGCTCATTGATCTTGTGGATCGTGGCGTTGCACGGGCCGAATTCGATGACTTGCGGGCAGATCTTGGCGATGAAGCGCCCGTCCGACGTGCCCCCCGTGGTCGACAGTTCGGTAGTGAGTCCGGTCTCGGCGAGAATGGCCGAGGACAGGGCGTCGGTCAGCGGGCCGCGAGCGGTCAAAAA